>NZ_QKTT01000014.1:0-105164 GCF_003234555.1 Curtobacterium sp. MCBD17_019 | reverse complement strand
CTGCGGAGAGTGTGTGAACTAGACAGCTCCACTCCACTGCAGGAGGTCCTTCTCACATCCCAACGACTACAGCGAGTCGTCGCAACACAACCAACGTCCCTGGGCAGTACATCTAGTCCACCGGAGCGGGCCGCTCCGGGCCCGCTCCGGACTATCGTGAGCCCGTGAACCGGACCGACCGCCTGTACGCGATCGTCGAGGAACTGCGTGCCGTCGCACCGCGCCCGCGGAGCGCTGCGTGGCTCGCCGACCGGTTCTCCGTCAGCCGACGCACGATCGAACGCGATGTCAGCGCGCTGCAACAGTCGGGTGCCGCGGTGTGGGCCGAGCCCGGTCGGACGGGTGGCTACTGCATCGACCGCGCGCGGACGCTCCCGCCCGTCAACTTCGGTCCGGACGAGGCGGTCGCGGTCGCGGTCGCCCTGCAGGCCCTCGCCGGCAGCCCGTTCCGCGACGCAGGAGCCGTGGCACTGCGCAAGGTCCTCGCGGCCATGCGGTCCGACGACGCGGACGCCGCGCGGGACCTGGCCGACCGCGTGCACTTCCTCGGCGCGGTCCCGCTCGACGCCGCCGCCCCGCCCGCGCTCGGGCACGCGGTCTCGGCGCGGCGCGTCCTCCGGCTCCGCTACACGGACCGTGCGGGGCGCGCGACACTCCGGGACGTCGAGCCCGTGGGGTGGATCGGCGCCGCCGGCGGGTGGTACCTCCTCGGGTGGTGCCGCCTCCGCGACGACCTCCGCGCGTTCCGCGTCGACCGGATCGACGGCCTCACGGTGACGGCCGAGACCGCGCCGCGCCGGACCGTGCGCCCCGAGGAGATCGCGGTGCCGGACGGGGACCTCCGAACGCTGACACTCGTCTGACGCGGATCGGACATCGGCACCGGAAACACCGACACAGGGCTGTCGCTCGCGCCCGCGATCCTGGTCGTCGCCGCACTCCGCGGCCGTCACCGCGCCGCACCAGCGGCGCCACCGAACCGGGAGCCCCACCGTGAACCTCGTCTCCGTCCGCCTCATCACCGACGACGTCGACCGCCTCGTCGCCTTCCACGAGCGTGTGACCGGTGTCACCGCCGTCCGCCCCGCACCGGACTTCGCCGAACTCCGGACCGCCGGCGGGACCCTCGCGATCGGCAGCACCCGCACGATGGCCGCCGTGCTCGGCGACCGGTCGGACCCGAGCACGGGCCGGACGCCGATCGTCGAGTTCCTCGTCGCCGACGTCGACGCGCTCGCGGCCGAGCTCGACGACGGCACGGTCGAGGTGGTCGCACCGCCGACGACGATGCCGTGGGGCAACCGGTCGCTGCTCCTCCGGGATCCCGACGGCACGCTCGTGAACTGCTTCACGCCGGTCAGCCCCGTCGCGATCGCGAAGTTCGAGGGCGTCCCGCGCTGAGTTCCCGCGTGCCGGCACGAGCCGACCGCGCGCGCCGCCCTCCGGGAGGCGCGACCCGGCTCAGCGACGTCGGGTCGCGTCCTCGACCTCGCCGACGAGTTCCTCGAGGATGTCCTCGAGGAACAGCACGCCCGTCGTCCGACCGTCGGCGTCGAACGCGCGCGCCAGGTGGACACCCGCCGCCCGCATCGTCGCGAGTGCGTCCTCGAGGTCCATGTCGCGGTACAGCGAGATGAGCTGGCGGATGCGCTTCGGCGGCACCGGGTCGTCGAACTCGTCCTCGCGCAGGTCGATGACGTCCTTGACGTGCACGTAGCCCGTCGGGTCGCCGTCGTCGCCGACGAGCACGTACCGGGAGAATCCACGGGTCGCGACCGCCCGTTCGACGTCGCCCGGCGTGGCGTCGTCCGGGAGCGTGACGAGGTCGGGCATCGGCACCGCGACGTCCCGCACCTTCTTCGCCGTGAACTCGAACGCGGCGGCGAGCGTGCCGGCGGCGTCGACGAGCGTGCCCTCGCGGCGGGACTGCTCCACCATCGTCTGGACCTCGTCGACCGTGAACGCGCTGACGGCCTCGTCCTTCGGCTCGACCCGGAACACGCGGAGGAACCCGTTCGCCAGTGCGTTCAGGACCACGGTGATCCCTCGGACGCCGTGCCCGAGGTACCAGAGCGTCGGCACGAGCACGAGCGCGGCCCGGTCCGGCATCGAGAATGAGATGTTCTTCGGCACCATCTCGCCGAACACGACGTGCAGGAACGACACGATCACGAGCGTGATGACGAACGCGATGGTGCCGGTCACCTCGACGTCCCACCCCGTGAGGTGCAGCGGCCCCTCGAGCAGGTGGTGGATCGAGGGTTCCGAGACGTTGAGGATGAGCAGCGAGCACACGGTGATGCCGAGCTGCGTCGTCGCGAGCATGCGGGTGGCGTGCTCCATCGCCCAGAGCGTGCGCTGCGCGGCCCGCGAGCCCTGCTCCGCGCGCGGTTCGATCTGGGATCGTCGCGCCGAGATGACGGCGAACTCCGCGGCCACGAAGAACGCGTTGCCGAGCAGCAGCACGACGAGCCAGAGGATGCCGAGCCAGTCGCTCATCGCGGGACCCCCAGTCGGACCCCGACCTCGTCGGGCACCTCGGGCGCGATGCTCGACGATCCGGGCACCGCGGGTTCACCCTCGTCGACCGCCGTCGGCGTGGGCGTGGGCGTGAACCGGATGCGGTCGATCCGGCGGCCGTCGAGGCGCTCCACACGGAGCATCCCGCCGTCGACGGGGACCGTGTCGCCCACCACCGGGAGGCGTCCGAGTCGGCTCATCACGAAGCCACCGATGGTCTCGTACGGGCCGTCGTCGGGGACACGGACGCCCGCACGGTCCTGCAGCTCGTCCGGGCGCAGCAGGCCCGGGAACGTCAGCCAGCCCCGTGACCGCACCACGTCGACCCGCGTCCGGTCGTGCTCGTCGGAGACCTCACCGACGAGCTCCTCGACGAGGTCCTCGAGCGTGACGACCCCGGCGGTGCCGCCGTACTCGTCGACGACGATCACCATCTGGTACCCGCGACCGCGGACGGCGGTGAGCAGGGAGTCGAGGTGCATCGTCTCGGGGACGCGCTCGGCCTCGGTCCGCAGAGCACCGACCGGCACCTCCGCCCGTTTGTCGCGCGGTACGGCGACGGCTGCCTTGACGTGCACGATGCCGACGACGTCGTCCGCGTCCTCGTCGATCACCGGGAACCGGCTGAACCCGGTGCGGCGGGCGAGGGCGATGACGTCGGCGGCGGACTCGGCCACCCCGATCGTCGACACCCGCGGGCGCGGCGTCATGACGTCGCTCGCGGTGTGCTCCGAGAACGCGATCGTGCGGGTGAGCAGCGTGGCGGTGTCCTGCTCGAGGCTGCCCTCCATCGCGGATCGGCGGAGCAGGCTCGTGAGCTCCTCGGCGCTCCGGGCACCGGACAGTTCCTCTTGCGGCTCGATCCCGATCGTGCGGAGCACGGCGTTCGCGGTGCCGTTGAGCAACGCGACCGCGGGTCGGAACACCGTCGTGAACACGATCTGCACGGGCACGACGAGTCGGGCGGTACCGAGCGGCAGGGCGAGCGCGAAGTTCTTCGGCACGAGCTCTCCGAGCACCATCGACAGCAGGGTCGCGATGACGAGCGCCACGACGGACCCGACGGGCTCGACGACCTCGTCCGGCAGACCGAGCGCCGTGGACGGGCCCTCGATGAGGTGCGCGATGGAGGGTTCGAGGAGGTACCCGCTGAGGAGCGTGGTGAGCGTGATGCCGAGCTGGGCGCTCGACAGGTGGGTCGCCGTCACCTTGAGCGCCTGGATGACGGGTGTCAGCCCCGCTGCGCCGCGCTCACGCCGGGCCTCGAGGTCGGCGCGGTCGAGGTTGACGAGCGCGAACTCGCTCGCGACGAACACGCCCGTCCCGAGGGTGAGGAGGACGCCGCCCACGAGCATGAGGAGGTCGACGACGGTCATACCGAGGGCCTCCTGAGCAGGAGGAGCTGGCGGCGCGGCCGGGCATGTCGGGCCGCGTTCGGCTGTCGGCCCGGCGACGTGCGATCAGGAGGGTCGTCCACAGTGTGGTCAACAGTAGCGCCCGGGGGCCCGCCCTGGCCGGGAATCCCCCCAGCGCGGAACCGATGCGGTCGGCGCGGTGCCGCTCAGCGGGACACGGTCCGGTTCACCAGGACACCGGGACCGGCTTGCCCTCCTCGTACCCCGCGGCGGACTGGATGCCGACGAGAGCACGGTCCGCGAACGCGGGGAGGTCACGTGCGCCGGCGTACGTCGCCGAGCTCCGCACCCCGGCCGTGATCATGTCGAGCAGGTCCTCGACGCTCGGACGCTCCGGGTCGAGGTAGATGGTCGAGGACGAGATCCCCTCGGCGAACAGGGCCTTGCGCGCGCGCTCGTACGGGTCGAGCCGCTCGAACCGCTCGCGAACGGCCTTCGCGGACGCCATCCCCCAGCTCTCCTTGTACCGTCGCCCCTGCGCGTCGACCTTGAGGACGCCCGGCGCCTCGACCGTGCCGGCGAACCACGACCCGATCATGACGCTCGCGGCGCCGGCCGCCAGGGCGAGGGCGACGTCGCGTGGGTACCGGACACCGCCGTCCGCCCAGACGTGGGCACCGAGCGCCCGTGCCGCCGCCGCGGTCTCGAGCACCGCCGAGAACTGCGGCCGCCCGACCGCGGTCATCATGCGGGTCGTGCACATGGCCCCAGGGCCGACACCGACCTTGATGATCGAGGCGCCCGCGTCGACGAGGTGCGTCACCGCGTCGGCGGTCACGACGTTGCCCGCGACGAGCGGGACGCCGAGTCCGAGGTCGGCCACGGTGCGCAGCGCACGGAGCATGCCCTCCTGGTGCCCGTGGGCGGTGTCGAGGACGAGCACGTCGACGCCCGCGGCGACGAGCGCGGACGCCTTGCGTGCCACGTCGCCGTTGATGCCGACCGCGGCGGCGACCCGGAGCCTCCCGTCCGCGTCGACCGCGGGCCGGTAGATGCCGGAACGGATCGCACTCGTGGGACTCGTGGTGCCGACGACGCGACCGTGCCGGAGGACGGGCGCGAAGTCGACCTCGGCGGCGGCGAGCAGGTCGAACACGGCCCGCGGCGAGTCGACGTCGTCGGCGTCGATCGCGGTCACCGCGCCGTGCAGGAGATCCCCGACGGTCGCGTCCTCGCCTGCGGTCGCGAGCCGGACCGCGGGGACGCAGCCGAGGTACTCCCCGCCGGCGTCCTGCACGACGACGCCGTGCCCGGGGACCGGCGCGAGCTGCGTCAGCGCCTCGGCGACGGTCGTGTCGGGCGTCATCGTGACCGGGGTGTCGTGATCGACCGGCTGGGCCTTGACCCAGCGGATGGCGGCGTCCAGGTCCTGCGGGTGCATGTCCTGCGGCAGGACCCCGAGGCCGCCGCGCCGCGCCAACGTGGCCGCGAGCCGCGGACCCGTGACCGAGTTCATGTTGGCGCTGACGACCGGGATGGTCGCGCCGGTGCCGTCGGGCGGCGTGAGGTCGACGTCGAACCGGCTCGACACGCCGGAGCGGCTCGGCACGAGGAACACGTCCGAGTACGTCAGGTCGTGGGTCGGTCGCGTCTCGTAGAACCTCATGCGCTCACCGTAATACGGCCCTCCTCGGGGGCGACCGTGTCGCAGCGGGGTGACGGCCACCGGCGCGGACGGGTCCGTCCAGACACCCTGGGCGCTCCCGCCGAGGCGGCCCGCAGGCGGGTTAGGCTTGACGGGCGCGGGCGATGCTGCCCGCACGGTGCACGGGTCGTGTGTGTGCGACCGGCACCAGCATCAATCGACGGAGAGTGGGCGATCGGCTGTGTCGAGCCATCTGACGGGGACATCGGACGAGACCGCAGGCGAATTCGGCGCGAACGAGTGGCTGGTGGACGAGCTCTACGAGCAGTTCCTGGTCGACAGGGACGCCGTGGACCGGTCCTGGTGGCCGGTCCTCGAGAGCTACCACCGGACGCAGGTGAGCGACGCGGGCGCGTCCGACGACCGCCCGGGAGGCCCGTCCCCGGCTGCCGGGTCAGCTCCCGACCCGGCGGGTCCCGTCGAGCCGGCCGCGCCGGTCGCGCAGCCCGCGCGCGCCGCGGACGGCGGCGCCCCGCGTACCTCGTCGACGCAGATGCCGGCACGGACGACGTCGAAGCAGCCGACCCCGGCCCCGATCCCGGCCGATCCGAGCGACGAGCGGGACGACCACGAGGAGACCCACGAGGACGTCCGGACGCCGCTGCGGGGCATGGCGAAGACCCTCGCCGCGAACATGGAGGCCTCGCTCCGGGTGCCGACCGCGACGAGCGTGCGGACGATCCCCGCGAAGCTCATGATCGACAACCGCATCGTCATCAACAACCACCTGCGGCGGACGCGCGGCGGCAAGGTGTCCTTCACGCACCTCATCGGCTGGGCGCTCGTCAAGGCGATCCAGGAGTTCCCGAGCCAGAACGTCTACCACGACGAGCAGGACGGGAAGCCCGTCGTCGTGACCCCGGCACACGTCGGCCTCGGCATCGCCATCGACGTCCCGAAGTCCGACGGCACCCGTGCGCTGCTCGTCCCGAGCATCAAGCGCGCCGAGACCCTGACGTTCTCGCAGTTCATCGCGGCGTACGAGGACCTCGTCAAGCGCGCGCGGGCGAACAAGCTCACGGCCGAGGACTTCGCCGGCACGACGATCTCGCTGACGAACCCGGGCGGCATCGGCACGGTGCACTCCGTGCCGCGGCTCATGAAGGGGCAGGGGTCGATCATCGGCGCCGGTGCCCTCGAGTACCCGGCGCAGTTCCAGGGGTCCGCGCCGAAGACCCTGGTCGAGCTCGGGGTCGGCAAGACGATCACGCTGACGAGCACCTACGACCACCGCGTCATCCAGGGCGCCGGGTCCGGGGAGTTCCTCAAGACGGTCCACGAGCTGCTCATCGGCGAGCGCGGCTTCTACGAGGGCATCTTCGCGGCGCTCCGGATCCCGTACAAGCCGATCCGCTGGGCGAACGACATCAACGTCGACCTGTCGTCGCGGGTCAACAAGACCGCCCGCGTGCAGGAGCTCATCAACAGCTTCCGGGTGCGCGGACACCTCATGGCGGACATCGACCCGCTCGAGTACCAGCAGCGGACCCACCCGGACCTCGAGATCGAGAACCACGGGCTGACGTTCTGGGACCTCGACCGCGAGTTCGTCACGGGTGGCCTCGCCGGCACCACGAGCGCGCCGCTCCGGGACATCCTCGGGATCCTCCGCGACTCGTACTGCCGCACGATCGGCGTGGAGTACATGCACATCCAGGACCCGGCCCAGCGCCGGTGGATGCAGGACCACGTCGAGGTGCCGTACGCCAAGCCGGGCAAGGACGAGCAGCTGCGGATCCTCGGCAAGCTCAACGAGGCCGAGGCGTTCGAGACGTTCCTGCAGACGAAGTACGTCGGCCAGAAGCGGTTCAGCCTCGAGGGCAGCGAGTCGATGATCGCGTTCCTCGACACGCTCATCCAGGAGTCCGCGCGCGAGGGTCTCGACGAGGTCGCGATCGGCATGGCGCACCGTGGTCGGCTCAACGTGCTCACGAACATCGCGGGCAAGACCTACGGGCAGATCTTCCGCGAGTTCGAGGGGACACAGCTGCCCGGCGCCGTCGCGGGCCAGGGCTCCGGCGACGTCAAGTACCACGTCGGGACGGAGGGCGTGTTCCGCTCGGCCGAGGGCACCGCGATCCCGGTGACCATCGCCGCGAACCCGTCGCACCTCGAGGCCGTCGACGGCGTGCTCGAGGGCATCGTCCGCGGCAAGCAGGACCGGACCCCGATCGGCACCTTCGGTGTCCTGCCGGTGCTCGTCCACGGCGACGCGGCGATGGCCGGACAGGGCGTGGTCGTCGAGACCCTGCAGCTGTCGCAGTTGCGGGGCTACCGCACGGGTGGCACCGTCCACGTCGTGGTGAACAACCAGGTCGGGTTCACGACGTCGCCGAGCGCGTCGCGGTCGTCGGTGTACTCGACCGACGTCGCCAAGACGATCCAGGCGCCGGTCTTCCACGTGAACGGGGACGACCCGGAGGCCGTGGCACGCGTCGCCGAGATCGCGTTCGCGTACCGGCAGCAGTTCCACCGCGACGTCGTCATCGACCTCGTCTCGTACCGCCGCCGCGGCCACAACGAGGGCGACGACCCGTCGATGACGCAGCCGCTCATGTACAACCTCATCGAGGCGAAGCGCTCGGTCCGCACGCTGTACACCGACGCCCTCGTCGGTCGCGGCGACATCACGCAGGACGAGTACGACCAAGCGCACCGGGACTTCCAGGACCGCCTCGAGCGTGCGTTCGCCGAGACCCACGAGGCACAGACGGGGTCGATCCCGGTCGTCCCCGCGGACGGCGGCGCGGTGCAGGGCCTCGAACGGCCCTCCGCGCAGCGCGACGACTCGGAGCACGAGGTGCACGAGACGGCGGTGAGCGCGGACGTCCTCCGACTCGTCGGCGACGCGCACGACAACCCCCCGGCGGGGTTCACGGTCCACCCGAAGCTCCAGCAGCTGCTCACCAAGCGGGTCGAGATGTCGCGCAGCGGCGGCATCGACTGGGCGTTCGCGGAGCTCGCCGCGATCGGGTCCCTCCTCGTCGAGGGCAAGCCGGTCCGGCTCACCGGCCAGGACACCCGGCGTGGCACCTTCGTGCAGCGCCAGGCGGTGTTCCACGACCGCGTCAACGGCCAGGAGTGGCTCCCCCTCGCGAACCTCACCGAGGACCAGGGCCGGCTGTACATCTACGACTCGCCGCTCAGTGAGTACGCGGCCATGGCGTTCGAGTACGGCTACTCCGTGGAGCGGCCCGAGGCCCTCGTCATGTGGGAGGCCCAGTTCGGCGACTTCGCCAACGGGGCGCAGACGGTGATCGACGAGTTCATCTCGTCGGCCGAGCAGAAGTGGGGCCAGCGGTCCGGGCTCGTGCTGCTCCTCCCCCACGGCTACGAGGGCCAGGGGCCGGACCACTCCTCGGCTCGGATCGAGCGCTACCTGCAGCTCTGCGCCGAGGACAACATGGTCGTGGCGCGGCCGTCGAGCCCGGCGTCGTACTTCCACCTGCTCCGTCGGCAGGCCCACGCGCGTCCGCAGAAGCCGCTCGTGGTGTTCACGCCGAAGGCGATGCTCCGCATGCGGCAGGCGACGAGCGCGGTCGAGGAGTTCACGACCGGCGGCTTCCGCGAGGTGATCGACGACCAGCGGATCGCCGACCGCCAGGCCGTACGGCGGGTCGTGCTCCACTCGGGCAAGATCCACCACGACCTCGCTGCCGAGGTCGCCAAGCGCGGGGTCGAGGACGTCGCACTCGTCCGCCTCGAGCAGCTCGCGCCGCTCCCGCTCGACCAGATCCTCGCGACCCTCCGCTCCTACCCGCAGGCGGACCTCGTCTGGGCGCAGGAGGAGCCGGAGAACCAGGGCGCCTGGCCGTTCGTCTGCATGGCGCTGTCGCGCCACCTCGACGGCCGTCCGCTCTCGGTGTCCTCACGTCCCGCCAGCGCGGCTCCGGCGACGGGGTCGTCGAAGCGCTCCGCGAGCGAGGCGGCCGAGGTCATCGACCGCGCGCTCACCATCTGATCGGGCGCCGACCCCGACCGGCCGGGAGGCCCCCCGCACCGCCGCCGACGAGGCGGACGGCGGGCGGGCCTCCCGGTCGAGTCAGTGGGTCGCCTGCGCCTCGCGCAGCGCGGCGATGACCTGGGTCCGCAGGTCCTCCGGGGCGGTCTCCTTGCAGGCGCGCTGCACGGCCGTCATGAGCACCACGCCGACGCGGTGCTCGCTCGAGCAGTCCTCGCAGCCGGCCATGTGCTCGCGGATGTCCGCGAGGTCGTCGCGCTCGAGCTCGTCGTGCAGGAACTCCTCGAGCTCCGCCTTGGCCTTCGAGCAGTCGCAGCCGCTCATCGTCCGTTCCTCCCCGTGCTCCGGCCCGTCGTGGCGGGCGTCTTCGTGGTGCGGGTCCGCGGGCGCATCGTCTCCGTCGACGCTGCGTCGGGCACCACACCGGTCTCTCGTGCGTGGTCGGCCAGGAGCCCGCGGAGCAGGCGCCGGCCGCGGTGGAGCCGGCTCATGACCGTGCCCACCGGGGTCTTCATGATGTCGGCGATCTCCTGGTACGAGAACCCTTCGACGTCGGCGAAGTAGACCGCCATCCGGAAGTCCTCGGGGATCGCCTGCAGGGCGTCCTTGACCGCGGACGACGGCAGGTGGTCGATCGCGTCGGCCTCGGCCGAGCGCGACGAGATGCTCTGCGTGACGCTCTCCGCCCCGCCGAGCTGCCAGTCCTCGAGCTCGTCGATGGTGCCCTGGTAGGGGTTCCGCTGGTTCTTCCGGTAGCTGTTGATGAACGTGTTCGTCAGGATCCGGTACAGCCAGGCCTTGAGGTTCGTGCCCTGCCGGAACGACCGGAACGCCGCGAACGCCTTGACGAAGGTCTCCTGCACGAGGTCCGACGCGTCGGCCGGGTTCCGTGTCATCCGCATCGCCGCGCCGTACAGCTGGTCCATGAACGGCAACGCCTGCTCCTCGAACAGCCGGCGGAGCTCCTGCGCGTCGGGGGTCGTGACCGCGTCCGCACTGTCCGTCTCGGCGAGCGCGAGGGACTCCTCCTCGACGGCGTCGAGCTGCTCCTCCGTCTCGTCGACCGGGGGTCGTCCGAGCGGACCGTCGGGGTTCGTCGCGTCGTCCTGGCTCGTCATCGCCCGCCATCGTAGTCGGCGGTCGTCGTCGAGGTCCCCGATCAGCGACGTCGACGCGGACGGGAACGTCCGCACCCGTGGACGCTCCGTTGTCAGCGCGGTGGCCATGGTCCTCCTGTCCGGCACGCACCTCGCCAGGCAGGCGGGGCACGCGCATCGCTATCCTGGGGAACCGATGCAGGCTCCCGTTGATTCCCGCTCTGTCCCCGCCGGTGACGACTGGCCGGCGCCCGTGGCGCGCGGTCCCCTCCACGGCGACGTCGCCCTGCCCGGGTCGAAGTCCCTGACGAACCGCGAGCTCGTGCTCGCGGCCCTCGCCGACGGTCCGTCCACGATCCGGCTCCCCCTGCACTCGCGGGACTCGGCGCTCATGGTCGACGCCCTCCGCGCGCTCGGTGTCCGGATCGACCCGGCGGGTGGGGCCGGCCCGTACGGCCCGGACCTCCGCGTGACCCCGGCGCCGCTGCACGGCGACGTCCGGGTCGAGTGCGGCCTCGCCGGCACCGTGATGCGGTTCCTCCCGCCCCTGGCCGCGCTCGCCGACGGTCCAGTGGTGTTCGACGGTGACGAGTCCGCGCGCCGGCGCCCCATGGACACCACCATCGCGTCGCTCGTCGCGCTCGGTGTGGACGTCACCGACGACGGCGGGGGCAGCCTGCCGTTCGCGTTCACCGGGACGGGCCGTGTGCGCGGTGGCGAGCTGACGATCGACGCGAGCCGTTCGAGCCAGTTCGTGTCGGGCCTCCTGCTGTCGGCGCCCCGCTTCGACGAGGGCCTGCTGCTCCGGCACCGCGGGGAACGGCTGCCGAGCATGCCGCACATCGCGATGACCGTCGCGGCGCTCCGCGACCGTGGGGTCGTCGTCGACGAACCCGACACGGGCGTCTGGCACGTGCACCCGGGTCCGATCGCCGCCCGCGACGTCACGATCGAGCCGGACCTGTCGAACGCGGCACCGTTCGCGGTGGCCGCGCTCGTCGCCGGAGGGACCGTCCGCATCCGGACCTGGCCGACCGCCACCACCCAGGTGGGCGCGGACCTCGAGACCCTCCTGCCGCACTGGGGCGCGACCGTCACGCGCGACGGCGCGGACCTCGTCGTCGACGGCGGCGTCGGTGTCCGTGGCGGGGCGTCGCTGCCCGGCGTCGACCTCGACCTGTCGCGCGGCGGCGAGCTCGCGCCCGCGCTCGTCGCGCTCGCGGCCCTCGCCGAGGGCCCGTCGACGATCACCGGCATCGGGCACCTGCGCGGACACGAGACCGATCGGCTCGCCGCACTCGCCGCCGACGTCGTCGGTCTCGGAGGCGCGGTGACGGAACTCGACGACGGCCTCCGGATCGAGCCCCGTCCGCTGCACGGGGGGGCGTGGGGCGCGTACGAGGACCACCGGATGGCGACCGCGGGCGCGATCATCGGTCTGGTCGTCGACGGCGTCGCGGTCGACGACATCGGGTCCACCGCGAAGACCCTGCCGCAGTTCCCGGAGCTGTGGGACACGCTCGTGGCAACGTCGGGCGCATGAGCTGGTTCGACGGCGGGGACGACGACGACCTCGACGAACCGTACGGGCAGTACGACGAGTCCGCGGTGCGGGTGCGGCCGAACCCGAAGGGCAGTCGTCCGCGCACCAAGCAGCGCCCCAACCACGAGGACGCCACGCCCGGCTGGGTGACGAACGTCGACCGCGGACGGTTCGGCGTGCTCGTCGGGGGAGGTCCCCTCGACGCCGAGTCCGGCCAGGCCCGGGTGATCACCGCCACGAAGGCGCGCGAGCTCGGCAAGAAGGCCGTCGTGACCGGTGACCACGTGTCGCTCGTCGGCGACGTGAGCGGCGACGAGGGCTCCCTCGCCCGCATCGTCAAGGTCGCGGACCGCTCGACGTTCCTCCGCCGCAGCGCGGACGACACGGACGACGTCGAACGCGTCATCGTCGCGAACGCGGACCAGATGCTCATCGTCATCGCCGCGGCCGACCCCGAGCCCCGGCCCCGGCTCGTCGACCGGTACCTCGTCGCCGCCTTCGACGCCGGGCTCGACCCGGTGCTCTGCATCACGAAGACCGACCTCGCCGACCCGGAGCCGTTCCTCGCGCACTTCGCGTGCCTCGACCTGCGCGTCGTCACGAGCGCCGCGGGTGACGTGCCGTTCGACGCGTTCGCGGCCGTGCTCCGTGACCAGGTGACGGTGACGGTCGGACACTCGGGCGTCGGCAAGTCCACGCTCGTGAACGCCCTGACCGGGGCCTCCCGGGCGACCGGCGTCGTGAACGCGGTCACCGGACGCGGGCGCCACACGTCGTCGTCCTCGATCGCGCTGCCGGTGCACGGCGGCGGCTGGATCATCGACACCCCCGGCGTGCGGTCGTTCGGCCTCGGGCACGTGCAGCCCGAGAACGTGTTCCGCGCGTTCGCCGCGCACGCGGTGCCGGTCCGCGAGCCCGCCGACGGCATACCGCTCGACCAGGCGCACGACTGGGAGATCGTCGACCGGGTCCAGGACGGCGAGCTCGGCCCCACGGGCATCGAGCGGCTCGACTCGTTCCGCGCGCTGCTCACGGGCATGGGCGAGCTGGACCCGGGCGCGGACTGACCTGCCCCGGCCCCCCGCCCCTCCTTCCGCCGCCATCGCAGTCGTTGCCGCTCCGACCGGTCCGCGAGCGGCACCGGGCGCGATCTCGCGGGGAAGGACGGCCGGGCCAGCCGTACCGTCGGCGCTCGGTAGGCTCGGCGCGTGGACCTCGCCGCCGACCTCGCGTTCGCCCGTTCCCTGGCCGACACGGCCGACGCGATCAGCCTCGCCCGCTTCCGGGCGGCCGACCTGCACGTCGACGTCAAGGCCGACCGCACGCACGTGACCGACGCCGACCAGGCGGTCGAGGCGGCCCTCCGCGAGCGGATCGCGGCCGAGCGTCCCGACGACACGTTCCTCGGCGAGGAGTCGACCGCCGCCGCAGGGACCACCGCGAGGAGTTCCGGACACCGGCAGTGGGTGATCGACCCGATCGACGGCACGGCGAACTACCTGCGCGGCGTGCCCGTGTGGGCGACGCTCATCGCCCTGGCCGTCGACGGCGTCCCCCGGGTCGGCGTCGTGTCCGCCCCCGCGATGGGCAAGCGATGGTGGGGGGCGACGGGACTCGGGGCTTCCTCGTTGGAGGGTCCCCTGCGCGTGTCGGGAGTGGCGGAGCTGGCGGACGCCTCGGTGAGCTACCAGAGCCTCCAGGACTGGGACGAGGCCGGGCGGCTCGACGGCCTCCTGCGGTTGTCCCGGTCCGTCTGGCGGACCCGTGCCTACGGCGAGGCCTGGGCCTACATGATGGTCGCCGAGGGCACCCTCGACGTCGCGGGCGAGGGCGACCTGAAGCCGTGGGACATGGCTGCGATCGTCCCCGTGGTCGAGGAGGCGGGCGGGCGGTTCACGTCGCTCGACGGCGAGCCCGGCCCGTGGCACGGCACCGCCCTCGCGACGAACGGGCTCCTGCACGACGCGGTCGTGCGCACCATCCGCGGGTAGGCGCGACGACCCGGCGACGTCTCAGGCCTCCTGCGGCACGGGCGTCTCCTCGCCGCGCTTCTTCCGCGACACGAGGTCGACGATCGCGAGCGCGAGCACGAGCACGACGAGTCCCACGGTGAACGCCGTGCCCGCGCGGAACGCGTCGTGGTACGCCGTGAGGTCCCCCGCCTTCCGGTCCTCGCTCCGCACGATCCCGTAGAAGACGCTCGTGGCGACGGCCGTGCCGATCGCCGTGCCCACGCGCTGGCCGAGCTGCTGCATCGACCCCGCGACACCGGAGTGCTCGACGGGGACCTGCGCGAGCGTCAGGGTCTGGTTCGGCGACACGACGAGGCCACCGCCCGCGCCACCGATGAGGAACGCACCCGCCATCGCCCATGGAGTGATCGACGCGGGGGTCGTGGTCGCGGCGACGAGCAGCGCCACGAACCCGACGACCACCGCGCAGAGCCCCCAGACGACGAGCGCCCTGCCGATGCGGTTGACGAGACGACCGCCGAACCAGGCGCCGGCGGCGGCCGTGGCGGCGAACGGGATGCTCACCATGCCGGCGAACAGCGGCTCGAGGTGCAGGCCCTCCTGCAGGTAGAGGGTCACCATGAGGAACGTCGCCGGCAGCGCCGCGAAGTACACCGCGGCGATGAGCAGGCCGTTCCGGTAGGACGACAGCCGGAACAGGTCGAAGTGCACGACCGGGGACCGTCCCGTGTGCGCGTAGTGCCGCTCCCACCAGACGAACAGGGCCCCGGACACCGCGGTGCCGACGAGTGCGAGCCACCGCAGGGGCGAGTCGCCCGTGCCCGAGGTGAGCACGAACGGCAGCATGAGCGTGACGACCGCGACCCCGAGCAGGACGATCCCGACGAGGTCGAGCTCGCGGTCGCGTGACGGGTCCTGGCGCTTCCGGGGCAGCAGGCGGACCGCGAAGTACAGGGCCGCGAGGCCGTACGGGACGTTGAGCCAGAAGATGTAGCGCCATCCGGTCTGTTCGCCGCCGAGGGCGATGAGCGCGCCGCCGATCGTCGGACCGAGCGCGGTGGAGATGCCCACCATCGCGCCGAAGATGCCGAACGCGCGCCCGCGCTCCTCCCCACGGAACAGCTGCTGCACCAGGCCGATCACCTGGGGCATCTGCGTCCCCGCGGCGAAGCCCTGCAGGATCCGCGTGACGACGAGCACCTGGATGGACGGGGCGATCGCGCACAACAGGCTGGCGGTCGTGAAGGCGATCAGGCCGACCACGAACATGAGCCGGCGGCTCCGGAGGTCACCGAGGCGCCCGGCCGGGACGAGCGCCAGGCCGAACGCCAGTGCGTAGCCGGCGACGATGAGCTGCAGCTCCGAGTTCGACGCGCCGAGCGACCGCTGGATCGACGGCAGCGCGACGTTCACCGTCGACAGGTCGATGATCGTGATCCCGGCGACCGCGATGCACACCGCGAACGCGTGCCACCGCTGCCGGTCGCGCTCGGTGTCCTGGTCGCCGGCGTCGGATCGGGAGGTCGTCGTCACCCGTCTCGTCTACTCCGCGTCGACGCCGTGGTCGCCGAGCGGACGTCCCCCATGCCGGCGCGCGTCTGCCACCGCGGCTCCACCAGGAGCGCCGAACGGCGGCGGCCGGGGGTCGCCCCCGCGTTCCCAGGCTCGACATCGGCCGGGTGCGCGAAGATCCCCGGGTGCCGTCCTCCGCGCTCCTGGTCGCCCTGCTCGTCGGGGCGGCGCTGCCCTTCGTGCCCGCCGTCGGACGCGTCGCCCGGATCGCCACGACCATCGTGCACGAGGTCGGCCACTGCGTCGTCGTCGTGCCGTTCGGCGGCCGCATCCGCCGGATCGACCTGCACGCGGACGGCTCGGGAGAGGCATGGGTCGACCTCGGTCGCGTCCCCCGCGCCGTGCGGTGGGCGGTCCGGCTCGGCAACCTCTACGCCGGGTACTCGGCACCGCTCTGGGCCGGGGCCCTGCTCGTGATCGGGTCCGTCCACGCCGACCACGTGCTCACGACGGCCGTCCTCGGCGTCGCCGCCGTGGTCGCCGTCCTGTTCGTCCGGAACGCCTTCGGCGTCCTGGTCGTCGTCGGGTTCGCGGCCGTCGCCGTCTGGGTCGCGGTGCGTCCCTCGGAGTGGACCGTGCTCGTCGTCGCTGCGATCGGCGCGCTGTTCGTCGTCGACGGTGTGCGGTCGGTCGTGCGGGTGGCCGGCTGGATCGCCACCGGCGCTCCGGTCCGAACGGACTTCCACATCGTCGCGAGCGAGTACCGGCTCCCCGCAGCGGTCTGGTACGTCCTGTTCGTGCTCGTGGAACTCGGCGTCGTCTGGCTGGCGCATGCCCCGCTCGGCGCGGTCGTCGACACGGTCGCGGTCGGTCTGCGGACGCTCGTCGTGGGGGTGGTGCCGTAACCGGACGACGCCGGTCGTGCCTCCCGGCTCCAGCAGTGGGAGGATCGCCCGATGGGCGCAGGTGCGCCGGCAGAGGCAGAGAGAGGTGGGACGTGCCCGAGAGCGACACGGCGACGGCGGGGTTCGGGTTCAGCACCGAGCAGGTGCACGGCGGGGTCGTGCCCGACTCGGCGCACGGCGCGCGGATCACCCCGATCCACATGTCGTCCGGCTTCCTGTTCGACGACTTCGGGCAGGCGCGCGACCGGTTCGCCGGCGACGACGCCGGGTACACGTACACGCGGCTCGGCAACCCGACGAACGCGTCGCTCGAGCGCCGCGTCGCCGTCCTCGAGCGCGGGGTCGAGGCGATCCTCGTCGGCAGCGGACAGGCCGCGGTGACCGTGGCGCTCCTCGGTCTGCTGCAGGCCGGCGACCACGTCGTGTCGGCGTCGAGCATCTACGAGGGCACCCGCGGCCTCCTGCTGCAGAACCTCGGACGACTCGGGATCAGCGTGGACTTCGTCGACGACGCCCGTGACCCGGACGCCTGGCGGGCGCTGATCCGCCCCGAGACGCGGCTCCTGTTCGGCGAGTCGATCCCGAACCCGAAGAACGACGTCCTCGACATCGCGATGGTCGCCGCGGTGGCGCACGAGCACGGCGTACCGCTGGTCGTCGACAACACACTCGCCACGCCGTACCTCGTCCGGCCGCTCGAGCACGGCGCGGACATCGTGGTGCACTCCGCGTCGAAGTTCCTGGCGGGACACGGCTCCGCCATCGGTGGGGTCGTCGTCGACGGCGGTCGCTTCGACTGGGCTGCCACGGGCGGCCGGTTCCCCCATCTGACCGAACCGGACCGCGCGCTCGGCGGCCGGAGCCACGTCGACCGCCACGGCGACCGGGCGTTCGTCGTGTACGCACGCGACGTCGTCGCCGCACGGCTCGGCCCCACCCCCTCGCCCTTCAACGCGTTCCTCATCCAGCAGGGCGTCGAGACGCTCTCGCTGCGCATGGAGCGACACGGCGCGAACGCGCTGACGATCGCCCGGTGGCTCGACGCGCAGCCCGAGGTCGCGAACGTGGACCACGCGGGGCTCGAGTCCAACCCCTACCACGACCTCGCGACGCGCTACCTGCCGCGTGGGGCCGGTTCGGTGTTCGCCTTCTCGCTCGCGGGCGGACGGGACGCCGCCCAGCGGTTCGTCGACGCACTCGGCCTGTTCAGTCGCATGACGCACCTCGGCGACGTCCGGTCACTCATCCTGCATCCGGCGTCGACGACGCATGCCCAGCGGACGCCCGAGGAACGCGCCGCAACCGGCATCGACGAGGGCCTGCTGCGCGTCTCGGTCGGCATCGAGGACGTCGAGGACCTGATCCGCGACCTCGAGCGCGGCTTGGCGGCGGTCCGGTCCGCCGAGGGGCCGGGGGTCGGTCTGCCCGCCGACGGTCCGGCAGGCCCGACACCGGTCGCGGAGACCGCCACCGTGGACGAAGACGTCCGGTCCGGCGAGTTCGGCGCTCCCCACATCGTGCTCGAGGAGATCTGATGCCACGGATGCAGCACTTCGGGTGGTTCTTCGCCCGCGGGTTCGGCCCCCAGGGGTGGGGTCGGCCCGACTGGGACTGGGGGTACGACTGGACCCGTCCGGACCTGTACCAGCAGTCCGTCCGGACACTCGAACAGGCCGGCCTCGACCTCGTCATCGCCGAGGACGCGATCTCGCTCGGCAACCCGTCGACCCTCGACCTGCGCATCCGGCAGGCGTACGGCGGCCCGAAGCACGATCCGCTCCTGCTCGCGCCGTACCTCTTCGCAGCGACGCAGCACATCGGCGTCGTGCCGACCGTCAACGCGGGCATCACCCCGCCGTACCTGGCGGCCCGACAGGCGTCGACCCTGGCGCACCTGTCGGGCGGCCGGTTCGGGCTCAACGTCGTCACCGACGTCGGGAGCGCGCGGCACGTCGGCGCCTCGCCGCTGCCCCATGACGCCGCGTACGACCGCGCCGAGGAGTGGCTCGGCGTCATCCGGCACCTGTGGCACAGCTGGGGCGAGGACGCCCTCGTGGCCGACACCGACACGTGGCACTTCGCCGACGGCGAGCGCACCGACGGCTCACGCCACCAGGGCACGTACTTCGACGTCACCGGTCCGCTCAACGCGCTCCCGCTCGCGGACGACCCCGTCATCGTCTCGCCGGGCGGCTCGGGGCGTGGGCTCGCGTTCGCGGGCACGCACTCCGACGTGCAGCTCGCCCTCGCCCCGCTCGACGCCGCAACCGTGCGTGGGTACCGGTCCCGCATCGCCGAGGCGTCCGTCGCTGCAGGCCGGGCGCCGGGTGCCGTACGAACGATGTTCGTCGTGAAGCCGGAGATCGTGTCCTCGGCGACCGAGGCCGACCGGCTCGTCGACGCGTCGCGGCACCCGACCGACGAGGACCTGCTCGTCGTGGCGATGGGCCAGTCGAGCGACCTCGAGACGGACCTCACGACGCTCGACCTCGACGCACCCCTGCCCGCGGGACTGTTCGGCGACCACGTCTCCGCGGGCACGATCCGCGGTCTCGTCGGCGACACCCCGGACGCCCCGCTCCGCGCGCTCCTGACCCGCAAGGCACGGAAGGGCCGGCTCGCGGACCGCACCGGCTTCGTCGGCACGGCGGAGGAGTTCGCCGACTTCGCCGAGGAGCTCGGCGACGACGCGGACAACGACGGCTTCATCCTCTCCGGAGACCTCCACCCCGTCGCGGTCACGCGGATGCTCGCGGACCTCGTCCCGGTCCTCCGTCGCCGCGGTCTGCTCCGTCGCGAGTTCGGTGACGGCGGCCTCCGGGCCAACCTCGCCGACTTCTGACGCTCGACCGCGCCACGATCACGGGTCCGGGAGCGACGAACGGGAGGCGGTGCGCACGTCGTGCGCACCGCCTCCCGTTCGAAGTGAGCGGAGACCGCGATCAGTGGGTCGGCACGGCGTCGACGACGCTGGTCTCCTCGGTCTCGCGGACGTCCTCGGCGGTACGGAGGATCTCCTCACGGCTCGAGGCGCTGTTCACGGCCCAGTAGTAGATCACGATCGAGAACACCGCGGTGACCGCGATGTCCCACCAGAGCGGGAACCACGGGTGCTTCAGCGGACCGAAGTCGCTGAGGAACACGATGAGACCCATGCCGATGAGGTACGGGAACAGCCACTGCGCGGCCCGCCAGTCCCAGCGCGGCTGGACCGCACGGTTCCCACCGAGCACCCGGTTCAGGATGATGATGACGAAGCCGAGCGCCACCGCGATCCCGAGCTTCCAGTCCGTGGACCAGCCCGTCCACAGGATGATGAGGTTCGCGACGATGAACGACAGGGGTGCGAGGACGCTGGCGGCCGGCAGCCGGTAGGGGCGCTCGGCGTCCGGGATCCGCTTGCGGAACGCACCGAGGGCGAGCGGGGCACCGCCGTACATGAGGACCGAGGCGCTCGTGATGAGGCCGACGAGCGACTGCCAGGACGGGAACGGCAGGAAGCACACGACGCCGATGACGAAGGCGAAGATGAGGCCGAACCACGGCACCGCGCCCTTCGTGATCCACTCGAACGCCCGCGGGAAGTACCCGTTCTTGCTGAGGCCGTACGAGACGCGCGACGACGCCGTGACGTAGATGAGGCCGGTGCCACCGGGCGAGATGACCGCGTCGATGTAGATGATGACCGCGAGCCAGGTGATCCCGGCGCCCATGGCGATGTCCGCGAACGGGCCGGTGAACTTCGTGTAGGCACCGGACAGCCAGGTGTGGCCGATCTCGGACGGGTTGAGCGCACCGAGGAAGAAGATCTGGAGCAGCAGGTAGATCACGAGGCCGATGACGACCGAGCCGATGACCGCGCGCGGGATGTCACGCTTCGGGTTGCTCGACTCACCCGCGAGCTGGTCGGCCTGCTCGAACCCGAGCAACGAGAAGATGATGCCCGAGGTCGAGACCGCGGCGAGGATGCCCTTCGCACCCTCGGGCGCGAATCCGTCGGCGGCCGTGAAGTTGCTGCCGTGGAACCCGGAGAACCCGAGCACGATGATGACGAGGACGGGGATGCCCACCTTCCACCAGGTCGCCGCGGAGTTCGTGTTCGCGAGGATCTTGACGCTGAACAGGTTGATCACGGTGAGGATCAGCATGAGGAAGATCGCGACGGCGATGCCCGAGCCCGTGAGGACGCCCGTCGACGGCGTGACGAAGGTCTGCGCCCACTTCCAGTGCTGCGCGTAGTTGATCATCGCCTCGACCTCGATCGGGGCGACCGTCGCGGCCTGCAGCCACGAGAACCAACCGAACGACGCGCCGGCGACGCCACCGAACGCGATGTGCGGGAAGCGAGCCGTGCCTCCGGCGATCGGGAACATGCCGCCGAGCTCGGCGTGGACGAGTGCGAGCACGAGGATCGCGACACCGCCGATCGCCCACGAGATGATCGCCGAGGGACCAGCTGCCTCGAGGGCATGCTGGGAACCGAAGAGCCACCCGGAACCGATGATCGATCCGGTCGAGGCCCAGATGAGCCCGATGAAGCCGACGTTGCGCTTGAGTCCGGTGTCCGGCGGCGTCGTCGTGGTGGTGGTCGTAGCCAAAGTCGCTCCTGTGTCGGATTGCTGAGGACTATGCGACTCTTCCACCATCCGCACCCGGTGAACGTTCAGGCAACGCGATCGGAACACAGCCGTAACCGGATGGAAACACAGCGCCTGTACGATCCCACAGGTTCACTGGCCTTTCTTCGACCCGCCCTTCTTCGACCGGTCCTTTTTCGCCGACGGGTCCTTCCGCTTCGACTTGTCCTTCTGCTTCGACGTGTCCTTCTGCTTCGACTTGTCCTTCCGCTTCGACCGGTCCTTCTGCTTCGACTCTTCCTTCTTCTTCGACTCTTCCTTCTTCTTCGACTCTTCCTTCTTCTTCGACTCTTCCCTCTTCTTCGAGGCGTCCCTCTTCAACCGGTCGGGCTGCTGCGCGCGAGCGATGCTCGGCTCGCCCGAAGGCGGCGTGGGGAGCGGCGGGGCCTCGGTCACCGCGACCTGCGGCACGACTCCCACGACGACGGGCGCGTCCGCCATGAGCGCCGCCTCGTCCGGTGTCTCGGCGACGACCACCGCGTCCCCCGGTTCGGGCACGTCGTCGACCACGTGCGCCTCGACCGCCGGGGCAGCGGGGTCGACCACGCGCTCGACGACCACCATCGCACCGTCCTCCGCCAACCGGACGAGCGCGCTCGCGGCCCGGACGCGTGCGGTCAGACGCCCGGCAACCACGTCGGTGCGGGCGTCCTCGAGGAACCGGCGAAGCGCCCGCTCGGCAACACTCCGACCGCGCGGCGCACTGCGATCGAGGCGATCGAGCTCGCCGACGACTCCCGCGGCACCGTCGACCCGCTCCCCTGCGGCGGTCGCGATCGCCGACGCGACGACCACCGCCGCCCGCTCGACGGCCGAGGACCGGTCATCGAGCACGAGCACCATCTCGAAGCCGTTCGCGGTGCTCACGGTCTCGACCCGCACCGGGTCGCTGCCACGACCGCGCAGGACGAGACGCGCCTCCGGCGTGGGCAGCCAGCGGACGACCGCGGCGAGCGTGGCGACGGCCTGCACGGTCCGCTCGTAGTCGGACAGCCCGAGCCGCTCCCGAGCGGCGAGCCGGACCCGGATCGCGATCTCCTGCACGTGCGTCCTCCCGTCGACGGGCCACCCGCACCGCGGGACCCTCGTGTGAGCGAGCGGACCGGCGTCCGCCGACCCGACGCCGACGCTACCGACGGGAGGCGCTCGATCGATCGTGCTACGCAGGCAGCCCACAGGAACCCGGCCTCGCAGGTACCCAGGCCGGGAGTACCTGGGTCTCCGAGCACCGATGAGCCCCGGAGAACCGCCGGGCCCCGGAGAACCGCCGGGCGCTGGAGAACTGCTGGGCGCTGGAGATGGGGGCTGAGACGCCCGAGGCCGCACCGGCGCCCGCGGAGCGGAACCGGTGCGGCCTCGGACGACCACGTGTGTGACAGTGACCCCGCGGATCGATCCGCAGTGGTGGAGATGGGGGGAATTGAACCCCCGTCCATCGCTGTGATTCGACGTCTTCTACGGGCGTAGCCAGATGAGGCGTTCTGCTCGACTCCGCCCTTTGCTACTGGCTTCTAGGACGACGAGCCCAGCCCGGATGCAAGTCCCGCGTGACCTCCGGACGGAATCACGCAGCGAGTCCCCTGGATGACGCCGGACACGGGATAGGGAACGATCACCCGGCCGACGGACTTCATGTGGCTCTACTGCTTACGCAGCGAGAGCGAAGTCAGTGCGCTTGGAATTGGCACTTGTTGTTTTCCACGGATCGTTGACGAGATGACCGTGGATCCTCGGCCCGCTTCCCGTCGGCACGCAGGCGATGTCGAAACCGATCATCCCCATGACGGAGGGCCACTGTCACACTGTGGAGTTGTCAGCGCCGCGTGAGCGGCACCACACGCCTCGTGGTGGAGGCGGTTGCCCAGTCTAGCGCGCTCACACCGGACCCTGCCAGGCCAGCACGGTCCTCCCGGGTCCGCGCGGGGCGAACGGCGCCGGAGCGAACGGCTCGCGAGGCCCGCCCCGTCACTCCCCGAGGTGCCCGCGCGTCGAGATCGCGCGCTCGGCCTCACGGCGGTCCTGGCGCTCACGCAGCGCCTGCCGCTTGTCGTACTCGCGCTTGCCCTTCGCCACGGCGATCTCGACCTTGGCCCGGCCGTCCGAGAAGTAGATCTGCAGGGGGACGAGCGTGTAGCCGCCCTCCTTCGTCTTGTGGCTGATCTTGACGATCTGCTGCTTGTGGAGGAGCAGCTTGCGCTTGCGGCGGGGCGCGTGGTTGTTCCAGGTGCCCTCGGTGTACTCGGGGATGTGCACGGCGTCGAGCCAGGCCTCACCGCCGTCGATGAAGGCGTACCCGTCGACGAGCGAGGCCCGGCCCTGTCGCAACGACTTCACCTCGGTGCCCGAGAGCACGATGCCGGCCTCGTACGTGTCCTCGATGAGGTAGTCGTGCCGCGCGCGCCGGTTCGTCGCGACGACCTTCTCCCCGCGTTCCTTCGGCATGTCGAGTCCTCTCCGCCGGCCACCGGTGTGTGGCGGCCGCCCAGTCTACCCAACCGGTGTCGACCACCCACGCTTCCCGAACGACAGCCGCAGCAGCGCGCGGGAAGGTCAGACCTTGAGGTACCGCCGGATCGCGACGCTCGCGGACAGCGCCGCCAGGATGCCGCCGATGACCACCACCGCCGGCACCACCAGCACCGTCTCGCTCATGCCGATGAACGGTGTGCCCGTGAACCGCGTCGCCAGGTAGCCGCGCACGAAGAACCAGACGACGGCGACGATCGCTCCCCCGGCGAGGACCGCCCCGATGAGCGAGGCGATCACCCCCTCGAGGATGAACGGTGTCTGGATGAACCGGTTCGACGCACCGACCAGCCGCATGATGCCGAGCTCTCGACGTCGCGAGAACGCCGACAACCGGATGGTCGTCGCGATGAGGAGCACCGCCGCCACGAGCATGAGGGCCGCGATGCCGACCGCCGTGTACGACGACGCGTTGAGCACCGAGAAGATCGGCTGCAGGTACCCCCGCTGGTCGACGACGCTCTGCACCCCCGCGAGCTTCGACAGGCTCTCGATGAGCACGTCGGACTGTGACGGGTCCTTGAGGTTCACCCAGAAGGTCTCGTTGAGGTACTGCGGCTTGACGAACTCGGTCGCCGGGGAGTCCTTGAACTGCGACTTGAAGCGTGTGTACGCCTGGTCCTGCGTCTCGAAGTAGGTCTTCTGGATGAACGGCTTGAGTGTCGACGAGCGGAGCTGCTCCTCGACCTGCTGACGCTGGTCCGCCGTCGCCTTCGCCCCGGTGCAGTTCCCCGTGGTGTCCGTGTCGGTGCACAGGTAGACGGCGACCTGCGCCCGGTCGTACCAGTACCCCTTCATCTGGGTGATCTGCATCTGCAGCAGGATCGCGGTGCCGACGAACGTCAGCGAGATGAACGTCACGAGCACGACCGACACGACCATGGACGCGTTGCGGCGGAGGCCGGAGCCGACCTCCGACATGACGAGCCCGAGCCTCATCGGACGATCCCCGGCAGCGTCTGGATGCCCGTGGTGGTCGACACCGGCTGCTGCCGCACGATCGGCACCGCCTGCGTCTGGTAGCCACCGGACTGCTCGTCGCGGAGCACGTTGCCCGCCGACAGCTCGATCACGCGACGCTGCATCTGGTTCACGATGCCGGCGTCGTGCGTCGCCATGAGCACGGTGGTCCCGCCCTGGTTGATGCGCTCGAGCAGGGCCATGATGCCCGCCGAGGTCGTCGGGTCGAGGTTGCCCGTCGGCTCGTCCGCGAGCAGGATCGCGGGCTTGTTCACGACCGCACGGGCGATCGCGACGCGCTGCTGCTCACCACCGGAGAGCTCGTGCGGCAGGCGGTTCGCCTTGCCCGACAGTCCGACCATCTTGAGCACGTCCGGCACCGCCTCGCCGATGAACCCCTTGCTCTTGCCGATCACCTGCAGCGTGAACGCGACGTTGTCGAAGACGTTCTTGTTGGGCAGGAGCCGGAAGTCCTGGAACACCACCCCGAGGTTGCGGCGGAAGTAGGGGACCTTGCGCGATGACAGGGAGCCGAGCCGCTGCCCGAGGACGTGGATCTGACCCTTGGTGGGGCGCTCCTCCTTGAGGACGAGCCGCAAGAAGCTGGACTTGCCGGAGCCGGAGGCCCCGACGAGGAACACGAACTCGCCCTTGAGGATCTCGAGGGTGAGGTCGTTGAGCGCCGGATTCGGGTTGCCCGAATACACCTTGGTGACCTGGTCGAATCTGATCATGACCCGATCAGGGTAGGTGCCGTTCCTCGGAACGCAAGTCAGGCGCGCGGTTCGCGGCCGGGAGGGACGGGGCCGGTCCCGGCGCGTCCGTCGCGGGCTCCTCAGGCGGCGACGCGCAACGCTGGCGCGGTGCCTGTCAGGCGTCGCCGCGCTTGCGCCACCTGATCCCGGCGTTGAGGAAGCCGTCGAGGTCACCGTCGAACACGGCGCTCGGGTTGTTGACCTCGTACTCGCTCCGGAGGTCCTTGACCATCTGGTACGGCGCGAGCACGTACGAGCGGATCTGGTCCCCCCAGCTCGCCGTGATGTTCCCGGCGAGCTCCTTCTTCTTCGCGTTCTCCTCTTCCTTCTTGAGGAGCAGGAGGCGCGACTGCAGCACGCGCATCGCCGCGGCGCGGTTCTGGATCTGGGACTTCTCGTTCTGCATCGAGACGACGGTGCCGGTCGGGATGTGCGTCAGGCGGACGGCGGAGTCCGTCGTGTTCACCGACTGTCCACCCGGGCCGGAGGACCGGAACACGTCGACCCGGATGTCGTTCTCGGGGATGTCGATGGCCTCGGTCTCCTCCATGAGCGGGATGACCTCGACCGCGGCGAAGGACGTCTGGCGCTTGCCGGCGGCGCCGAACGGCGACATCCGGACGAGACGGTGCGTGCCGGCCTCGACCGACAGGTTGCCGAACGCGTACGGGGCGTCGACCTCGAACGTCGCGGACTTGATCCCGGCCTCTTCCGCGTAGCTGGTGTCCATCACCTGGACCGGGAACCCGTGCTGCTCGGCGTACCGGAGGTACATGCGCAGGAGCATCTCGGCGAAGTCCGCGGCATCGACACCGCCCGCGCCGGCGCGGATCGTGATGACGGCCGGGCGTGCGTCGTACTCGCCGTCGAGGAGCGTCTGCACCTCGAGCTCGCCCATCGTCCGCGAGAGGGCGGTCAGCTCGTCGCGGGCCTCCTGCGCGCTCTCCTCGTCCTCGGCCTCGTTCGCCATGTCGACGAGGACCTCGAGGTCGTCGAGGCGCTGCTCGGTCTCGGTGATCTTCTTGAGCTCGGCCTGCCGGTGGCTCAACGCGCTCGTCACCTGCTGCGCGTGCGCGGTGTCGTCCCACAGATCAGGCGCGCCCGCCTGCTCGCTCAGCTCGGCGATCTCACGCTCGAGGCGGTCCACGTCGACCACCGAGCGGATGTTCCCGAACGTCTCGCGGAGGGCGGAGATCTGCTCGCTGATGTCCAGTTCGACCATGATCGACAAGCCTACCGGCCCAGCCGCCACCGTCCCCGCGGCCGGGGTCGGCAGTGGAGCATGCGCGGCGGCGCCGTCCGCGCCACCGTCGTCCCGGCTGGCGGCCTCAGCGGGCGCCGATGGCGGGCGCGTGTCCGGCCATGCCCGCGCGGGTGGCTCGTCGGACCGCGTCGGGCAGTGCATCGAGGAACGCGGCCACGTCGTCCGCCGTGCTCGTGTGCCCGAGGGTGATCCGCAGCGCGCCGCGCGCGGTCTCCTCGGACAGGCCCATGGCGAGCAGGACGTGCGAGGGCTCGGGCACCCCGGCCTGGCACGCCGACCCCGTCGAGACCGCCACGCCTGCCGCGTCGAGCAGGAACAGCAGGGAGTCCCCCTCGCACCCCGGGAACGTGAAGTGCGCGTTCCCCGGCAAGCGGTCCACCGGGTCGCCGCGCAGCACCGCGGTCGGCACGCGCTCCGCGACCCCGGCGACGAGCGCCTGCCGGAGCGGCGTGAGGTCCGGGTGGGGCGCCGACGCGGCGACGCCGAACGCCGCGGCCGCCGCCGCGTCCTGCGTCCCGGACCGGACCTGTCGCTGCTGCCCACCACCGTGGAGGAGCGGCTCGACCACGGCGGTCCGCGACAGGACGAGCGCACCGATCCCGACGGGGCCGCCGATCTTGTGCGCCGAGACGCTCATGGCGTCGACACCGCTGCTGTGGAAGTCGACGGGCACCTGGCCGAACGCCGAGACCGCGTCACAGTGGACGGGCACGCCCGCCGCGTGCGCCAGGCGGACGACGTCGGCCACGGGCTGGATCGTGCCGACCTCGTTGTTGGCCCACAGGAACGTGACCAGGGCGACGTCCGCGGGATCGGCGAGCGCCGCCTCCAGGGCGACGAGGTCGAGGCGACCCCGCTCGTCGAGCGGGACCACGTCGACGACCGCGCCCTCGTGCCGGGCGAGCCACTCGACGGTGTCGACGGTCGCGTGGTGCTCCCCGGCGGGTACCACGACGCGTGGTCGACGGGCGTCGCGCTGCCGGGCCCAGTACAGGCCCTTGACGCCGAGGTTGACGCTCTCCGTGCCACCGGAGGTGAAGACGACCTCGACCGGATCGGCGCCGAGCGAGCGGGCGACCCGTTCGCGGCCGGTCTCGAGCGTCGTGCGCGCCCCCTGACCCGCGCTGTGGATGGACGCGGGATTGCCGACCACCGACAGCGCACGCGTGTACTCGGCGAGCGCGGCGGGCAGCATCGGCGTCGTCGCAGCGTGGTCGAGGTAGACCGGCACGGTGCCTCCCGGGTGGTGCGTCCTCGCGCCCCCGGCCGTGGGCGCCTCCACAGGGTACGCCGGTCGCTCGCTAGCCTTGATCGGGTGCAGACCGTCGACATCGTGCCCGAGCCGGGGCTCCGTCCCGACGCTGACGGCGCGTCGTTCGCCGTCCGTTCCGCCACCGCGATCGCGGTGACCCTCGTGGTCGACGCCTCCGCGACCCACGGTCCGATCCACGTCCCCCTGCAGCGCGACGGCGACGTCTGGACCGGCCGCGCCGACGGCGCCCGTGTGGGCGACACCTACCACCTGCTCGCGGACGGACCACGGGGTGCCCGTGACGACTTCGACCCCCTCCGTCCGCTGCTCGACCCGTACGCGCGCGGGATCGAGCCGGCCGGCGACGGCTGGACCTCGGTCGTGGTGGACGAGGGCTTCGACTGGGGCGGCGTGCCGAAGCCGGGCACGTCCATCGACCGGACCGTCCTGTACGAGGCACACGTCCGCACCCTGACCGCCGGTAACCCGGCGGTGCCCGAGCACCTGCGCGGCACCTACGCGGGACTGGCGCACGAGAGCACGATCGCCCACCTCCGGCGGCTCGGGGTGACCGCGGTCGAGCTCCTGCCCGTGCACGCCTTCCGCTCCGAGGAGTGGCTCCGGCGAGCCGGGCGCGAGAACGCCTGGGGGTACAACACGCTCGGGTTCCACGCCCCGCACGCGCCCTACGCCTCGGCGAGCGCCCGGGCGGCCGGGGCGACCGCGGTGCTGCGCGAGTTCAAGGGCATGGTCCGGCTCCTGCACGAAGCCGGCATCGAGGTCGTGCTCGACGTCGTCTACAACCACACGGCGGAAGAGGGCCTCGGCGGCCCGACGTCCGGACTGCGCGGGCTCGACGGGGCGACGGCGTACCGCTGGGCGGAGGAACCAGCGGCGGGCGCGGAGCGGTACTTCGACACCTCCGGATGCGGCAACACCCTGGACACCTCCCAGCCGGCGATCGCGGACCTCGTCGTCGACAGCCTGCGGTACTGGGCACGCGAGGTCCAGGTCGACGGGTTCCGGTTCGACCTCATGGCGGCCCTGGCACGGGACGCCCACCACCGGTTCGACCCAGCACACCCGCTCCTGCAACGCCTGCGCGACGACCCGCTCCTGCAGGACGTCAAGCTCATCGCCGAGCCCTGGGACGTGGGGCCGGACGGTTGGCGGACGGGTGCCTTCGGCCCGCGCATCGCCGAGTGGAACGACGGCTTCCGCGACACGGTCCGGCAGTTCTGGCTCACCGACATCGCCCGGGAGCGCCGCGACGGCAGCCCGATGACGGGCATCGGTGCCCTCGCGGGTGTGCTCGCCGGGTCCCGTCACGTCTTCGGCGCCGACCGTGGCCCCACGGCGGCGGTGAACTTCGTCACGGCGCACGACGGCTTCACGATGCGTGACCTCGTGTCGTACGACCACAAGCACAACGAGGCGAACGGCGAGGACAACCGCGACGGCACGGACGACAACCGCTCGTTCAACCACGGCGTGGAGGGGCCGACCGACGACCGCGGGGTCCGTGCCGCGCGGCAACGGTCCCTCCGGAACCTCATGGGCACGCTGCTGCTGTCCGCGGGCGTGCCGATGATCACCGCCGGCGACGAACGAGGTCGGACCCAGCACGGCAACAACAACCCGTACGCCATCACGGACGCGTCGATGTGGGTCGACTGGAGCCCGGACCCGGACGTCGAGTGGATGGTCGAGCAGACCGCCGCCCTCGTGCGTCTCCGGGCGGCGCACCCGGCCCTCCGGCCGTCGCGCTTCGGCACCGGCGGCGCCGACACTCCCTCGGCGACCAGGATGACCTGGTACGCGACCGACGGCACCCCGATGACGAACGACCGATGGGACGAGCCGACGCACCGGGCGCTGCAGTACTTCGCCGAGTCGACGCCCGAGGACGAACCCGACGACCGCGTGCTCGTGATCGTCCACGGCAGTGGACGCACCCGCGACATGACCCTCCCGGCGCACGGCGACGTCGAGGCCTACCGCCTGGTCTGGTCGAGCGAGAAGCACCGCGACCACGAGCGGCACCGGTCCGTCGGCACGGTGTTCACCGCCTACGGACCGGGCATCCACGTGTTCGAGATCGTCTGAGCGTCGCCCGCGCCAGGGCCCGCGGCGGACCCGCCCGCGGTCCTCCGAGTACGGTCGAACCGTGGCCACTGCAGACCGACCCGTCATCGGGCGCATCCCCATCACCGCGATCGAACCCTCGACGCCGAACGGCTTCCCGAGCAAGGCGTTCGACTCCGAGGTCGTCACCTTCGCCGCGACCGTGTTCCGAGAGGGCCACGGCGTCATCGGAGCGGACCTCGTGCTCGAGCGCCCCGACGGCGCCGTCCGGGCGGTGCCGATGGCACTCGTCGGCGAGGGCACCGACCGCTACGCCGCGACCGTGCAGGTTGACTCGGTCGGTCTCTGGACCTGGCACGTCGAGTCCTACGCCGACGACTGGGCGACGTGGATCCACGCGGCACGGCTGAAGATCGCCGCGGGCGTCGACACCGAGGCGACCCTGCTGGACGGCGCGGTGCTGCTCGACCGACTCGCCGACGAGGCCGAGTCGACCGCGGCCGCCGACGCGGCCGCCGCGATGCGCGACACGGAGCGCTCCCCCGCCGCACGCCTGGCCGCCGCCGACGACCCGCGCGTGACCGCCGCGCTCGTGGACGCACCGCTCACCTCGCTCCGCACGACCTCCGCGACGCAGGAGCTCGACGTCGAGCGCACCCGTGCCGGCGTCGGGGCCTGGTACGAGTTCTTCCCGCGCAGCGAGGGCGCGCGCCGACAGGCCGACGGCACATGGCGGAGCGGGACGTTCCGCACTGCCGCGCGCCGCCTCCCGGGTGTGGCGCGCATGGGGTTCGACGTGATCTACCTCCCCCCGATCCACCCGATCGGCGTCACCGCGCGCAAGGGGCCGAACAACACGCTCCACGCCGGTCCGGCGGACCCCGGCAGCCCCTGGGCGATCGGCAGCGCCGACGGCGGACACGACGCGATCCACCCCGACCTCGGCAACGAGGAGGACTTCCGCTCCTTCGTGGAGACGGCGAAGAACACGGGCATGGAGGTCGCGCTCGACTTCGCGCTCCAGTGCTCGCCGGACCACCCGTGGGTCACCGAGCACCCCGACTGGTTCACGCAGCGCGCCGACGGCTCGATCGCGACCGCGGAGAACCCGCCGAAGCGCTACCAGGACATCTACCCGATCCAGTTCGACACCGACCCCGAGGGCATCGTCACCGAGGTCCTCCGTGTCCTCCGACACTGGATCTCGTTCGGCGTCGGCATCTTCCGTGTCGACAACCCGCACACGAAGCCGCTGTGGTTCTGGGAGCGCGTGATCCGCGAGATCCGCACGGAGAACCCGGAGATCGTGTTCCTCGCCGAGGCGTTCACGCGTCCGCCGATGATGCGCGCGCTCGCCGAGGCCGGGTTCACGCAGTCCTACACGTACTTCACGTGGCGGAACACCAAGGAGGAGATCGAGTCCTACCTGGACGAGCTCGCGCACGAGACGAGCGCCTACCTCCGGCCGAACCTGTTCGTGAACACCCCGGACATCCTCTCGGAGTACCTGCAGTTCGGCGGGCGCGCGGGCTACAAGGTGCGGGCCGCGCTCGCGGCGACGGGTGCCGCCACCTGGGGCATGTACGCCGGCTACGAGCTGTTCGAGGACGTCGCCCGGCCGGGCAGCGAGGAGAACATCGACAACGAGAAGTACGAGTACAAGCCCCGGGACTTCGGTGCCGCCGAGGCCGCCGGAGCATCGCTCGCGCCGTACGTGACGATGCTCAACCGCTTCCGGTCCGCCCACCCCGCGCTGCGTCAGCTCCGCAACCTGCACGTGCACCACACCGACAACGACGCGATCGTCGCCTACTCGAAGCACCTGCCCGGCACGTACACCCGGTCGGGCCGCTCGGACACCGTCATCGTCGTCGCGAACGTCGACCCGCACTCGGCCCGCGAGGCGACCGTGTTCCTCGACCTCGCCGCGCTCGGGCTCCCGACCGACGGGCTGTTCGACGTGCGCGACGTCGTCACCGGTGCCCGCTGGACCTGGGGCGCCGCCAACTACGTGCGCCTGGACGCCTTCCAGGAACCCGTGCACCTGCTCGTCGTGGAGGGACCACACCGATGACCGAGACCACCGAACCCACGCGCGAGCCCGACGAGGGCCGCCCCGCACGGCGTTCGACCTTCGTCCCGACGGCGTCGGCGCCCCGTGACGAACCGAACACGTCCGCGCCCGGCGAGGACCTGCCCGGCGCGCCCGCGACGGCCGCCGAGGCCCCGGACCGCTCCGTCGCAGAGGCCGACACGCTCGCCGGTCGCGGGGCGAGTGCCCCGGCCGCGACCGACGACACGGACCCCGCGGCCACGGCGACCGACGCACCCGTCCCCGCGGGCGCGACGACGCCGGGTGCGACCAGGACGGACACCGGGGTCGAGCCGACGGGCGCGAGCACGGCCTCCCGGCCGACCGACACCGATGTCGACACCGACGCCGCCGCACCGAGGACCGATGTCGCACCGGCCGCGGAGCCGGTCCCCGGCCCCGTCGAGGAGTGGCTCCTGCAGCAGGTCGCCGAGGGCCGATGGTCGCAGCCCCACGACGTCCTCGGCCCGCACCCGGTCGACGGCGGCACGAGTGTGCGCGTCGTGCGTCACCTCGCGAACGCCGTCACGCTCGTGCTCCCCGACGGCACGGCCGCACCCCTGCACCACGAGGGGTTCGGGGTCTGGGCCGGTGCCCTGCCCGGCACCGTGACGAGCTACCGCGTCGAGGCCGAGTACGACGACGAGACGTGGACGAGCGACGACGCCTACCGCTTCGCCCCGACCCTCGGTGACGTCGACCTGCACCTGTTCGCCGAGGGCCGCCACGAGCAGCTCTGGCACCTCATGGGTGCGCACCTCCGGTCGATCGACGGCGTCGAGGGCGTCTCGTTCGCGGTGTGGGCGCCTCGTGCCACGGCGGTGCGGGTGATCGGTGACTTCGAGGGCTGGTCCGGTCGGACCACCTCGATGCGCAAGCTCGGCGGTCTGGGCGTGTGGGAGCTGTTCGTCCCCGGCGCGAAGGACGGCCAGCGGTACAAGTTCCAGATCCTGACCGACGGCGGCTGGGTGGAGCGAGCCGACCCGTTCGCGCGCCGGACCGAGGTCCCGCCGCTCACCGCGAGCGTCATCACCCGCGCCACCCACGAGTGGAGCGACGGCGATCGCGCCTGGATGGAACGGCGGGCTCGGACGAGCACGCACGACCACCCGATGAGCGTCTACGAGGTCCACCTCGGGTCCTGGCGCCCCGGCCTGTCGTACCGCGAGGTCGCGGACGACCTCATCGGGCACGTGCAGCACCTCGGGTTCACGCACGTCGAGTTCCTGCCGCTCGCGGAGCACCCCTTCGGCGGTTCGTGGGGCTACCAGGTCACCGGCTACTACGCGCCGACCGCTCGGTTCGGCAGCCCCGACGACCTCCGCTACCTCATCGACCGTCTGCACGAAGCCGGCATCGGCGTCATCATGGACTGGGTGCCGGGACACTTCCCGAAGGACGAGTGGGCGCTCGCCAAGTTCGACGGCTACGCGCTGTTCGAGCACCCGGACCCCCGGCGCGGCGAGCAGCTCGACTGGGGCACGTACGTGTTCGACTTCGGTCAGCCGCAGGTCCGGAACTTCCTCGTCGCGAACGCCCTGTACTGGCTCGAGGAGTTCCACATCGACGGTCTCCGCGTCGACGCCGTCGCCTCGATCCTCTACCTCGACTACTCGCGGACGGAGTGGCTGCCGAACAAGTACGGCGGACGCGAGTACCTCGAGGCGATCTCGTTCCTGCAGGAGACGAACGCGACGGCCTACAAGCGTTACCCGGGCATCGTCATGATCGCCGAGGAGTCCACCTCGTGGCCCGGGGTCACCCGTCCCACGAGCGAGGGCGGCCTCGGGTTCGGGCAGAAGTGGAACATGGGCTGGATGCACGACTCGCTCGAGTACATCCACCGCGAGCCCGTGTACCGCTCGTACCACCACGACGAGATCACGTTCTCGTTCGTCTACGCGTTCAGCGAGCAGTTCACGCTGCCGATCAGCCACGACGAGGTCGTGTACGGCAAGGGCTCGCTGTACGGCAAGATGCCCGGCGACCAGTGGCAGCGCCTGGCGAACGTCCGCGCGTACCTGTCGTTCATGTGGGCCCACCCCGGCAAGCAGCTGCTGTTCATGGGGCAGGAGTTCGCGCAGCCGAGCGAGTGGAACGAGGCCGGCGGACTCGACTGGTGGCTCCTCGACGACCCGGGACACCGCGGCGTGCAGGACCTCGTGGCCGAGCTGAACCGCGTGTACGTCGCGAGCCCGGCACTGTGGACCCACGACGACTCCCCGGAGGGGTTCGAGTGGCTCGAGGGTGGCGATGCCGAACACTCGACCATCGGTTTCATCCGGAAGGCCGGAGACGAGCGGATCGCCGTGTTCACGAACTTCTCGGGCGTCCCGGTCGAGCGTCGGTTCGGGCTGCCCGAAGCGGGCGTCTGGCGCGAGGTCCTCAACACCGACGCCACCGCGTTCGGCGGCTCCGGGGTGGGCAACATGGGCGCCGTCACCGCCGAGGACCAGCCCTGGGCCGGTCGTCCGGCGTCCGCTGACCTCGTGGTCCCGCCGCTCGGGTCGGTCTGGCTCCGACTGGAACGGTGAGCGATCACCGCGCCGCACGCGCGCGGTGACGAACGGAACGGCCGGGAGGCGTGCCTCCCGGCCGTTCCGTTCGTCCTGCGTCCGCTGGGGGCGCGCCACGAGCCGGCGGTGCCAGCCGGGCGCGCCGGGCTCAGTAGAGCAGGGTCGCGAGCCGACGGCGTGCCGCCACGACCCGTGGGTCGTCGGCACCGACGAGCTCGAAGTACTCCACGAGCCGCGCGCGGACGGCCTCGCGCTCCGCACCGTGCACGGTCGGGAACACGTCGAGGAGGCGCCCGAAGGCGTCCTCGACGTGCCCGCCGCTGATGTCGAGGTCGGCGACGCCGAGCTGGGCAGCCGGATCCGTCGGTGCTGCGGCCGCCGCGGCGCGGAGCTCGTCGGCGGTCGCGCCCTGCAGCCGGTCGAGGAGCGACACCTGCGCCAGCCCCGCCACGGCCATGCGGTCGTGCGGGTCCTGCGCGATCGCGGTGCGGTACTCGGCGATCGCCGTCGTGTAGTCGCCCTGCTCGATCGCGTCGTACGCGGCCTGGTGGTGCGGCGGCAGCGGCTCCGGTTCGGGCTCGGCGGCGGCGTCGGGGGCGCCGTCGGCCACCTGCACGCGTCCGGCGATCCCGTTCTGCGCGGCGGCCTGGAGCACCTGCTCGATGACGTCGCGGACCTCGGCCTCGGGCAGGGCGCCGACGAACAGCCCGAGCGGACGACCACCGATCACGGCGGCGACCGTCGGGATCGACTGTGCCTGGAACGCCTGCGTGAGCTGGGGGTTCGCGTCGACGTCGACCTTGGCGAGGACGATGCGCCCGTCGTACTCCTGCGCGAGGCGCTCGAGCACCGGCGACAGCTGCTTGCACGGCCCGCACCACTCGGCCCAGAGGTCGACGATCACGGGGACCTGCATGGACAGCTCGATGACGTCCTGGAACGTCTGGTCCGTCACGTCGACGACCAGCGAGGGCACCACGAGGGCGTCCGAGGCCCCGGCGGTGGCGCCTCCGGGTCCGCCGGGGGCCGCAGCAGCCGCGGACGCCGGAGCCTGCGGCGATGCAGTGCCGCGGTTCACGAGGGACGACAGGTCGACCGCGCCACGGAGACCGGCGGGGGTCGGGGGGATGTTGCTCATTGCACCTCACTCGCTGCGATCAGGCCCTGCGTGAACCCGAGCAGTTCTATCTTGGCCTTGGATCCGACCGGCGGCACCGAGAACAGCACCTGCACGCCGTAGGTCGCGCTGATCCCCTTCGTGCTCGACCCGACCTTCGAGAGCGCCTTCACCGCTCCCTCCGTGTTCAGCGTCGCGCCCGACTGGGTCGGGGTCACCTTCTCGATCTCGTCGAGGCTCGTGGAGACGAGCGCGCCGGCGCCGTTCGTCGCGAGCGCGATGCTCGAGTCGGCCGACGGGACCTCGGACGAGTACGCGATCTTCGCGGTCGAGGACAGGCTCTTCGCCTTCTGGTCCTTGTAGGACTTGCCGATCTTCTGGCGGAGCTCGTCGCCCTCGGACGAGAAGACGTCGGCGTACTCACTCGCCGTGTCGTTCGCGAGGATGTCCGCGTAGGCGGAGGCCACCTGCCCGGGCGGCACGGTCAGCAGCTTGACGTCCGGCGAGAGCTGCGCGGCACCGGTGGTGACGGGCGCGACCGACGGGAGCTTCGCGTCCGCCTCGAGCGAGACGTCGTACTCGACCTTGTACTGCGCCCGCGGCGACGCCTGCACCAGCGTCAGGGCCTGCGGAGCGACGTCCTTCTGCTGCTGCGATCCCGTCAGCACGACGAACACCGAACGCGGCCAGGTGTCGGTCTGCTGCGGCAGGGCGACCGAGATGCCCGACGACGGGATCGTCGGCGGGGCGTCGACCTCGGTGTCGCTCCCCCGGATCGTGTAGTTCGCCTTGCGCAGGTCGAGCGCGGGCCCGGTGAAGCGCTCCGCGGCCGTGGTGGCGTTCCGCGAGCTGTCCGCCTGCGCCGCGACCGCGGCGACGCGCGCGACGATGCGGCGGATCTGCGGGAGCGTCGCCGCCGTGGGCTCGGCGGCCGCGGCCGGGCCCGCCGTCGCGGTGACGGTCGGCGTCGGCGTCGGCGTAGCGGAGGTCCCCTGCGGCCAGTACTCCGACGAACACCCCGCGAGGGCGAGTGTCGTCAGCGCGACGACCGGCGCGACCGCGACCATGCGGCGGCCGCGGCGTGGACGCGGCGGGACCTGCGCGCCCGCGGCGACCGCGCGACGGCGCGAGACCCGTGCGCGCGGCGGCCGGGTGCCACCGCTGCGCCGGCGGGGTCCGCGCAGCCGCCGCTGGTGGATGATGGCCCAGATGTAGAGCGCGATGCCGAGCGCGACGAAGAACCCGCCCGCCGTCATCAGAGGGCCGACGAGCGGCGTCGCGGTGTCCCGCGGCCAGGTGACCGAGAGGTGCGCGGGGGCCGGGTCCGACCCGTTCGACACGATGACGAGCGCGGTGTCCGCCGGCAGGTCGACGGTGAAGTCGAGGGTGTGCCCCTCGTACTCGCCGTACCAGAGGTCACTGCCCTTCGGCGACGGGACGTGTCGCTGCGTGCCTGAGACACGGTCCCGGAGCGATGTGGTCTCGGCGTCGTAGCGGATGGTGTTGTGCCGGGCCTTCCCGACCCAGGCCATCACGTCGGCGGTGCGCCCGTAGGCCGCGAACGCGGTGCCCGAGGCCCCGGAGACGCGGACGTGCTGGTGGCCGGCGTTCGCGACGAGCGTCCGACCCGGGATCACCGTCACCGGAGCGTCGCCCGTCGTGGTCGTCGACGCCACGGTCGAGGAGGGCGGCGCGAACACCGTCCGCTGCCCGACCCCGAGGCCGACGAGCACGACGCCGATGACGAAGCTGATGATCGCCAGGACGAAACGCACGTGTACTCTCCCTCCGCGCCGGGGTGGGTTGCGGCGCGACGCCCCCACGACGTCGGACGCGGGGTCCCGCTTCGGATGGCGGGCGCCACGCTCCCGGCGGCCGCGCCGGAGCACGCCGCACGGGCGCGCGGAACGACGGTCCAGGATAGCCAACGAGCCTGGGAGGCGCATCTTCCCGGCGGCCGGTGTGGACCGGCGGACGATGCCGGCATGACCGTCCTGCGCTCCCGCCGTGCTCGCCGGACCCACCACTACAATCGACCCCGGGCGGAGCCGCCTCGACGAGTGACATCAGGAGCGACACGTGGCGTACGACGAAGCAGAGTTCGGTTCGGAGCTCCGGGGCTACCGGCGGGACGACGTCGATCGCGCACTCGGTGAGCTGCGCCGTGAGCTCATCAAGTCGAACAACGACCGTGCCGAGGCCGCCAAGGAGATCCGCCTGCTGCAGGCCCGGGTCGACGACCTGCAGTCCGAGCTCGACGAGGCCGGCACGCCGACGTACAGCGGGCTCGGCACCCGGCTCGAGAACACCCTGCGCGTCGCCGAGGAACAGGCGACCCGCCTCATCAGCCAGGCCGACATCGACGCCGAACGGCTCCGTGCGACGAGCAGGACGGAAGCCGCCCGCCTCGTCGCGGACGCCCAGCGCGAGGCGACCGACACCCTCGAGGACGCCCGGGCACGCGCGACGAGCGACGTGGCCCGAGCGCGCGCCGAGGCCGCGGACACGATCGAACGCGCCCGGTCCGAGGCCGGATTGCTGCTCCAGGACGCCCGGAACGAGGCCTCGGCCACGCGCGGCGCCGCGGTCACCGAAGCCGCCGAGACCCGCTCCGTCGCCGTCCGCGAGACCGCTGCGCTCCGTGCGCAGGTCGAGCGCGAGGTCGCCGAACTGCGCGAGGTCGCCCAGCGCGAGGCCGCAGCGGCGCGCGAGGCCGCGGCGGCGCTCGACCGCGAGACCGAACACCGCCGTGGTGTGTTCGAGGCCGAGCACGAGCGACGCACCGCCGAGCTCGACCGCGCGATGCGCGAGGGCCACGAGACACTCGACCACGAACTGCGGAGCGGCCGCGAGTCCTGGGCCAGGGAGCTCCAGGCAGGTCGCGACGCCCTGGCGCTCGAGCTCGAGACCGGACGCGCGCAGCTCGAGGACGAGGTCGCCAGTCGGCTCGAGGCCGTCGACGCGGAACTCGCCAGGCGCCGTGACGACACCGAGGCCGGGCTGGCCGCCGAGCGTGCGGCGTGGGAGCACGAGGCCGTCCGCGCTCGGACGGACCTCGAGCAGGAGCTCAGCGCGGCCCGTGCCCGGTCGGACCAGGAACTGGCCGCGGCGCGCAGCGACCTCGACCACGAGATCGAGTCGGCGCGTGCCGCGATCGCGGTCGACACCGAGCAGACGCGCCTCGAGAACGAGCGCCTGGTGGAGGAGACCGCCGAGCGGATCGCGCGCGAGACCGCCGACCACCAGGCCCGGATCGCGCGGGAGCGGGCCGCTGCGGAGGACGCGGCGGAGCGGGCCGCTGCGGCACACGAGCACGAACTCGCCGAGCGCTCGGCACGGGAGCACGCCGCGCTCGACACCGAGATCGCCGAGCGACGCACCGCCGAGATCGGTGCACTGCTCGCCGAGCGGGTCGCCCTCCGCGAGCAGATCGACGTCGCCCGAGCCGACCTGGACCGTGAGGTCGACGAGATGCGCGCCGCCCTCGCCCGCGAGCGCGAGGACGCCCGCGCCGCCCTCGAGTCCGAGCTCGCCGGTCGCCGCGACGAAGCCGAGCAGGACTACCTGCAGAAGCACCAGGACACCGTCGCGGAGACCCAGAAGTACCTCGACGAGGCGAACCTGCAGCTCGCCGAGGCCGTCCGACGCGCCCACGACGCCCGAGCGGAGGCCGACCGGCTCGACCGCGAGTCGCAGGACGCCGCTCGCGCGCGCGAGGACCGCGCGGCCGAGCGTGCGGACGAGACCCTCCGCGACGCCCAGGAGCGCGCCCGCACGCTCGTCGCCGAGGCCGAGGAGCGGACCGCTCGCCTGGTCGCCGACGCGGAGGACCGCCTCGCCGCCATCCGCATGGAGCGCGAGGCGGTGGCCGGGTACCTCGAGAACCTCCGGGGAGCGCTGACGCACGCGGTCGAGGTCCAGCGGGACTGAGCACGAGCCACGGCAGCGCCGCGCCGGCTCCCTCCGCCGGCGGGGCGTCCGCCTCAGTCCGCGACCGGCCAGGTGGTCGGCAGCGGCGCGGATCCCGGCACGACCAGGTCGGCGATGGCGTCGAGCACGACCCGGACGGCCCGCTCCCCCACCCAGAGGTGCTTCGCTCCGGCGACGGGGACGACGCGGACGGCCGGCGCGATCGCGAAGCGACGGGCGGCCTCGTCGGGGCGCAAGAAGTCGTCGTGTTCCGGCACGAACGCGACGACGGGGACCTCGAGGTCTCGCCAGCGCGCCAGGACGTCGTCGGTCGTGCGGTGGAGGGGCGGCGACAACAACACCACGCCCGCGACCGCACCGGACCGGACGTGTTCGATGCCATGCTGCAGGACGACCTCGGTCCCGAAGGACCACCCGACGAGCCACGGCGCCGGGAGCCCGCGGTCACGGACCTCGGCCACGGCCGCACGGAGGTCGAACCCCTCGGTGACGCCGTCCCCGAAGGCACCCTCGGACGTCCCCCGCGGCGACGACACCGAGCGGAAGTTGAAGCGGAGCACCGCGATGGCGGCGAGGGCCGGGAGGCGCGCGGCGGCTTTCCGGAACACGTGGGAGTCCATGAACCCGCCCGCCGTCGGCAGGGGGTGCAGCGTCACGATCGTCCCGGCGGCGGGCCGTCCCTCCGGCTCGGCCAGTTCGCCGACGAGCACGAGGTGGTCGTCGGTGACGAGATCGACCTCCGTGCGCAGCGCGGGCAGCACGACGTCGCTCCGGATCTCGGTGACGCGGTCGTCCGGGGCCGTACTCACGCGATCCTCCAGCAGTGGACGTGCCAGTGCCGACGACTGGCGAGGTCGGCGGCGTCACCGAGGACACCGTCCTGCCGCCACACCACGAGGTGTGCGACACCGGGCTCGATCGTCCCCCCGCACCCCGGACACACGTATGCCTTCTGTGCGGAGGACGCACTGATCGGTTGCACCGTGAACGTCCTGCCGCGCCGTGACTCGGTGCGCGCCCAACCGGTCAGGAGGCGGTCGAGACCGGACTCCTCATCGGGATCCGCGCGCCCGCGTCGCCGGGGCCGGTTGCTCCGCGGCACGCCGGGCGCCGATCAATACCAGTTGAAGGCGTTGCTGTGCGCCCAGGCCGCGCACGGCGTCCCGTACGAGCCCTGGATGTACCCGAGCCCCCACGCGATCTGCGTCGCCGGGTTGGTCTGCCAGTCGGCCCCGACGCTCGCCATCTTGCTGCCCGGCAGCGCCTGCGGGATGCCGTACGCACCCGAGGGGTTGTACGCGTAGACGTTCCAGCTGGACTCACGGGTCCAGAGCGACACGAGGCAGTTGTACTGGTCCGTGCCCCAGCCCTTTGCGGTGACCTGCGTCAGCGCGATCGCCTTGGCGCTGCCCGGGTCCGGCGTACCCGCGGCAGGTGCGGCGTCGCTCGCGGTCGCCGCGGCGCTCGAAGCGGTCGAAGTCGACGCTGCTGCGGCGGTCGTCGTCGTGGTCGTCGTCGGCGCGGTCACCTTCGGCGTCACGACCACGGGCTTCGTCACCTGGTAACCGTCGCGCGTGACGACGACGTTCTGGTACGTGCCGTGCGCCGTGAACTGCTGCGCGGGCGCCGAGGGCAGCGTCGGCGCGAGGACCGCCGCGGACGCGTACGAGCCGGACAGTGGATTGACCAGTGAGCCGCCGACGAACCCGAACACCGCGAAGAACGACAGCGCGGGGATGGTCGCGCGACGACGGAGGAACGCGGTCACGCCGACGGCACGCTCCGGACGCTTCGGCGGAGCCACCGGAGCGCGCCGCACCCGGACGACGCGGGCGGCGACGTCACGCTGCGCGGTCAGGGCCGACTCGGCGGCGGTCGTCGCGTGCAGCGCCGCCTCGCCCCGAGCGATGGGTGCCGAGACGCGGTTGTCGGCGACCGAGACCGGCGTCGGCAGCGCGGGAGTGGCCTCCCGGGCCGCCACGCGACGGGCCGCGGGCCGCTCGGCGCGAGGCCGCCCGAGGGCTGCCCGACGTTCGCCGATGACGGAGCTGGACCTGCCCTGGTCGACGGTGTCCTGCTGGAAGGACTCGTTCTGACGGGGGGTCCGGACGGATCGTGGTTCTGCGGTGTGCCTGCCCATGAGTCCGTCCAGGGTAACGGATGGATCACGGAATGCGAAGCACTGACTCACCGAACGGCGAGCATGACCTCCACCACGGCGTCGAGCACCGCGTCGACCTGGCCCTCGCGGTACCCACCGTGCTTGGGCCGGAACACCACCGATCGCACCTCGGTGAGGCTCAGGGGCTTGCCGTCGTGGAAGTACCCGCGCAGTCGGGCGGCGAAGGTGTCCACGTCCTTCGGGTGGTAGCCGACCGTCAGGAAGCCGACCCGTTGGAACCGCTGGCCGTCCGGGCGGTCGAGGCGCGCCACCACGTCGGACGCCTTGGCGCGGGCCTCGGCGTACCACGCCTTCTGTCCGTGACGGCTCAGCTCCGCCTCGCGCTCCCGAGCCGCGAAGGCGTCCTCGAGCCGCTCGAGCGCCGCGTCGACGTGCTGCGTCGAGTACCCGCCCTTGCGCATGCTGAAGGCGGTCGCGCGGATCTTGTCCGAGGCGACGTGGCCGTCGGCGCCGTCGTCCGTGTAGGCCCGCCGCGCGTCCTCGAGGAACCGGTCGACCTCGTCGACGTCGTAGCCGAGGGTCGAACGGTCCACGGTCGGGAATGTCGAAGCCACGGCGACATCATGCCATCACCGCCCATGCGAGCAGCACCGCGCCGTCGGCTCGGCTCGCGCCTCAGTGCACCACGAGGTACAGGACGTACGCGACCGCCGCCGACGGGAGCACGCTGTCGATGCGGTCGAGCAGGCCACCGTGCCCCGGCAGGAACGTCGAGATGTCCTTGATGCCGAGGTCGCGCTTGATCATCGACTCGGTGAGGTCCCCGATGGTCGCCGAGGCCGTGATCGCGACACCGAGGACGACGCCGAACCACCAGGGCTCGTCGAGGAGCAGCACGGACACGATCACGCCCGCGATCATGCTGGCCAGCAACGACCCGCCGAAGCCCTCCCACGTCTTCTTCGGACTGATCCTCGGCGCCATCGGGTGCTTGCCGAACGACAGACCACTCGCGTAGGCGCCCGTGTCGACGGACACCACGACGATGAGGAACGCCATGGTCCACCACTGGCCGTGTGGCAGCGCGGTGAGGAGCACCGCACATCCGGCGAGCAGTGCGACGTACACCTGGACGAACAGACCCGCCATGAGGTCGAGGACCACACTGCTCGCCGCCAGGCGCGGTCGGGTGGCAGCGAGCTCGACCAGGCGCCACACCGTGATGAGCACGATCCCGGCGATGAGTTCGAGGAGCGCGGCGCGCGGCCCCCCGAAGAAGGCGATCGGGGCGATGGCGACGCCGGCGAGGACACTCGGGATCCGGGGGACGTCACGGCCACCGGCGCGCATGGCCGTCGCGAGCTCGTAGACCGCGACACCGACCAGGAACGCGCCGACGAGGATGAACAGCGCCTTCCAGATGACGAGGCTGCCGACCATCACCAGGCCGAACACGACTCCGATGCCGATCGCCGCGGGTAGGTTGCGTCCGGTGCGCGCGGTCAGCTGTTCGTTCCGGGCCTCGATCTCGGCACGACGCTGCCGCAGCTGCGTCTCGAAGTCGGTCCGCGCCGACCGTGCGCGCGCGTCGAGGTCGGCGCGGAGCCGTCGCGCGGTGGAAGTGGGCCGGGTCGCGCGATCGTGTTCGCCCGACTCGGGGCGGGGGTCCCCCTGCGACTGCTCCATCAGACCTCGAGGAGTTCCGCTTCCTTCTTCTTGAGCGCGTCGTCGATCTGGTCGACGTAGCGCTTCGTGAGGGCCTCGAGCTCCTTGTCGGCGCGCGAGATCTCGTCGTCCGAGATCTCGCCCTTCAGCGCGTCGAGGTCGTCCTTCGCGCGACGGCGGATGTTCCGGATGACCACCTTGTGGTCCTCGCCCTTGCCCCGGACGATCTTGACGAACTCCTTGCGGCGGTCCTGCGTCAGCTCCGGGATCGTGACCCGGACGATCTCGCCGTCGTTCGACGGGCTCGCGCCGAGGTTCGGGAACGTCGCGATCGCGCGCTCGATCTCCTTGAGCGCGGTCTTGTCGTACGGCGTGACGATGAGGGTGCGCGCCTCGGGCGTCTGCAACGACGCGAGCTGCGCGAGCGGCGTCGGCGAACCGTAGTAGTCGACCGGGATCTTCTGGAACAACGCCGCGTTGATGCGGCCGGTGCGGACGGTCGAGAAGTCGTCCTTGGCCACCTCGACGGCGCGCGTCATCTTCTCGGTCGCCTCGGTCAGGACATCACTGATCACGGTCGTTCTCCTTCGGTACGCGTCGAGTCTAGTCGCGCGGGGTCCGTCGACCGTCCGGGAGGCCCCGCGCGCCTCGACCTCGCAGGGCTCAGTTGCTGACGACGGTCCCGATGCGTGCGCCGCGGATGGCGGCGGCGACGTTGCCCTCGCCCTCCATCCCGAACACGTGCATGGGCATGCCGTTGTCCATGCAGAGACTGAAGGCGGTGGCGTCCACGACCTTGAGCCCGCGGACGAGGGCGTCCTGGTAGGTGACCCGCTCGAGCTTCTCGGCCGACGGGTCCTTCTTCGGGTCCGCCGAGTACACCCCGTCGACGCCGTTCTTCGCGACGAGGACCTCGTTCGCGCCGATCTCGAGCGCACGCTGCGCGGCCACGGTGTCCGTCGAGAAGTACGGCAGCCCCGCACCGGCGCCGAAGATGACGACACGGCCCTTCTCGAGGTGCCGCTCCGCCCGGCGCGGGATGTAGGGCTCGGCCACCTGCGTCATCGCGATCGCCGACTGGACCCGCGTCGCGGCACCCGCCTGCTCGAGGAAGTCCTGGAGCGCCAGCGCGTTCATGACGGTGCCGAGCATGCCCATGTAGTCGGCGCGGCCGCGGTCCATGCCGCTCTGGCTGAGCTCGGCGCCGCGGAAGAAGTTCCCGCCGCCGACGACCACGGCGATCTCGACGTCGCGTGCTGCTTCGGCGATCTCGCCCGCCAGGCGGCTCACGACCGCGGGGCTCACACCGAGGGATCCGGCGCCGAACGCCTCTCCCGAGAGCTTCAGGAGGACGCGCCTGCGGCCGGTCTTCTCGTCGGTCATCGTTCGGTTCGCCCTTTCGTCGTCGTGCTGGAGGGAATCTATCGGAAGCGGACATGACGACGGGGTCCGGAACGTGTCGTTCCGGACCCCGTCGGTGGTGGGTTACGCGCCGACCTTGACGCGGGCGAAGCCCTCGATGGTCAGACCGGCGTCCTGCGCGACCTTGGCCACGGAGACCTTCGAGTCCTTCGCGTAGCCCTGCTCGAGCAGCACGATCTCCTTGAAGAAGCCGTTCAGGCGGCCCTCGATGATCTTCGGGAGGGCGGCCTCCGGCTTGCCCTCGGCGCGCGTGGTCTCCTCGACGATCCCGCGCTCCTTCTCGACGGCCTCGGTCGGGACGTCCTCGCGCGTCAGGTACTTCGGGTCGGCGAACGCGATGTGCTGCGCGATCGACCGAGCCGTCTCGGCGTCGTCACCCGAGTAGGCGACGACGACGCCGACCTGCGGGGGCAGGTCCTGGCTGGTCTTGTGCAGGTAGATCGCGAAGTTCGTGCCGTCGACACGGGCGACCGTGCGGAGCTCGACCTTCTCGCCCATGAGCGCCGCGTTGTCGTTGATGTAGTCGCTGACCGTCTGGCCGTTGACCGTCGCCGCGTTGCCGGCCTCGACCGTGTCGGCACCGGCCTCGGCGACCGCGCCGAGGACCTCGGACGCGAGCGCGATGAAGCGGTCGTTCTTCGCGACGAAGTCGGTCTCGCTCGCGAGCTCGATGATCGTGGCGGCACCGGTGGTCTCGGTGGCGGCGACGAGGCCCGCGGTGGTCGCACGGCCTTCGCGCTTCGCGACACCCTTGAGGCCCTTGACCCGGAGGATCTCGATGGCCTTCTCGATGTCGCCGTCGGCCTCGACGAGCGCGTTCTTGCTGTCGAGCATGCCCGCGCCGAGGCGGTCACGCAGGGTCTTCACGTCAGCTGCGGTGAAGTTCGCCATGGTGGACGTCCTTTCTGGACTCGCGTGTGGTGATGAACGGGGAGGCGCCGGACGGCGCCTCCCCGGTGTGTCCTGTGCGGCTGGTGTTACTCGGCCGGGGTGGTCTCGGCGGCGGCGGCGGCCTCGGCCGTCGGCTCCGCGTTGACCGTCTCGAGCGGCTCGCCCAGCGGCTTCTCGGCGACCTGCGCGTCGGCGTCGTTCTCCTCGACGGTCGCGCCCTCGCCCTCGGTCTGGCCTGCGGCGGTGTTCGACCCGCCCTGCGCGAGGAGCTCCTGCTCCCACTCGGCCAGCGGCTCGACGGGCTCGTCCGACCCGCCCTGGTGGCGGACGGTCAGACCCTCGGCGGCGGCGTCGGCGACGATGCGCGTCAGCAGACCGACCGAGCGGATCGCGTCGTCGTTGCCCGGGATCGGGTAGGTGATCTCATCGGGATCGCAGTTGGTGTCGAGGATGCCGATGACCGGGATGCCGAGCTTCTGCGCCTCGTCGATGGCGAGGTGCTCCTTCTTGGTGTCGACGACCCACAGGGCGCTCGGCGTGCGCGTGAGGTTGCGGATGCCACCGAGGGTCTTGTGCAGCTTGTCGAGCTCGCGCTTCTTGATGAGGAGCTCCTTCTTGGTGAAGCCCTTCGTCGTGTCGTCGAAGTCGATCTCCTCGAGCTCCTTCATGCGGGCGAGCCGCTTGGAGACCGTCTGGAAGTTCGTGAGGAGACCACCGAGCCAACGCTGGTTGACGTAGGGCTGGCCGACGCGCGTCGCCTGCTCGGCGATGGAGTTCTGCGCCTGCTTCTTGGTGCCGACGAAGAGGATCGTGCCGCCGTGGGCGACGGTCTCCTTGACGAAGTCGTAGGCGCGGTCGATGTAGGACAGCGACTGCTGCAGGTCGATGATGTGGATGCCCGAGCGCTCGGCGAGGATGAAACGCTTCACCTTCGGGTTCCACCGGCGGGTCTGGTGCCCGAAGTGCACGCCGCTGTCGAGCAGCTGGCGGATGGTGACGACGGCCATGGCCGTTCTCCTTTTCCGGCGCACGGCACGGCCGCGCGCTGATGTTGCGGTTTGTCGACCACGACCGGCGGTCGGGTCCCTGGTGCCCGGCGCACGACCGCCGCGACGCCGGAGAGGACCAGCGGGCGGACCGATGGGCGTGGAGGCCGATGGGCACGCGAAGTCAGCGCTCAGCGCGCTGCTGCACTCAGGATAGCACCAGCCGGTCGCGCCGCAGGACGCCGGGAGGCACGGTGCCGGTGACTCGATCGTCTCCCGTGCCCCGTGCCTCCTGGACGACCGGCAACGCCGATCGCGATGGTCCCGCGCCCGTCAGGACCTGCTGCCGACCTTGCCGCCATCGGCGCTGACACCCATCTCCTCGAGCGAGCGGCCCTTGGTCTCCGGGATCTTGGCGAGCACGAAGAAGAACGACACGAGCGCGAACAACGCATAGATGCCGTACGTGACCGTCAGGTTGAAGCCCGACAGCGCGGGGAACGTGATCGTGACCACGAAGTTGGCGACCCAGTTGGCCGCCGAACCGATGCCGAGCGCGGTCGCGCGGATGCGGTTCGGGAACATCTCACCCAGGAGCACCCACATGAGCGGGCCCCACGTCGCACCGAACGACACGACGAACAGGTTGGCGAAGACGAGCGCGATGACGCCCCACGGACCCGGCAGGTGCGGATTGCCGCTGGAGTCCAGCGACGCCTGCGAGAACGAGATCGCGACCATGAGCAGCGACACGAACATGCCGGCCGATCCGGCGACGAGCAGGGGCTTCCGACCGAGGCGGTCGACCGTGAAGATCGCCACGAACGTGACGACGACGTTGATCACCGACGAGATGGTCGAGATCGTGAAGGAGTCCGACGCCTTGAACCCGACGGCCTGCCACAGGGTCGTCGAGTAGTAGAAGATCACGTTGATGCCGACGAACTGCTGGAGCACGGCGAGGATGATGCCGACCCAGACGATGCCCTTGAGGCCGAAGCGGTCGCCGCGGATCGTGCCCTTCTGCTGCTGTTCCTCCTGGCGGATGCCGTCCTCGATCTCGTCGAGGGACGTGTCCACGGTGTCGCTCGGCACGATCTTCGTCAGCACCTCCCGCGCATCGTCCTTGCGCCCCTGCGCGGCGAGGTACCGCGGCGACTCGGGCAGCACGAGCGCCAAGACGCCGTACACGACCGACGGGATCACCCCGACCAGGAACATCCACCGCCACGCCTCGAGGCCCCAGAAGTGTCCGCTCGCAGTGCCGCCCCCGCCGATCGCGATGACCTGGTCGGACAGCAGCGCGGCGAAGATGCCCAGCGTGATCGCCAGCTGCTGGAACGACGCCAGTCGACCGCGGATGCCCTTCGGCGCGACCTCGGAGATGTAGGCGGGCGCGATCACCGACGCGGTGCCGATGCCGAGACCGCCGATGAGGCGGAACACCACGAAGAACGTGGTGTCGGGCGAGAACGCCACCGCCACCGAGCTGACGAAGAACAGGATCGCCGCGATGAACATCACGCGCGTGCGGCCCCAACGGTCCGCGACCCGCCCGGCGAAGTAGGCGCCGAAGGCGCAGCCGATCAAGGCGCTCGCGACCGCGAAGCCGCTCCCCCCGGCCGACAGCTTGAACTGGTCGGTGATCGCCGACTCGGCGCCGTTGATCACCGAGCTGTCGAACCCGAAGAGGAACCCGCCGACCGCTGCGGCGATGGCGAACGCAGTCACCTTGCCCTTGAACGCCCGGTCTGTGCCGGACCTCGTCGTCGATGTGCTCACGTGCTCCTCGTTCCCGCCGGCGTACGACCGAGTCGCCGTGCGCTGCCCCGGAGGTCGGCTGGTCGCCGTCCGGGGCGGCGTTGCTCGGGACCGGAGCGCCTGCCACGGTACCCCTGGGGCCGTGTCCGTGGTCGTCATCGCACGCCGCAGTCGCTCCCCCTCCCCAGGACCCGCCATCAAGCAGCACTCCCCGCACGCTCGCGCAGCGTCCCCTCGAGACGTGCGGTGGGGACCAGGCTCGGCCCATGAACACGACAGGACGGTCGCGAGCGGTGCCCTCTCCCCTGCGGACGATGACGCCGCGCAGATCCTGGACGCGCCTCGGCGCGGCGCTGGTGGCCGTCCCGCGCGTCCTCGTGCTGTGCGTCGTCGCGCTGTGCACCGTCACGCTGGGCGCTGGGCCCGCGCGTGCTGGTTCCTCGTGCGCTGGGCCCCCGTGTGCAGGGGCACCCCGGCGCCCGGCGTCGAACCCGTCGGCGAGCATGACGGCGTCGGCCTGGACCTGGCCCGTCCCGGAGCGCGTCGTCCTCCGGCCGTTCGAACCCCCGGCACACGACTACGGCGCGGGACACCGCGGGATCGACGTCCGCGCATCCGTCGGCACGCTCGCGCTGGCCCCCGCGGCGGGGACCGTGGTGTTCGCCGGGCCCGTGGCAGGACGCGGCGTCGTGACGATCGACCACGGCCGTGGCGTCCGGAGCTCGCTCGACTCGGTCACGCCGGACGTCGTGGTCGGCACGACGGTCGTGGCCGGGACCCCTGTCGGTCGTGTCGCGGTCGGGCACTGCCCGGCCGCCGCGCCCTGCGTCCACCTGGGTGTGCGGGTCGACGAGCGGTACGTCGACCCGCTCGCGTACCTCGCACCGGCGGCCTGGCCCGTGCTCCTGCCACCCGGTGATCACGCCCGAGGGTGAGCACTCCGGTACGCCTCGCGCAGGCGCGCACTCGACACGTGGGTGTAGATCTGCGTCGTGCCGAGGCTCGCGTGCCCGAGCATCTCCTGCACGGCCCGGAGGTCGGCCCCGCCATCGAGCAGGTGCGTCGCCGCGCTGTGCCGGAACGTGTGCGGGCCCGCGGGACCGTCCCCCGGTTCAGACGCCAGGATCCGCGCGATGAGCCGGTACACCCCGCGGACGCCGAGCCGGGCACCCCGGTCACCCAGGAACAACGCCGACGGGTCCGGCGCCTGGGCACGGCCGACGAGCACCGGTCGGCCCTGTTCCATCCAGGCACCGAGGGCGTCGTCCGCGGGCACGCCGAAGGGGACGACCCGTTCGCGTCCGCCCTTGCCCAGGACACGGACCGTCAGCCGGTTCCGGTCGACGTCTGTGAGGTCGATGCCCACGAGCTCACCGACCCGCAGCGCCGACGCGTACAGGAGCTCCACGACGGCGCGGTCACGGAGGGCTCCCGGATCGCCGTCCGCGGCGCGGTCACCGAGGGTCGTCAGGATGCCCTCGACACGGTCGGCACGCACCACTCGCGGCAGGTGGGCGCCGCCCTTCGGCGCACGGAGCCGGACGCCGGGGTCGGTGGCGATCCGACCGGTCTCGGCGGCCCACCGGGTGAAGGCGCGCACCGACGAGGCCCGGCGGGCGATCGTCGTCCGAGCGAGTCCACGCTCGGTCGCACGCCACAACCAGTCCCGGAGCACCTCGAGGGTGAGCTCGTCCGGCCGACCGACACCACGCTCCGCCGCGAACGCCACGAGGTCCTCGAGGTCACCGCTGTAGGCGCGGACCGTCTGGGCGCTCAGACCACGACCGTGGACGAGGTGGTCGAGGAACGCGTGCGTGGCGCGGACCAACTCCAGGTCCTCGGCCGCGGGCGTCATGGGCCAACCGTAGTCGCCGCCGGTCGCCCTCACGGAACCAGGCGCCACCCCGTCCGGTGGCGTTCCGCCCGGCCCTCGAGCTCGGCCAGGGCGAGCGCGTCCTCCGTCGCGGCGGTTCCCAGCCCAGACCGTCGAGCGACCTCGTCCACGGACAGTCCCGCGCGGCGGCTGAGCGCATCGAGCACACGGAGCAGCTCGGGGTCGTCCTGCGCCGATCGGATGCGGAGCGGCCCACCGTCGGCGTCCGGACCGCTCACCGCCCGCACCGCATCGGCGGGGGCGGTGAGCAGCGTCGCCCGACCGCTGGACACCAGTCGGTGGCACCCGACCGACGACGGTGAGGTGAGCGGACCCGGCACCGCCAGCACGGGTCGACCGAGCTGAGCGGCGTGATGGGCCGTGTTGAGCGCCCCGGACCGCACGCCCGCCTCGACGACCACGACGGCGTCGGCGAGGGCCGCGATCAACCGGTTGCGCTGGAGGAACCGCCACCGCGTCGGCCGGACCCCGGGTGGCGCCTCGGCCACGACGGCCCCGCGCCGCATGACGCGGTGGAGGAGTTCCACGTTCGCCGCCGGGTAGAGCTGGTCGACACCGCCCGCGAGCACCGCCACGGTGGGTGTACCCGCCGCGAGGGCCACGCGGTGTGCCACCGCGTCGATCCCGTGTGCGCCGCCCGACACGACCAGCACGCCTGCATCGGCCGCGGCCGAGGCGAGGTCGGCCGCTGTCTCGGCTCCGTAGGGGGTCTCCGCGCGGGACCCCACCACCGCGAGCGATGGCGCGGACGCCCACCACGACGCGGGCGGGGCGGTGCTGCGCACCCAGAGCGCGAGCGGTGCGTGCGGGCCGAGATCCGCCAGCCGCTCGGGCCAGTCACGGTCCCCGGGAACCAGGAGTCGTGCGCCGACCGCCGCCGCCGCGTCGAGCACGCGATCGGGGTCGAGATGTCGCAGCCGCGGCGCCCAGCGGGCGAGCGCGGCGACGAGCGCCTGCACGAGTTCGCGGTGGTCCTCGTCGGCCACCGGAACCCGTGCGCGGCAGGCGTCGGCGATGCGGAGGGCGTCGTCGCCGCGCGTCACCAGGCGGAGCGCGTCCACCGCCCCCAGGGCGGCGACGAGGTGCCCGGCGACCGCGTCCCCCGGCTCCGTGACGACGGTCCAGAGCGCCGCGGCGACGGCCGTGTCCGGATCGCCGTCGTCCGTCCTGCCGACGCCGCGCAGGCGAGCGGCCGCGGTGGCGCTCACAGGGCGCTCCGCAGCGCGATCGCCTGACGCACGTGGTCGGTGTCGGGCCGCTCCTCGCCCGCCAGGTCGGCGAGCGTCCACGCCATGCGCAGGATCCGGTCGTACCCGCGCATCGTCAGCGTCCCCCGTTCGAGTCCGACATCGAGCGACCGTGTCGTCGTGGTCGGCAACGCGATGTCGGCGCTCCGGAGGTGGGTGCCGGGGACGTGGGCGTTGAGCCGCCACGGGGTGCCTCGCCAGCGCCGGGACATCGCGGCCCGGGCGGCGACGACGCGCTCTCGCGCCACGGCGGTGGTCATCGGGTCATCGACGTCGGAGCGGATGCGAGCAGGGGTGACCCGGGGCACCGCGAGCCGCACGTCGATCCGGTCGAGCAACGGGCCGGACAGCCGTCCGAGGTATCGACGCCGCGCGAGCGGCGGGCACTCGCACGGCGGTCCGGGGACGCCGTACCGGCCGCAGGGGCACGGGTTCGCCGCGAGCACGAGTTGGAAGCGTGCCGGGAAGTGCGCGCGTCCCACCGCGCGGTGGATGGTCACCGTGCCGGACTCGAGCGGCTGCCGCAGGGTGTCGAGCACGTTCCGGGGGAACTCGGTCGCCTCGTCGAGGAACAGCACCCCGTGTGTCGCACGGGACACGGCGCCCGGCAGGATGAGACGGCTGCCGCCGCCGATCAGCGCGACCGGGCTCGTCGAGTGGTGCGGGTGCTCGTACGGCGGCCGGACCGTCCACGACTCCGCGCCGTGGCCGGCGAGCGACCGGATGGCCGCCACCTCGAGCGCGGCGACCGGATCGAGGTCGGGCAGGAGGCCGGGCAACCGTTCGGCGAGCATCGTCTTGCCCGCGCCGGGTGGGCCGAGGAACAGCACGTGGTGACCACCGGCGGCCGCCAGGACGAGGGCGCGGACCGCGGTCGGGTTGCCGACGACGTCCGCCAGTTCCTTCGGTTCGGGGTCCGCCGCCGTGACCGCCGCGGCGGTCACGGGTTCGGCCGGCTCGGCGAGCAGGTCGGCTCCTGCCAGGATCGCGGCGTCGCGGAGGGTGACGACCGGCTCGATACGGATGCCGGGGACGTACGACGCCTCGGCGGCGTTGCCCGCCGGCACCACGGCACGCTCGGCACCCGCCTCGCGCGCGGCGGCGAGCATGGGGATGATGCCGGGGACGGGACGGACTCGCCCGTCGAGCCCGAGCTCGCCGATGTGCACCGTCCCGGCCGGGTCGGCGGGCACGACCCCCGCCGCGACGAACACCGCCATGGCGATCGCGAGGTCGAACCCGGAGCCGTGCTTCGGCACGGAGGCCGGGATGAGGTTGACGGTGATGCGCCGCGCGGGCAGCGCGCTGCCCGTGTTCGACGCCGCGGCACGGACCCGCTCCCGGGCTTCACCCAGGGCCGCGTCCGGCAGGCCGATGATGCTGAACGAGGGCAGCTGACTCGACAGGTGCGCCTCGACCTCGACCATGCGGCCGGTGATGCCGAGCAGCGCGACGGCCGTGGTCCGCCCGATGCCGCTCACGCGATGTCCTCAAGGTGCTCGACCGCGACGTGGTCGCCGACCATGAGGACCGCGACTGCGTCGACGCGGACGGCCGAGGCGCGAGCGACGCGGGGATGTGTCGCGCACCACTCCGCGGCGAGCCGGCGGAGCCGGGTGCGTTTGCGGCGGGTGATCGCCTCGAACGGGTGTCCTGCAGTCGTCACCGTGCGCGTCTTCACCTCGACCACGGCCACCGTCTGCCCGTGGCGCACCACGAGATCGAGCTCCCCGCTCGGGCCTCGCCAGTTCCGGTCGAGGACGCGGGCCCCCCGTTCCTCGAACCACCGCGCTGCGATGTCCTCTCCCGCCGCCCCGGTCCGGCGGTTGTGACCGCCATCGTCCTGTGTCACCTGCATCGTTCCTCCCGGACCGAGCCTGCCGAATCCGGGATCCACGCATTTCGCGTGGCGCGGATCGGTGGAAGGAATGCGATTCGGCTGGATTGTGGAGGACGGGAGGAATTGACAGGACGGATGTCCTGCTGAGAACACGAACGGCGGATCCGCGTGCGCGGATCCGCCGTTTCCCGACGGTCGTTCAGCGATCGTCGGAATGCGTCGTCAGTGGGCGGCCGCGTAGGCCTCCTGCACCGCCGCCGAGATACGGCCACGGCTGGAGACGTTGTGACCGTTCTCCTGCGCCCATTCCCGGATCTTCGCGAGATCGGCCGAGTTCCCGCGCTTGGCCGGGGTCTTGGTCGAACCCGATCCGGAACCCGAACGCCGGGCCCCCACCTTCCGCGCTGCGGCGATGTAGTCCGACAGGACTTCGCGGAACGCGTCGACGTGGTCGTTGGACAGGTCGATCTCGTAGGTCGCTCCGTCGAACGCGAACTCGACGGTCCGGCCGTCGCCCGCGCCGATCGGGGTGTCGTCGAGATCGTCCACCAGCTGAACGGTCACCTTCTGGGCCATGTGCACACTCCTTGCCCACCGTGGGGACGGTGGTTCTCCGGTCGTTGACGACGTCGATGACGTGGGGCATGCGGACATGTCCACGAATTGACGCCAGCACACAGCGTAACCATTCCGGATTGCACTCGCTCCCGGAATTGCGGAATGCCGTCGAATTCGTCGGCGCCGGGTCCGTGATTTCACCCGCCGGGGTGAACACCCCGTGCACGGCGCACCTACTCGTCGAGGGCGAGTTCCTTGGGGAGTTCGAGCTCCCGACTCGTCAGTTCCTCGACGTTGACGTCCTTGAACGTGAGCACTCGAACTGATTTGACGAAGCGATCGGAACGGTAGACGTCCCACACCCAGACGTCGTTCATGCTCAGTTCGAAGTAGAAGTCGTGCTCGGTGTCCCGCCGGACGAGTTCGACCTCGTTCGCCAGGTAGAACCGTCGCTCGGTCTCGACCACGTAGCGGAACTGGGACACCACGTCGCGGTACTCACGGTACAGCGCGAGCTCGACCTCGCGGTCGTAGTCGTCGAATTCGTCGTCATCCATCGCCGCACATCCTACGGCGCGACGAGCTTCAGGAGCGCTCGGGGTCGGCTCCGACGAGCAGGCGGACCCCGTCGTCGACCGACGGGACCGCGTCGTGGGCGGATGGGACCGCGTTGTCGCCGGACGGGACGTCCTCGTCGAGCTCGAACAGCGGCTCGACCTCGACGACGGGATCGCATCGGTGGAGCCACGACCGACGGTGGAGCGCGTGCGGACCGGCGGCACGGATGCCGTCGTAGTGCTCGGTTGAGCCGTAGCCCTTGTTCGACGCCCAGGCGTAGTGCGGGGCCTCCTCGTGCGCGGCGACCATGAGGGCGTCGCGCCGCACCTTCGCGACGACCGACGCGGCGGCGACCGAGGCGCAGTCGCGGTCGGCCTTGACCCGCACGAGCACGTCGACCGGGTCGCGGAGCGCTCGGCTCAGCCAGTCGAACGAGCCGTCGAGGACCACGACCGCACCGTCCAACGCGATCCCGGCCGCGACGAGCTGGTCGATGCCGCGCGCCCCGGCCACTCCGAGCGCCGTGACGATGCCCTGCTCGTCCACGAGGTCCGCCGATGCCATCCCGACCGCGGTGGTCGCCCAGGCCTCGAGCCGCGGCACCAGCGCCTCACGCTTGGCGGGCGAGAGCAGCTTCGAGTCCGCGAGCCCGCTCGGCATCCGGCCGACCGCGATCGTGACCGCCGCGACCCCGACGGCCACGGGGCCGGCGATCGCTCCGCGACCGACCTCGTCGCACCCGATGACGGTCACGCGACCCTGCTCGAGCAAGGAGCGTTCCCATCGCAGGGTCGGCCGCGCAGGCCGCTTCGCGCCGCGCACTGCGCCCGCCGCCGTCACGAGTCCCGCTGCTCCACGCCCGCGAAGACGTCCGGGTAGTCGCCGAGCCACGACCACCGGCTCGTCGGCCACGAGATCACGAACGCGCGCCCCACGACGTCGGACTCCGGCACGAAGCCATGGCTCGGCGTCTGCCGGTTGTACCGGGAGTCCTTCGAGTCGTACCGGTTGTCCCCCATCACCCACAGCGAGTGGGCCGGCACGGTGATCGAGAAGTCCGTGCCGGATGCGCGGGTCTCCCCCGCCGGCAGGGTGATGTACGGCTCCTTGATGGGCACGCCGTTCACCGAGAGCTGTCCGAAGTCGTTGCAGCAGGCAACCTTGTCGCCCGGCAGCCCGATCACGCGCTTGATCAGGTGGTCGTCGCTGTCCGCGGTCCCGAGGCCGACCTGCGTGAGCAGCCACTCGGCGGCCTTGCCGAGCGCGGTGTGCGGGGTCAGGTCGGGGAGCTGCTCGCCGTCGAGCCATCCACCCGGGTCCTTGAACACGACGACGTCACCGCGCTTGAGTCCGACCACGTGCGGCACGAGTTCGTTCACGATGACCCGGTCGTTCGGGACGAGGGTCTCCTCCATCGACGCCGAGGGGATGTAGAACGACCTGATCAGGAACGTCTTCACGAGGAACGACACGAGCAGCGCCGCGAGGAAGATGATGACGAGGTCGCGGAGGAAGGTGAGCGCTCCATTGCGGCGGCGCGGCTCGCCCCGGCGACGGGTCTCCCCGTCGGTGATCGGTTCGGTCATTGACGTCCTGCTGGTCCTTGAACGGTGACGGACGAAACAGCGAAGGCCCCCCGTCCAGCGAACACGCTACATGGACGGGAGGCCCTCGCCGACGCTCGGCGCGCTGGCTGATCCTTCGAGGAGGATCAGGCTTCGCGCTTCTCCTTGATCTTCGCCTTCTTGCCGCGGAGCTCGCGGAGGTAGTAGAGCTTGGCGCGACGCACGTCACCGCGGGTCACGAGCTCGATGTGGTCGATCACCGGGGAGTGCACCGGGAAGGTCCGCTCGACGCCGACCTGGAAGCTGACCTTGCGGACCGTGAAGGTCTCGCGGACCCCGTGGCCCTGCCGGCCGATCACGACGCCCTGGAACACCTGGACACGCGAGCGCGTGCCTTCGATGATGTTGACGTGCACCTTGACGGTGTCACCGGCGCGGAAGGCGGGGATGTCGCTCTTGAGCGAGGCGGCGTCCACCTGGTCGAGGAGCTGGCTCATGATGTGTCACTCTCTGCGGCCGCGCACGGGTCGGTCGCTGATCGATGGGAAGATGTGGTGCGTGCCCCACGAGCGGCGGTTCCCCCGTGGCAGAACCAGGCCAGGGCACGGCTGTCCATCTTGCCACAGGCTGTATGGCCAGCGCCACCCGGGCCGTCAGCCGGGACCACGTCCCGCGCGGGGTCGGCGTGCCGAAGCGCGGCCCGTGCGGTGCAGGATGGTGTGCATGATCGAACTGCGCACCCCCGCCGAGCTCGACGGCCTCCGCACCGCCGGACGGTTCGTCGCGGACGTCCTGGACGCGCTCGTCGACGCCACCGACGTCGGCGTCGACCTGCTCGACCTCGACGCGCTGGCCGGTCGGATGATCGCGGAGCACGGCGCGGAGAGCTGCTACGTCGACTACCACCCGTCGTTCGGCGCGATGCCGTTCGGCCGGTACCTCTGCACGTCCGTCAACGACGCCGCGCTGCACGGTCTGCCCCACGCGCAGCGCCTCGTCGACGGCGATCTGGTGAGCCTCGACTTCGCCGCGAGCGTGGACGGCTGGGTCGCGGACTCGGCCGTGACGGTCCAGGTGGGGACCCCGCGCGCCGAGGACCAGCGCCTCGTCGCGACCGTCCGGCGCGCGCTCGACGCGGGGATCGCCGCGGCGCGTCCCGGCAACCGTCTTGGCGACGTCTCGTCGGCCATCGGCTCGGTGGCCCGGGATGCGGGCTACCCGGTCAACCTCCAGTTCGGCGGCCACGGTGTCGGCCGCTCCATGCACGGCGACCCCCACGTCCCGAACGACGGCCGCGCGGGCCGGGGGATGGTCCTCCGTCCCGGTCTCGTGATGGCGATCGAGCCGTGGCTCATGGCCGGCACGGACGAGCTCTACCAGGACCAGGACGGCTGGACCCTGCGCAGCAGCGACGGGTCGCGGGCGGCGCACGTCGAGCACACCGTGGCGGTCACGGATAACGGCCCGGAGGTCCTCACGCTGCGCAGCGCCGAGCGGGCCGCCCTCCTCGCCTGACGTCTAGTCGCCGAGGAGGTCCGGCCGGACCCGCCGCGTCCGCTCGAGCTGCTGCTCGTGGCGCCACGCAGCGACGCGCCCGTGATGCCCGCTGAGCAGGACCTCGGGGACGTCGAGACCCCGCCAGGACGCCGGTTTCGTGTAGCTCGGGTACTCGAGCAGGCCGTCCTCGTGCGACTCCTCGGTGAGGCTCTCGGGGTTGCCGACGACGCCCGGGACGAGCCGCCCCACGGCCTCGACGATCGCCATCGCCGCGACCTCGCCACCGTTGAGCACGTAGTCCCCGAGCGAGACCTCACGCACGGACGCGCGAGAGGACGCCCACTCGACGACCCGCGCGTCGATGCCCTCGTACCGGCCGCACGCGAACACGAGGTGTTCCTGCTCGGCGAGGGCACGCGCGGTCTCCTGTCGGAACGGCACCCCGGCAGGGGTCGGCACGACGAGGGTCGAGGACCGGTCGGGCCGCAGGAGCCCTTCGAGCGCGAGGCCCCACGGCTCCGGCTTCATCACCATGCCGGCACCGCCGCCGTACGGGGTGTCGTCGACGGTCCGGTGGCGGTCCGAGGTGTGGTCGCGGAGGTCGTGCACGTGCACGTCGAGCAGACCCCCCTGCCGCGCGCGACCGAGGAGCGAGACGTCCAGCACGCCGAAGAACTCCGGGAAGATCGTGACGATGTCGATCCGCACGGGTCAGTCCTCGTCGTGGTCGGTGGCGGACCCGTCGGCCTCCGCCTCCGACGCACCGGCGGCGTCCTCCGGGCCGTCGGCGGCGTCCTCCGGCGCTTCGATGACCTCTTCGAACAGCCCGGTCGGGGGCGTCACGGTGAGCGTGCCCGCGGCGATGTCCACCGACGGGACGATCGCGCTCACGAACGGGACGAGGACCTCACCACGGGACGGCGTGTCGATCGCCAGCAGGTCCTGCGCCGGCAGGTGGTCGACCCGCGCGACCGTCCCGACCTCGACGCCCTCGCGGAGGACCCGGAGCCCGACGAGCTGGTGGTCGTACCATGCGTCGTCCTCGCCCGTCGGCTCGTCCTCGTCCTGCTCGACCCAGAGGATCGCCTTGACGAGCGTCTCGGCGACCGTCCGGTCGGGGACACCGACGAAGAACGCGACGGGGTGCGCGTTGTACCACCGGAGCTCCTGGAGCTCGAGGTCCTTGCCGGACCACGGCGAATCGTCCGGCACCTGGAGCGAGAAGACGGCTCCCGGGGTGAACCGACGGTCCGGGTCGTCGGTGTAGAGCTCGAGCTTGAGACCGCCCTTGAGCCCGTGCGCCTTGCTGAGTCGACCCACCCGGAGCTGGGTCGTGCGACTAGGAATCGGTGTCGACCACGTCGACCCGCACCCGCTGACCGTCGGCGAGCGCCGACACGAGGGTGCGGAGCGCCTTCGCGGTCCGTCCGGCGCGTCCGATCACGCGGCCGAGGTCCTCGGGGTGCACGCGCACCTCGAGGACCTCGCCACGCGGAGAGGTGGAGCTGGCGACGCGCACGTCGTCAGGGTGATCGACGATCCCCTTGACGAGGTGCGTCAGCGCGGATTCGAGCAAGACCTACGCCTCGGCGGCGGTCTCGTCGGTGGCGTCCGCGGCCGGAGCGGCCGGGGCCTGCTTCTCCGACTTCGGCTTGAGGACCGGCTTCTTCTTGTCGTCGGCGACGAAGGCCTGCTTCGGCTCGGCGGTCTTGACGGTGCTCGTCGCCGAGGCGTCGCCCTTGAACTTGCCCCAGTCACCCGTGAGCTTGAGGAGGGCGGCGACCTGCTCGGTCGGCTGCGCGCCGACGCCGAGCCAGTACTGCGCGCGGTCCGAGTCGATGTCGATGACCGAGGGCTCCTCGGTCGGGTGGTACTTGCCGATCTCCTCGATGACACGACCATCGCGCTTGGTGCGCGAGTCGGCGACGACGACACGGTAGTACGGCGCTCGGATCTTCCCGAGGCGCTTGAGGCGGATCTTGACAGCCACGTTTGCTCCTGTTGCGTGTTCAGAGTGGTTGAACTGCCGACCGTGGGCGTGGGGGCACACGCGGCGAAAGCTCGGATGGAAGTCGCGCACCGCCTGATAGAGGGTCGGGCGGGCAGGACTCGACCGTTCATTCTTGCAGATGACCGGGAGGCTCGCCAACCGGCACGCGGTCGGGCGTCAGGGAGCGAGCCGCCGGACCGCTTCGAGCGCCTCCGTGGTCGCGCGGACCGCGTCCACCGAACGGGCGTCCCGCGCACCGCCGACGACCGCGAACGGCACCCCGGTCGCCGCGAGTTCCGACGCCAGGTCGCTCGACGCCTCCTGCCCGGCGCAGAGCACCACCGTGTCCGCGGGCACGTCGACCGGTGTGCCGTCCTCGTCGAGGATCCGGAGCACCCCGGGCTCGATCCCCACGTACTCGCGCACGCCTCCGATGAAGCAGACCCCCGCGTCCCGGAGACGGCCGAGCGCGACCCAGCGCGAGGTGATCCCCACACCCTGTCCGAACTTGCCGGAGCGGCGGAGCACGGTCACGTCGGGCCCCGGCCGGAGCGTGCGGTCAGCCGCGGGTTCGCGCTGCGGCAGGTCACCGACGAGCCCGTCGAAGCCGTCGAGCCCCCAGCGCTCGTCGAACTCCGCGGCCCGACGCGACTCGTCGGGCGACTCCACGAGGAACGCGGCCGTGTCGACACCGATCCCACCGCCGCCGATCACGGCCACGCTGCCCGCGGGAACGCCGTGCCGGAGCGCCTGCTCGTACGTGACGACGTGCGGCAGGTCCGCTCCGGGGATCGTCACCGTGCGGGGCACGACGCCGGAGGCGAGCACGACGCCGTCGCTGTCGGCGAGGTCGGCGGCGGTGGCGGTCCGGCCGAGCAGGACCTCCGCGCCGCGCTCGACGAGTTCCGCGTGCGCGGACCGGACCGGACCGGCGTAGTCCTCTTTCCCGGGGATGCGGGAGGCGAGCCCGAACTGCCCGCCGAGCTCGTCCGCGCGCTCCCAGAGTCGCACCCGGTGCCCGCGACGCGCCGCGTCGACGGCCGCCGCGAGACCCGCCGGTCCCCCGCCGACGACGTCGATCCGCTTCGGCTCGGCCGTCGGACGGACCGGGAACGCGACCTCACGAGCGGCCCGCGGGTTCACGAGGCACGACACCGGCTGACCGACGATCGACCGGTCGAGGCACGCCTGGTTGCAGCCGATGCACGTCGTGACCAGGTCGAACCGGCCGCGGAGGCTCGTGCCGACGATGGACGGATCGGCGAGGAACGGGCGGGCGAGGGCCACCGCATCGACGAGCCCGCGTTCGAGGACCGCCTCGACGTCGCGGAGGTCGGTCATGCGGTTCGACGCCAGCACCCGGACGTCCGGGCGGTCGGAGGAGCGCACGACGCGCGCGATGCGTTCGACGTACGACAGCCAGACACCGTGCGGCACGGCGGCCTGCACGGTCGGTACCCGGGACTCGTGCCAGCCGACCCCGACGCTGATGCCGTCGATCCCGGTCGGCAGCAGGTCGCGGACGAGTGCGTCGACGTCCTCCGGCGACGACGACCCCGGCATGAGGTCGACCCCGGACAGGCGGATCGTCACCGCGAGGTCCGGTACCGCGCTGCGGACGGCGCGCGCGACCTCCACGGCGAACCGCCGCCGACGCTCGGGATCGCCACCCCATGCGTCGTCCCGCTGGTTCGTGAGCGGCGAGCAGAACTGGTTGACGAGGTAGCCCTCGGACGCCATGATCTCGACGCCGTCGAACCCGATGTCCCGAGCGGCCCGGGCCGCGTCGGCGAAGTCCTCGATCGTCCGGAGGACCTCGTCGTGGGTCAGCGCCTCGGGCACGACACCGCGCGCGGCCGCCCACGGCAGGGGCGACGGCGCGACGGCGCGCTGCGGCGCACCGTTCCGGTCCGTGAGCCCGGCGACCAGGGCGTAGCGACCAGCGTGGAAGAGCTGGGCGAGGATGGCGCCGCCCTCGGCGTGCACGGCGTCGACGGCGGTGCGGAAGCGGTCGTCGGTGTCCCCCACCCCGAACACCGCGAAGTCCGGGCCGCCGCGCGCCTCGTCGTTGACCGCGATGCCGCCGGTGATGAGCAGCGCCGCTCCCCCGGCGGCTCGCTCCCGGTAGAACGCGGCCATGCCGGCGCCCCCGTCGTCGTGCACCTCGAGTCCGGTGTGCATGCTGCCCATCACGACACGATGCGGCAACGTGATCGGACCGAGCGACCACGGGGTCGTGGTGACGGCGAGCGGTGCGGCGGTCGTCAGCGGTGTCGACGGGTCGGACATGGGCGCGAGGGTCCTACTCCGGCAGGACGGCGTCGCGCAGCGGCGACGTCGTGTCCGACCAGAAGGGCGGCGCGATGACGGTGAGCCCACCGTCGACCGACAGCACCTGTCCGGTGATGTAGGACGCCTTGTCCGAGAGCAGGAAGTCGACCGCGTCCGCCATGTCGTCCGGGGTGCCGGGCCGCTGCAGCGGCAGCTTCTCGAGCACGGTGTGCATCGGGGCCTGACCGGGGACGTTCGAGTAGAAGTAGTCGAGCGAGTCGGTGTCGATGAGTCCACCGTTGACCGCGTTGACGGTGATCTGCCGCGGACCGAACTCGACCGCCATGTACTTCATGTAGGACTCGGTCATCGCCTTCGCGGCGCCGAGCGCGGCGTACGTGGGGAACGCCCGCAGCGAGCCGTAGGACGTGACGACGACGATCCGACCGCCGTCGTCCATGAGCTCCGCCGCGCGCTGGGCGCCGAGCACGAACGACCGCGCGTTGGTCGCGTAGCTGCGGTCGAGGTGGTGGAGCTTCAGCTCCTTGACGGCCTTGAACGCGCTGGCTGCCGCGTTCGCCACGAAGTAGTCGAGCCGTCCGTAGGTGTCGCGGACGACGTCGAAGAGCGCGTCGATGGACTCGGGCTGCTCGATGTCGACCTGGGCGGTGATGCCGTCACCACCGGCGGCCTTGACGTCGGCGAGCGACTCCTCGGCCAGGTCGGCGTTGCCCTTGTAGGTCACGACGACGGTGACGCCGCGCGCGCCGAGCTTCTTCGCGAGCAGGCGGCCGATGCCGCGGGATGCGCCGGTGATGACGGCGACGGGTGCACTGGTGGTGTCGGCCACGGGGGTTCCTTGTCTCGCTGGTGCCGGCGCGTGCGCGCCGGTCGGGGGTGGGGCGGACGTCACGCGGGTGGGACGGTCACGCTGGTGCTGACGGTCGGGAGGCACGGGACGGGCCCGCCCCGCGCCTCCCGACCGAGGTCATGTCAGAATCGCGCCTGTCCGGTGACGACCGCGCGGCCGACCACGAGCTTCTGGATCTCGTTCGTGCCCTCCTCGAAGCGCTGCGCACGGGCGTCGCGGTACACGCGCTCGATCGTGTTGCGCTTCCAGTAGCCGGATCCGCCGTGCACCTGCAGGGCCTTGTCGGTGACCCGCGCGAGCATGTCCACGGCGACCATCTTCGACGCGCTCGAGAGCGTTCCCGCGTCGGGGCGGCCCTCCTCGTAGGCGCGGGCGGCCTCGTACACCAGGGCCCGCGCGGCCGCGATGTCCGCGTAGTTCTCGGCGAGGTAGAACTGGATCGCCTGTCGGCTGCTCAGCTTCTTGCCGAAGGTCTCGCGGGTGTTCGCGTACTCGACAGCCAGTTCGTTCGCACGCTCGGCCAGACCCACGGCGCTCATCGCGACCGACACGCGGCTCGGCAGGAGGAACCCGCCGAGCGCGACCTCGAGCCCCTGGCCCTCCTCGCCGAGGCGCGCGGACACCGGCACCGGGACGTCGTGGAACTTGAGGATGGCGTGGTCGGTGCCCCGGATGCCCATGGTGTCCGAGTCGTCGATCACCTCGGCGCCCGGCAGACCCGAGTTCGGCATGAGGAACGCGACCGTGCCCTCCTGGCCCGTCGACCCCTCGAGCCGCGCCGCCAGCAGCCAGTAGTCGCACTTCACGCCGAACGTGATGAGGTGCTTCTCGCCGTTCATGACGTAGGTGTCGCCCTCGCGCCGGACGGTCGTGCGGATGTCCGCACCGGTACCCGCCGTCGCCTCGGTCAGCGTGAACGCCACGAGCGTGTCACCGGCGATCGACGGCTTGACGACCTCTTCGAGCTGCTCCGGAGTCGCGTACGGCGCCATGGCGCGCCACGTGCCGTTGATGACGTGCACGAGCATGCGGATCGAGCCGTGGGAGCGCGAGATGATCTCCATGATCTCGAGGTAGCGCGGGAACGGGATCCCACGACCGCCGAGCTCGACGGGCGCCGCCAGGCCCAGCCAGCCACGCTCGCGCAGGTCCACGAGGACCTGCGGGGGGACCTGCCCGGTGCGCTCGATCTCGTTCGCGTAGTCCTCGCCGGGGCCGCGCACCCACGCGTCCACCTCGGCCTTGAGCTGCTGGAACGCGTCCTCGTCGAACGGGGCCACGGTCTCGGTCACCTGCGTCATGAGTTCTCCTTCTGGGCGACGAGCGCCGCGGCCTGCTCGCGCAGGACGTTCTTCTGGACCTTGCCCACCGCGTTCCGCGGCAGTTCGTCGATGTACTCGAGCCGCTCCGGCCAGTAGTACTTCGACACGTTGGCGTGCTCGAGGTACTGCTGCATCGCACCGAAGTCGAGGGTCTCGTCGTCACGCGACGACACCACGAACGCGCAGGCACGTTCCCCGAGTCGCTCGTCGGGCATCGCGACGATCGCGACGTCCGTCACGAGGGGGTGCTGGTACAACAGGTTCTCGATCTCGACCACGGGGATCTTCTCACCGCCGCGGTTGATGACGTCCTTCACCCGGCCGGTGATGCTGAGGAACCCCTTGTCGTCGATCCGCGCGAGATCGCCGGTGCGGTACCACCCGTCCGGGGTGAACACGTCGTCGGTGAGGTCGGGGCGGTCGAGGTACCCGTCGAACATCGTCGGCGAGTGCAGCTCGAAGTTGCCCTCGCTGCCCACCGGGAGCTCGGTGCCCTCGTCGTCGACGATGCGCAGGCGGATGCCCGGCAACGCGCGCCCGTCGTGCCCGTATGCGTCCGCCGGGTCGTCGCTCGGGCTCGAGAGCGCGCCGAGGCAGGTCTCACTCGTGCCGAAGGCGCCGAGGATCGCGCTCCCGAGCACCGTCGCGGCGCGCTGCGCGAGCGCGCGTGGGACCGCGGCGCCCGTGGGCACGAAGATCCGCAACGACGCGGGCTGCTCGGCCCCGGCCTCGACGAGGTCGACGAGGTCGGTCAGGAACGGCGTCGCGCACTGCACGAACGTCGCCCCGGCCGCTCCGAACGCCTGGTCGAGCGCCACGCGGCCGTCCCAGACGGGCTGGATCACCTGCGCGACGCCGAGGCGGAACGCCAGGAGCATGCCGTAGAGGAACCCGGTCTGGTGTGCCAACGGCGACGGGATGTAGATGCGGTCCTGGGCACCGAGGCCGGTCTGCGCGACGTGCATCGCGGTGGCCAGGCCCAGCGTCCGGTGCGGGTGCTGGACGCCCTTCGGCTCCCCCGTCGTCCCGGAGGTGAACAGCAGCTGGCAGATGTCGTCCGGACCGGGCGCCATCGAGCGGATCTGCGCGGTGTCCGGTTGGACCGACTCGAGCGCGGTGTCGTAGTACCGCCAGTTCCACTCGGAGGCGTCGACGCGGTCCATGGCGTCAGCGGGCATCGGCGGCAGGTTCGTCGGGGTGTCCTGGTGCCCGCGGGCCTCCGACCGCAGGACCACGACGTGCTCGACCGCGAGCCGACGGTTCTGCGCAGCGGCCTCGTCCACCACGTCGAGCAGCTCGATCGCGGGCCGGCGCTTGCGGAACACGTTCGGCAGGAACACGACGCGGGCACGCGACCGCGCGAGCGTCATGGTGGTCTCACGCGGTCCGAACACCGGCATGATCGGGGTCGCGACGGCGCCGATCTGCACCGCGCCGAGCGTGATGGCGACGAACTCCCGCCAGTTCGGCAGCTGCATCGCGACCGACTCGCCCTTGCGCACGCCGAGCTCGAGCAGGAGCGCGGACACCTGGTCCGCCTCGTCCTGGAGCTGCTTCCACGTGGTCGTGACCGGGGCCGGTCCGCCGACCTCGATCACCGCGGCTCCGTCGGGGTCCGACTCGGCGAGTGCCCGGACGCGCTCGCTGAGCACGAGCGGCTCGGCGTCGATCCCCGCCGGGACCGCGGTCTCCTCGGCGGCGACGGCGGGGACGTCCTCGGCGGCGTCCTCGGGGTCGAAGCCCTCGGCGGAGTCGGCCGCGGCGAGCGCCGCGGTGGCATCCCCGACCTCCATGTCGAGCCCGACCGAGTTCATCGCCTCGAGGAACGTCGGGTAGGAGATGCGGTACGCCCTCGGGTAGGTGAGCGCGGACACGCCGTCGGCCTTCGACGCCGCGACGGCGAGCGACATGAGCACGCGGTGGTCGTTGAACGACGACATCGGCGATCCGGTGAGCTGCTGCACCCCCGTGACGCGGAGCTCGTCCGCGCCCTGCTCCGCGCGGCCGCCCATCCGGTTCAGCTGCAGCATGGCGGCGACGCGATCGGACTCCTTGAGACGGATGTGCGCGACGTTCCACAGGCGGCTCGTGCCCTCGGCGAAGGTCGCCATGGTGGACAGGACGGGCAGGAGGTCCGGGATCGGTTGGCAGTCGATGTCGAGTGGCCGGAGCGGCGAGCCGTCGTGCGTGATGCGCACGAACCCGGTCTCCTCGTCGATGCGCATCGGGACGCCCATCGCGGTGGCGAGGTCGAGGAACTCGCTCTCGGGGTGGTCGGTGTCGGCGGTCCGGAACGAGGTCATCCCACGCAGGAGCACGTCCGATTCGCGGATGCCCGCGGCGGCGATCCCGAACGCGGCCGAGCCGATGTCCGGCGGGATGACGTAGTCGTGCGGCGTCGCGCGCTGGTTCGCCGGCACGCGGTACTCGAGCCAGTCGTCCGAGACCTCGACGGTCAGACCGAACTGGCGCATCATCGCGACCGTCAGCTCGACGTAGGGCTGCTCGTTCAGGCGGCCGCCCGTGATGTGGATGCGGGTCTCCTGCTCGGCGAACGGGGCGACCAGGAGCAGTCCGGAGACCCACTGCGACAGGGTGCCGGCGATCGAGACGTCGCCACCGCGCGGCCGTCGGGGCTGCACGGTGATGGGCGGGCAGTCGTTCGTCGCCTCGAGTTCGACGCCCATCTGCGTGAGCGAGGTCAGGAGCGCCTTGATCGGGCGCCGCTGGAAGTACTTCATGCCCGTGAGCGTCATCGGGCGGTCGGCGAGTGCGGCCAGGCCCGTCATGAAGTAGAGGGTGGTCCCGGACGAGCCCATGTTGAGCAGACCGTCCGCCCCGCGGGAGCCGTGGTCGACGATGTCGGTGGCGACGTAGCGACCGCCGAGCCCCGTCACGAGGTAGTCGTTGCCCCGTCGCACGATGTCGACACCGAGCGCCCGCAGCGTCCCGACCGTCCACTCGACCTGCCGCGTCGTGCTGATGCCCGACACGACGCTGGTGCCCTCCGCCAGTGATGCGAGGACCAGCGCTCGATGCGCGTGGTACTTGGACACCGGGATGTCGAGTTCCCCGACGAGGGGTGCGGATGTCCCGCGGACGACCAGCTGCATGCGTACCTCATTCCGTGGCGGAGCGGATCCACCGTAGTCCTCGCCGAGCGCGGGTCGAAACCGCCGGGGGAACGACGCGCGGGAGCCGTTGTTGTGCGTGTCCGACAATGCACGAGGCAGGATGGGACCCGATCCGACAAACCGGCGCCCGACCCCGGGCGCGTGTCCCGAGCCGGCGACGGAGCCGTGTCCCCGGGCCCACCGACCGCCTCCGAAAGGCCGCGCATGGACATCGCGTTCACGTCGTCACGACCGTCCACGATCGGGATCGAGTGGGAGCTGCCGCTCGTCGATCGCACCACGGGCGACCTCACGCCGCGGGCGCCCGACGTGCTCCTCGCGGTGCGGGAGCGGTTCGGACACGACCGGGTCACGAACGAGCTCCTGACGAACACCGTCGAGGTCGTCTCGGGCGTCCACGACACCGTCCGCGACGCGGTCCGCGACCTGGCCGGCATCGTGACCGCGGTGCGCACGGCCGCTGACGTGCTCGACACCGACGTGATGTGCTCGGGTACGCACCCCTTCGCGCAGTGGGACCAGCAGGAGGTCACGCCCGACAGTGAGCGGTACACGACCCTCATCGATCGCACGCGCTGGTGGGGTCGCCAGATGCTCATCTGGGGCGTGCACGTCCACGTCGGCATCGACGACCGCGAGAAGGCCCTGCCGATCCTCAACGCGATGCTCGCGTCCGTGCCACACCTCCAGGCGCTGACGGCGTCCAGTCCCTACTGGGCCGGCGTCGACACCGGCTACGCCTCGAACCGTGCGCTCATGTTCCAGCAGCTGCCGACGGCGGGACTCCCCCCGCAGTTCGGTGCGTGGGCGGACTACGAGGAGATGGTGGACGACATGGTGCGCACCGGTGTCGTGGACGACCACACCGAGTTGCGCTGGGACCTCCGACCGTCGCCGAAGTGGGGGACGCTCGAGAACCGCGTCTCGGACGGCATCAGCACGGCGCACGAACTCGCCGCGGTCGCCGCGCTCGTGCAGTGCCTGGTGACCGAGGCGTCCGATCGGCTGGACGCCGGGGAGACCCTCCCCACCATGCAGCCCTGGTTCGTGCGCGAGAACAAGTGGCGTGCGGCTCGGTACGGGATGGAGGCGGAGATCATCGTGGACGGCGCCGGTGACGAGCGCCTCGTGTCCGACGACGTCCGCGACCTCGTCGTACGACTCGAGCCCGTCGCCGAGCGCCTGGGGTGCCTCGAGGAGCTCCACGGGCTCGACCGCGTCCTCGAGGAGGGCGCGTCCTACCAGCGGCAGCTCCGCGTCGCGGCAGAGCACGAGGACGACATGCGGGCCGTCGTCCGGTCCCTGGTCACCGAGCTCGGGGAGAGCATCGACGCGGTGCTGTGACCGGGCGACCGACGGGACGGACGGGAGGCGCACCGCACGTCCGTCCCGCCGCTACCGGTTCAGGAACTTGCCGAGCGCGGCCATCTCCTCTTCGGTGGGCGCCTTCGGGTTCTTCGCACCACCGAGCCCGAAGCCACCGCCGGTCGGCGCCGTCGGCGCCTGGGGCCCGGACGCGATGGCCGCGTTCTGCGCAGCGCGCTTGGCCGGGTTGCCCGCCTTGGACCCCTTCTTCTTCGGCTGCTGCCGCTTGCCCGCGTAGGACGCACCGGGAACCGGGCCCATGCCGGGCACCTGGGGGACGCCACCCTTGGCGACCGTCTTCATCATCTTCGCGGCCTGCTCGAACCGGTTCACGAGCTGGTTGACCTCGGTGACGGTCGACCCGGCACCGCGCGCGATCCGCAGGCGACGGGACCCGTTGAGGATCTTCGGCAGCGCACGCTCCTGCGGCGTCATCGACTGGATGATCGCCTCGGTCCGGACGATCTCGCGCTCGTCGAAGGAGTCGAGGGCCTCGCGCATGCCCTTCGCGCCGGGCAGCATGCCGAGCATGCTCTTGATCGACCCCGCCTTGCGGAGTTGCTGCATCTGCTTGAGGAAGTCGTCGAGCGTGAACGAGTCGGTCGCGATCTTCTCGGCGACCTTGCGGGCTTCGTCCTCGTCGAAGGCCTGCTGCGCCTGCTCGATCAGCGACAGGACGTCACCGAGGTCGAGGATGCGGCTGGCCATGCGGTCGGGGTGGAACGGCTCGAAGTCGTCGAGGTTCTCGCCCGTGGACGCGAACATGATCGGTCGGCCCGTGATGCTGGCCACCGACAGCGCGGCACCACCGCGGGCGTCACCGTCGAGCTTGGACAACACGACACCGGTGAAGTCGACGCCCTCTTGGAAGGCGCGCGCGGTCGCCACGGCGTCCTGACCGATCATCGCGTCGATGACGAACAGGACCTCGTCCGGGTCGACGGCCTTGCGGATGTTCGCCGCCTGCTTCATGAGCTCGGCGTCGACGCCGAGCCGCCCGGCGGTGTCGACGATGACGGTGTCGAACTGCCGGTCCACCGCGACCTTCATCGCGTTCTTGGCGACCTTGACCGGGTCCCCGACGCCGTTGCCCGGTTCGGGCGCGTAGACCTCGACGCCGGCCTGCTCGCCGACCACCTGGAGCTGCGTGACCGCGTTCGGCCGCTGCAGGTCCGCGGCGACGAGCATCGGGGTGTGGCCGTCCTTCTTGAGCCACTTGCCGAGCTTGCCGGCGAGCGTCGTCTTGCCCGCGCCCTGGAGGCCCGCGAGCATGATGACCGTCGGCGGGCGCTTCGCGAACTCGAGGCGGCGCTGCTGGCCGCCGAGGATCCCGACGAGTTCCTCGTTGACGATCTGGACGACCTGCTGGGCCGGGTTCAGCGCCTTGTTGACCTCGTCCGACAAGGCGCGTTCGCGGACCGACGCCGTGAACGACTTGACGACCTCGAGCGCCACGTCGGCGTCGAGCAGGGCACGCCGGATCTCGCGGACGGTGCCGTCGACGTCGGACGGGGTGAGTCGACCCTTGGACCGCAGGTTGCGGAAGGTCTCGGTGAGCCGATCGGAGAGTGTGCCGAATTGCGCCATGGTCCCGCGATTCTACGCGCCGGACCCGTGCCGTGCCTCCCGGCCCGCCCACCGCGGGCGCGCGCGCCGGTCGTCAGGCGCGACGACCGGTGACGAGGCGCACCAACCACCCGATCACCGCGATCACGAGCACGACGATCCCGATCCAGAGCAGGATGCGCAGGGCTGCGCCGAGCAGACCGACGACCAGCAGGACGATGCCGACGATGGTCGCGATGGTGAGGAGCCAGCGCATGAGAGCCTCCGGGTCGAGCCGACGGCCGGGCGACCGCCCGACCACCGTCGACGCTAGCCCCGCGGGCGCGAGCTGTCCGGGAGTAGAAGGGTTCGAGATCGCCGCGCAGGTGGTCGTGGACGAGGCGGTGCGCATGGAGTCGGTGGACGAGCAGCGACGTGGACCGGTGCTCGGCGCGCCCCTCCCGAGGGTCGAGGGCGCCGACAAGGTCCGCGGACGGGCTCGGTACGCCGCCGAGACCGGCGGCGAGGACGTCGCCTGCTACGCGTGGGTCGTGCAGGCCGCGATCGCACGCGGCCGGGTCGTGGCGATCGACCGGGAGGCGGTGCTCGCCATGCCGGGGGTCGTCACCGTGATCGCGGCCGACGACGCACCACGGCTCACCGCCGTCCCGACGACCGAGCTCTTCGTGCTGCAGAGTGACCGCGTCCACTACCGGGGCGAACCGGTCGCGCTCGTCGTCGCGGAGACCTTCGAGACCGCGCGGGCGGCCGCGGCCGCGCTCCGGGTGACCTACGACGCCGAGCCGGCGGACACGGTGTTCCCCGACGAACCGTCCTTCGGTCCGGACGACGCCCCCGGGGTGTTCGTCGCCCCGGAGTCGATCAACGGCGACCTCGAGCCGGACACCGACCAGGGCGACCTCGACCGCGCGCTCGCCGACGCGGACGTCGTCCTCGACGCGACCTACACCACGCCACCCCAGGTCAACAACCCGCTCGAGCCGCACGCCGCGACCGCGTGGTGGGTCGGCCCGTCGCGCGAGCAGGACGAGGACGGTCGACCACGCGCCGCTGCCGGTGCCCGGCTCGAGCTCATCGAGGCGACGCAGGGGCCGTCCCTGGCCGCAGGTGTGGTCGCCGACCTGTTCGGCATCGACGACAGCGCGGTCCGGCTCCGCACCGCGCACGTCGGCGGCGGGTTCGGCTCGAAGGGCTCGCCGAAGCCCGATCTGCCCCTGGCCACCATGGCCGCACTCGTCACCGGCCGTCGTGTGAAGCTCGTGTTCACGCGGCAGATGGTGTTCTCGATCGGTGGCTACCGCACGCCGACCGCCAGCCGGATCCGCCTCGGAGCGCGTCCGGACGGCACGCTCACCGCGATCGGTCACGACGTCCGCACCCAGACCTCCACGATCGGCACGTTCGTCGAACAGGTGGCGGACTGCACCCGCCACGTGTACGCCGCACCGAACCGCCGCACCTCGCACCGGTACGTCGCACTCGACGTGCCGACACCCCGCTTCATGCGCGCTCCCGGAGAGGCACCCGGGAGCTTCGCGCTCGAATCGGGGATGGACGAGCTCGCCGCCGCACTCGGCATCGATCCCGTCGAGCTCCGCCTCCGGAACGAGCCGGACGTCGACCCGATCGACGGGGCGGCGTTCAGCACCAGGAACCTCGTCGGGTGCCTCCGCCGGGGGGCGGAGCTGTTCGGGTGGGAGGCCCGTGGGCGCGAGCCGCGCATGCGTCGCGACGGACGGTGGCTGGTGGGCGCGGGTGTCGCCGCCGCCTACTACCCCGCTCGCGTCGTCCCGAGCGGAGCGACCGTCACCGCCGAGGCGGACGGGACGTTCACCGTCGGCGTCGCCGCCTCGGACATCGGGACCGGGTCCCGCACCGTGCTCCTGCAGGTCGCGGCCGATGCCCTCGAGGTCGGGGTGGACCGCATCCGGATGCACATCGCCGACTCGACGCTCCCGCAGGCCGCGCTCGGTGCGGGGTCGTTCGGGACGACCTCGTGGGGATGGGCGGTCGACAAGACCTGCCGCTCGTTGCGAGAGCGACTCGAGCGCGGAGCGGTCGTGCCGTCCTCCGGTCTCTCCGTGACGGAGCGGACCGACGACGACGTGCAGCACCTCGCGGAGCGGTCGCGGCACGCGTACGGCGCGCAGTTCGTCGAGGTCCGCGTGGACACGGACTCCGGCGAGGTACGGGTCGACCGCATGGCGGGCGTGTTCGCCGCGGGCCGCATCTACAACGCCCGCACCGCCCGAGCGCAGCTCGTCGGTGGGATGACGTGGGGCATCGGCATGGCGCTGCACGAGGACGCCGAGATCGACCCCGTGGCGGGCGACATCGGCAACCACGACCTCGCCACGTACCACGTCGCGACGAACGCGGACGTGGAGTCGATCCACGCCGAGTGGCTCGACGAACCCGGCGAGGACCTCACGCCGCTCGGCGGCAAGGGGATCGGGGAGATCGGGATCGTCGGTGCTGCCGCGGGGCTGGCGAACGCCGTCTGGGACGCGACCGGCGTGCGGGTCCGTCGCCTGCCGATCCGACCGGACGCCCTCGTCGATCGGATGCCGGCCCGAGCCTGATGCGGCGCCCGTTCGGACACCCGGGCACGGTCACCGTCCAGGCGTCGAACGGTCAGCCGACGAGGTTCTGCACGAAGACGTGGGGCGTGAACCCGGTGAGGTCGTTGATGCCCTCGCCCTGGCCGATGAGCTTGATGGGGATCCCCGTCTTCTCCTGCACGCTGAGCACGAACCCGGCCTTCGCCGAGCCGTCGAGCTTCGTGATGACGAGACCGGTGACGCCCGCGCCCTCGATGAACGCCTGCGCCTGCGCGAGGCCGTTCTGCCCGGTGGTGGCGTCGAGGACGAGTAGCACCTCGGCGATCTCGGTCTGCTTCTCGACGACGCGCTTGATCTTCGAGAGCTCGTCCATGAGGCCCGCCTTGGTGTGCAGGCGGCCGGCGGTGTCGATGACGACGATCTCGATCCCCTCGCGCATCGCCCGGTCGACGGTCTGGTAGGCCACCGACGCGGGGTCCTGTCCGGGCTGCTGCGGTCGCACGACCTCGACCCCGGCGCGCTGGGCCCACGTCGCGACCTGCTCCACCGCCGCGGCACGGAACGTGTCCGCGGCGCCCACGAGCACGCTGCGGTCGTAGGTACGGAGGAACTTGGCGAACTTGCCGATCGTCGTCGTCTTGCCGACGCCGTTCACACCGACGACGAGCACGACGGCGGGGCGGTTCGACAGCTTCAGCGTGGTGTCGAGCTTCGACAGGCGCTCCTCGAGCACCTCGCGCAGCATCCGGTTCAGGTCCGCCGGATCGGTCGTCTGGTACCGGTCGACCTGCGCACGGAGGTCGTCGACGACCTCTTCCGTGATGTCCGGCCCGAAGTCGGCACCGATGAGCGCCGCCTCGAGGTCCTCCCAGGTCGTCTCGTCGATCGTGCGCCGTTGGAACAACCCGCGGAGCCGACTCGAGAGGGACCAGGAACTCGCCATGCTCCCAGCTTAGAGCGGGCCGAACGCGCGCGATCACCGGTAGCCTGGCACCACGAAGGGGAGTATTCCTCCCGCGGTGGTGCCGTCAGTACGGTCCGGGACGATCCGGGCCCGGTGCCATCGGCCGCTCGTCCGGGCGGCGGAAGAGACCTTCAGTCGTCGTCGTCCCCGATTCCGGGAACGGCCCTACTGGAGGATCCACGTGGACGTCCACATCGCCGTCTGGCTCGGCACCATCGCGCTGGTGCTCGCGCTCCTCGTCTTCGACTTCTTCTCGCACGTGCGCAAGGCGCACGAGCCCACCATCCGCGAGTCGACGACCTGGTCGCTCGTGTACATCGGGATCGCGGTCCTCTTCGGCCTCGGCGTCTGGGCGTTCGGCGGCCACCAGGCGGGCGGCGAGTTCTTCGCCGGGTGGATCACCGAGGAGTCGTTGAGCATCGACAACCTCTTCGTGTTCCTCATCATCATGACCGCGTTCAAGGTCCCGCGCGCCTACCAGCAGAAGGTCCTCCTCGTCGGCATCGCGATCGCGCTCATCGCACGCGGGGTGTTCATCGCCCTCGGCGTCGTCATCATCGACAACTTCTCGTGGGTCTTCTACCTGTTCGGCGCGCTGCTGTTCTGGCTCGCCTGGAGCCAGGCGCGCGGCGGGCACGAGGACGAGAGCGCCGGCGAGTCGCGGCTGATCCGCGTGCTGCGCCGCATCCTGCCGACCTCGGAGGACTACGACGGCGACCGCGTCACCACGAAGGTCGACGGCCGTCGCCTCCTCACGCCGATGGCGCTCGTCATGGTGGCGCTCGGCCTCACGGACGTGCTCTTCGCCCTCGACTCGATCCCCGCGATCTTCGGGCTGACGCAGGACGCCTACATCGTCTTCGTCGCCAACGCGTTCTCGTTGCTCGGTCTACGACAGCTGTACTTCCTCATCTCCGGGCTCCTCGAGCGCCTCATCTACCTCGGGCAGGGACTCGCCGTCATCCTCGGGTTCATCGGCGTGAAGCTCGTGTTCCACGCCATGCACGTCAACGAGCTCCCGTTCGTCAACGGCGGTCACCACATCGAGTGGGCTCCGGAGATCCCGATCTGGTTCTCGCTGTCGTTCATCGTGCTCGTCGTCGCGGTGGCGACGATCGTCAGCCTCGTCGTGTCCGCGCGGCGGGTCCGCCGCGGCGAACCGCTCGACGGCCATCACGACCAGCGCGTCGAGGCCTGATCCGCTGATCGGGGCGCTCAGCTCGCGGCGCGCTCGCGCTCCGCGTCCTGCACGCGCTGCCCGACGACCGCGCTGACGCCGTCCTGCCGCATCGAGACGCCGTACAGCGCATCGGCGATCTCCATCGTCCGCTTCTGGTGCGTGATCACGATGAGCTGCGACGAGGTCCGGAGGCGTCCGAACACGGTGAGGAGTCGCCCGAGGTTGGCGTCGTCGAGCGCGGCCTCGACCTCGTCCATGATGTAGAACGGGCTGGGCCGGGCCGTGAAGATCGCGACGAGCAGCGCGATCGCCGCGAGGGAGCGCTCGCCGCCGGACAGCAGGGTGAGCCGGTCGATCTTCTTGCCCGCGGGGCGCACGGCGACGTCGATGCCGGTGGCGAGCATGTCGTCCGGATCGGTGAGCTCGATCGTGCCCGTCCCGCCGGGGAACAGGATCGGGAACACCTCGTCGAAGGCCCGCTTGGTGTCCTCGAACGCCGAGCGGAAGATCTCCTGCATCTTGCCGTCGAGCTCCTCGATGATCGTGAGGAGGTCCCCCCGCGTGCTCGTCAGGTCGTCGAGCTGCTCGGTGAGGAACCGGTGCCGCTGCTCGAGCGCCTGGAACTCCTCGAGCGCGAGCGGGTTCACCTTGCCGAGCTGGCCGAGGTCCCGTTCGGCGTCGCGGAGCCGGCGTTCCTGCTCCGCGCGCACGTACGGCACGGTCGGGACCTCGGCCTCGGAGCGGGGCGCGGCGTCCGGGTCCGGGAGCGCGGCGCCGCCGGGCAGTGTGGAGACCTCGGCATCGAGCGTCGCGGGGTCGGCGTCGGCGTCGGCGTCGGCGTCGGCGTCGGCGTCGGCGTCGGCGTCGACATCCGCGTCACGGTCGACTCCCGCCGCGCGCATCGCCTCGCGGTGCTGGCGCGCACGCACGCGGGGGTCGACGAGCACGTCCACGGGGACCGGGACGTCGGGGCCGTACTCGGCGACGAGCACCTGCTCGACCAGGCCGAGTTCGCTGCCGGCGCGTTCGAGCAACGATGACACGTGCAGCTTCTTCTCGTAGATCTCCATCTCGAGCCCGTGGAGGCCGTCGGTGACCGACTGCAGCCGGTCGCGGAGGGACTGCTCCTCGGCCCGCAGGGTCTGGAGCTCCGTGTTCCGCCGCGCACGGTCGGCCTCGGCGGCGGTCAGCCGGACGCGGGCCTCAGCCACGGAGCGATCGACGGCGTCCAGGACCGCGGGGAGGTCGGCGATGACCCCCTCGGCGGCCTCGATCTGCCGGCGACGGATCACCGCGAGGCGCGCTTGTTCCTCGGCGGCCGCGCGCTCCGCGGCCAGCTGCCGCTCCAACGCCGCGCCCCGCGCCCGTTCGGCGCGCGCCCGCTCACGGATGGTCTCGACCTGGATGCGCTGGTCGATCTCGTCGCTCCGCGCGGCCTCGAGGTCGTCGAGGAGGTCGTCACGCGCGGACGCGTCGAGGATCGGCCGTGGTGCGGCGAGGAAGGCGGCGTGCTCCTGGTCTGCGGCGGCGAGCGCCTGCTCCGCCTGTTCGACGGCGCCCGCGGTCTCGGCGAGCGCGGCGCGGAGCCGGTCGGCCTCGCCTCGCGCGTTCTCCGCGCGGGTGCGCGCGGTCGCCGATGCCCGGTCGAACGCCGCCTTCGCGGCCACGTGGGCGCGGAGGGTGCGGTCGGCCTCGTCCGCCGCGGCGCGTGCCGCATCCACGGCGTCACGCGCAGCTCGGAGGTCGGTGCCCGCCGCGTCGGCGGCCGCGACGACCTCGACGTGCCGGCTCGCCGCCGTGTCCCGCTCGGCCACGAGTTCGAGCCGCGACGTCGCGCGTTCCCCGCCGCCCGTGACGAGGACCGCGCGGACGACGTCACCCGCGGCGGTGACGACCGTCGCCTGCGGAACGGCGGCGAGCAGGGCCTCCAGATCGGCCGTGGCCGGGTCCGCGCCCGGCTCGACGACGACGGTGTCCGCGAGCAGCGCCACGATCGCGGGAGGCCCGTCGACCACCTCGAGTGCCGGACGGACGCCGGACGGGAGGGCCGGGGGCAGGTGCGATCCCGTGCCCGGGGCGTCGGCGACGACGACGTCGATGCGACCGATGTCGTTCGTCCGTGCGGCGGTCACGGCGTCGAGCGCGGCGGACCGGGTGGCGGCGAGCACCGCGTCGGCGAGTCCGCCGAGGGCGGCCGCGACCGCGGCCTCGTACCCGGCGGCGACCCGGATGTGGTCGGCGAGTCGGCCGAGCACCCCGGCGCGCCCGGCGTCGATGAGCGCCTGTGAGCCGTCGCGGACGTCGAGCGACAGCCCGAGCGCGGTCACGCGTGCGGCGAGGGCGTCACGCTCGCGCTCGAGCCGATGCAGCCGCTCCCGCGCCTCGTCCCGTCGCGACTGGGCGCCCTCGAGCGCCGCCCGGGCGTCCGTGAGCAGCTGCGCCAGGTCGTCCTCGTCCGCGTCCAGTCCCGGGTCGCGTGCGATCCCGGCGAGCTCCTGTTCGGCGCGTCCGGCACGCTCCTCGGCCTCGGCGAGCGCCCGCTCCCGACGGGCACGGTCGGCCGTGGCGGAGGCGAGCCGCTGCCGTGCCACGTCGACGCGGTTGCCGAGGCGCTGGGCGTCCAGGTCGTGCTGCGACACGAGTGCGCTCTGCGCCGCGATCTCCTCGTCGAGGGCGTCGAGCGACGCACGCGCCCGGGCCACGCGCTCGGCCGCCGACGCCAGCGCGCCCTGGAGGTCCTCGGCGTTCGCCTCGAGACGCTCGGCCTCGTCCCGCGCGTCCGCGACCATCGACGGGGTGACGGTGGGGCCCTGGGCGGGCACGTCCGCCTGTTGAGCGAGCAGCAGGAGGCGCTGGTTCGCGAGGGTCGACAGCCCCCGCAGTCGCTCCTGCACGCTCTCGAGGCCGTGGAGCACCGTCCGCGCCCGGTCGACGTCGTCACCCACCATCGTCTGCTCGACGTGCTGCTGTCGGATGCGCGCCTGGTCGAGCCGCTCCTGGAGCACGATGCGCTCGCTCTTCCGGCCGGCCTCGACCGCGAGGTGCTCGGCGAGTTCCCGCCGCAGCCGGACGACGTCGTCCGCGAGGATCCTGGCCCGCGCGTCCCGGGCGACCGCCGCCACGGACTGCGCCTTGCGCGCGACCTCGGCCTGCCGTCCCAGCGGCTTCAGCTGACGCCGGATCTCACCGGCGAGGTCGGACAACCGGGTGAGGTTCGCCTGCATCGCGTCGAGCTTGCGGAGCGTCTTCTCCTTGCGCCGACGGTGCTTGAGGATGCCGGCGGCCTCCTCGATGAAGCCGCGTCGGTCCTCCGGCGTCGCGTGGAGTACCTTGTCGAGCTGTCCCTGCCCGACGATGACGTGCATCTCTCGGCCGAGCCCCGTGTCCGACAGGAGTTCTTGGACGTCGAGCAGGCGACAGTTCTCGCCGTTGATGGCGTACTCGCTCCCGCCGTTCCGGAACAGGGTCCGCGAGATCGTGACCTCCGCGTACTCGATCGGGAGCACGCCGTCGCTGTTGTCGATCGTCAGGGTGACCTGCGCGCGGCCGAGCGGTCCCCGCGTCGAGGTGCCGGCGAAGATGACGTCCTCCATCTTGCCGCCGCGGAGCGTCTTGGCGCCCTGCTCCCCCATCACCCACGCGAGGGCGTCCACGACGTTCGACTTGCCCGAGCCGTTGGGACCCACGATGCAGGTCACGCCCGGCTCGAGTGCGAAGGTCGTCGGTTGCGCGAAGGACTTGAACCCCCTGAGGGTCAGGCTCTTCAGGTACACGGACGGCCTTCCATGCTCGCGCGGTCGGTGGGCACAGGCTAGCCCAGGCGCGACCGCGGCCGACGCTGGCACACGGGGCAGCGGTGGCTCGAGCGGTTCATGAACGCCTCGCGCACGATCGTCGCCCCGCAGCGAGGGCACGGCTGACCTTGTCGCCCGTACACGGCGAGCCGCTGGGAGAAGTACCCGGACTGCCCGTTCACGTTGACGTACTGGGCGTCGAAGCTCGTGCCGCCGTCCTCGAGCGCCCGGCGGAGCACCGCGCGCACCTCGTCGAGCAGGCCGGTCAGCGCGCGCCGGCTCAGTGCGTCGGCGGGGCGGTCGTGGTGCAGCCGGGCCGCCCACAGGCTCTCGTCCGCGTAGATGTTGCCGATCCCGCTGACCACACCCTGGTCGAGCAGCACCCGTTTGATGCCGCTGTGCCGCCGGTGCGCGAGCGCGACGAACCGCGCGTCGTCGAACGCGGGGTCGAGGGGGTCCCGTGCGATGTGCGACACCTGCGTCGGGATCCGCCGTCGCCACGCCCCGTCGGGATCCGCCTGGTCGGCGGCACCGGCGTGCCCCGCGGGTGCGCTGTCGACGGTCGGGACGGTCGCGTCGACCGCCATCGAACCGAAGGTCCGTTGGTCGACGAACTCGAGCTCGACCGGCGGCTCGACGGGGCCGTCGGCGGTCCGGCCCGCGGGCTGCACCGCGAGGACCACCCTGCGGTGCCGAGCGGCCGGGCGGTCCCGACCGAGCAGGATCTGACCGCTCATGCCGAGGTGCGCCACGAGGGCCTCCGGACCCGGGCCGACGTCGTCGAGCGGCATCCACAGGAACTTGCCGCGCCGCACGGCGGCCTGCACGGTGCGCCCGGTCAGGCGGGCGACGAAGTCCTCGGCCGGGCCCCGGTGTCGCGTCAGAGCGCGGTCGTCGACGACGTGGACGTGGAGCACGCGGGCGCCCGTGACGGCCGGTTCGAGGCCCGCGCGGACGACCTCGACCTCGGGGAGTTCGGGCACTAGCGGGCGTCACCCGTGCCGGCGTCGGGGCCGTCCGTCGCGAGGAGGTCGACCGATTCCTCGCCGCGGCCGGACAGTCGCGTCCACGCGCCGAGCGCCGCGGCCATCTCGGCGTTCTTCTTGCTCGATCCGGTACCGCTCGCGATGTCCTCGCCCATGAGCACCACGGTGGCGTGGAAGGTCTTGTCGTGGTCGGGGCCCTCTTCGGTGACCCGGTACGCGGGGTTGCCGAGGGACCGTGCCGACGCCAGTTCCTGCAGGCTCGTCTTCGGGTCCATCGCGGCGCCGAAGCGGTCGGGGTCGACGAGCAGGGGCTCCACGAGGCGCAGCACGAGCGCGGTGGCGACGTCCGGCCCCGCGGACAGGTAGGTCGCGCCGATGACGGCCTCGACCGTGTCGGCCAGGATCGACGACTTGTCCCGGCCGCCCGTGAGCTCCTCGCCGCGACCGAGCTTGAGGAAGGCGCCGAGGCCGATGATGCGGGCGATCTCGGCGAGGGCGACGGTCGACACGAGACTCGCGCGTCGCTTGGCGAGCTCGCCCTCGTCCAGATCCGGGTAGTCGCGGTAGAGCTTGACCGTCACGGCCTGGCCGAGGATCGAGTCACCGAGGAACTCGAGTCGCTCGTTGTGCGCGATGCCCCCGTGCTCGTAGGCGAACGAGCGGTGCGTCAACGCCAGGTCGACGAGATCCGGGTCGACGTCGACGTCGAGGACGGCCAGCAGACGTGCAGCGTCCGACTCCGCGGGGGTCGACCCACGGGAACCGGACGCTGCACGCACTGATCCGCCTCGATCAGACGTCGGCGACCTTGCGGCCCTTGTACTCCATGTAGAGCGCGGTGCCGGCGCTGTCCTCGACGACCTTGGCGCGGTGCGGGAGGCTGTAGGTGACCTTGCCGTTCTCGACGGTCTTCACGAGCGCGACGGGCGCCGCCTTCCACTGCGAGCGGCGGGCGTGCGTGTTGGCGCGGGACTTCTTGCGCTTGGGAACGGCCATGGCTTATCTCTCTTCCTTGTCGGCGTCAGGACGAGCGCCGTCGGGGTCGGTGGTGTCGATTCGGAGTGCTGCGAGCGCGGACCAGCGCGGGTCGATGACCTCTGGGGTCACACGCTCGCCGACGTCCGCCAGGCGCTCACCCGTCACCGGGTCCAGTCCTGGGCAGTCCGGTCGGCAGACCGGTCGGAACGGCAGTGCGAGCACCACCGCGTCTCGGATCACCGGTTCACAATCCACGTGATCATCGTGAACCTGGAGATCAGAATCCTCCGAGGCATCATACGCGAACAACTCGGTGAAATCGACCTCGACCGGCTCGGTGATGTCGATCAGACAGCGGCTGCACTCGCCGACGGCCTCGGCGTCGGCGTGGCCGGACACCAGGATCCCCTCGTGCAGCCCCTCGAGTCGGACCTCGACGTGGAGCACCCCACCGATCGGCACGGCGACCTGTCCGGCACCGAACGGTTCCGCGAGTTCGACGTCGATGACGTGCTCGCGCATCTCGCCCGGGCGGTGCATGATGTCACGCACCGGCAGGGTGTACGGGGTGTTCACGAAGCCAGGCACGAGGATCGATCCTACCGCGCATCCCGCCCGAGAGCGAGCGCCAGCATGCGGCGCGCACCCGGTGCGGTGCGGGCAGGACGGCGGCGCCCGCCACCGACGGTCACCGCTCCGGGTCAGTGGGCCAGGGCCTCCACCACGACCCGCGGCACGTAGGGCGAGACGTCCCCACCGAGCGACGCGACCTGCCGGACGAGCGAACTCGACACGTGCGAGCGACCGGGCTCGGGGACGACGAACACGGTCTCGACACCCGCGAGGTCGCGGTTCACGGCCGCCATCGGTGTCTCGTACGCGACGTCCGCGCTCGACCGCACCCCCTTGACGATCACGCGCGCACCGACCTCTCGGCAGTAGTCCACGAGCAGACCGGAGGACCACGACTCCACCCGGACGCCGTCGTGCAACCCGGCCTCGTCGAGCGCGGCGTCGATGAGCCGGACCCGTTCCGCGGCGTCGAAGAGGCTGCTCGTCTTGTCCGGGTTGTGCACGACGAGGACGTGGACCTCGTCGAAGATCGTGGCGGCACGCTGGATCACGTCGAGGTGCCCGACGGTGACGGGGTCGAACGAGCCGGGGACGACGGCGATCTGGGGCATGGACCGACCCTACCGACGCCGCCGTGTCAGTTCTTGCCGAGGAACGCCGCGTCGGTCTCGTCGAGGCGCCGGTCGAGCGCGGCCCGGAGCACGGCGTGGTGCTCGAGCGTCGGGTCCGCCGTCAACAACCGCTCCGCCTCACCCCGGGCGTCGACGATGACGTCGGCGTCCCGCACGACCCGCAGGAGCGTGAGCGACGACCGGCCGCCCGACTGTCGCTCACCGAGCACGTCGCCCTCACGTCGGAGTTCGAGGTCGACGCGTGCGAGCTCGAACCCGTCGTCCGAGCCGGCCACCGCGTCCACGCGCTCGCGCGCCGGTGTGCCGTCCTCGGCGCTCGTCACGAGCAGACAGACGCCCGGGTGACCGCCACGCCCGATGCGCCCACGGAGCTGGTGCAGCTGGGACACCCCGAACCGGTCGGCGTCGAGGACCGCCATCATCGAGGCGTTCGGGACGTCGACGCCGACCTCGATCACGGTCGTCGCGACGAGCACGTCGACGTCCCCGGCGGCGAACGCGGTCATGGTGGCGTCCTTGTCCTCGTTGGGCATCCGACCGTGGAGGACCGCGATCCGCCGGTCCCGCAGCTCCGGCATCGCGCGGATCCGCTCCGCCGTCCCGACGACGGTGGCAGGGGGACGACGAGTGGGACCCGTCGCGCCCGCGTCGGCCTGGACCGCGTCGTCACCGGCTTCCTCGCCCTCCTCGACCGAGCCGTCCTCGATGGCCGGGCACACGACGAACGCCTGCCGCCCGGACGCCAGTTCCTCGGCCATCCGGGTCCAGATCCGGTGCTCCCAACCCGGGTGGTCCGCGAGGGCGACGGTGTGGGTCTCGACGCCGGCCCGACCCGAGGGCAGCCCCTGGATCGTCGACACGTCGAGGTCGCCGAAGACGGTCATGGCGACGGTGCGCGGGATCGGGGTCGCGGTGAGGACGAGCACGTGCGGCGGGGTCCTGCCCTTGGTGCGCAGGGCCTCGCGCTGTTCGACGCCGAACCGGTGCTGCTCGTCGACGACGACCAGGCCGAGCTCGGCGAAGTCGACCCGATCGCCGAGGAGCGCGTGCGTGCCGACGACGAGCCGTGACCCGCCGCTCGCCGCCGCGAGGAGCGCCCGCTGCCGCTCCCGGGAGGACTGGGAACCGGTGACGATCACCGGCCGGAGCTCGGCGGCGAGGTCCGGTCCGAGGAACCGCACGATCGAGCGGAGGTGCTGCGCCGCCAGGACCTCCGTCGGTGCGATGAGCGCCGACTGGCCGCCGGACTCCGCCACCGTGAGCATCGCGCGGATCGCCACGAGGGTCTTGCCGGATCCGACCTCGCCCTGTACGAGCCGGTGCATGGGGTGGTGCTCGGCCAGGTCGGCGGCGATCTCCGCGCCGACGGCCGTCTGGTCGTCCGTCAGCGTGAAGGGGAGGTGCCGGTCGAAGCGCTCGAGCACGCCACCCGGCGCCGCGACCCGCGGCGTCGACGCGGTCGCCCGTGCGGCCAGGCGCCGTCGGACGAGCGCGGTCTGCAGCACGAAGGCCTCGCGGTACCGGAGCGCGTCCTGCGCGGCCTTCCAGTCGGCGGTCCGCTCGGGGCGGTGCAGGAGCTCGAGCGCGCGCCGGTGCCCGAGCAAGCCCAGTCGGGCGCGCACCGACGACGGCACCGGGTCCTCGAGCTCGGGCAACGTGTCGAGCACGACCCCGACGGCCTTGGCGATCTGCCACGACGACAGCGTCGAGGTCGCCGGGTAGATCGGGATCGGCTGTCGCGACCAGCGCATCGCCTGCTCGCCGTCGGCGTCGGCCGTGGCCCGCGGATCGTCGGCGTCGAACAGCTCGTAGTCGGGGTGCGCGAGCTGCCGTGCGCCCCGGTAGTCGGACACCTTGCCCGCGAAGATGCCGCGTGCGCCCGCGACGAGGTCCTTCGCGCGCCAGCCCTGGTTGAAGAACGTGAGTGTGAGGATGCCGTTGCCGTCGCCGATGCGTGCCTCGAGGATGGACCCGCGCCGCTGCCGCATCGTCCGTTCACGGACGTCGACGACCTCGGCCACGATGGTCACGGACTCCCCCACCGCGAGCTCGTCGAGGGCCGTCAGCGCGCCCCGCTCGGCGTACCGCCGCGGGGCGTGCGCGAGCAGGTCGCCCACCGTGCGGATGCCGAACGCCTTCTCGAAGGCCGTCGCGGTGCGGCCACCGAGCACCCCACTCAACCGTGCGTCGAGCGGGTCCGGGGTGACTGCCGGGGACGACGCGGACGCGGGACTGGCGGTGACCACGTCGCAACGGTAGTCGCTCCCGCCGACATGCACCGGGCCTCCCGGCCGTGCACGACGTCCGCTGGTGCCGATACGGTGTCGTGCGTGACCCGGATCATCGCGGGGGCCGCTGGCTCCACGACGCTGCGCGTGCCGCGGGCCGGCACGCGACCCACGAGCGACCGTGTGCGCGAGGCCCTGTTCTCCTCGCTCGACGCGCGGGGACTCGTCGCCGGCGCGGCGGTGCTCGACCTCTACGCCGGCACGGGCGCTCTGGGCCTCGAGGCGGCGTCGCGCGGCGCGGTCGAGGTCGTGCTCGTCGACCGCGCAGCACCCGCGGCAGCCGCCTGCCGCGAGAACGCCCGGTCGGTCCAGCGGCGGACCGGCGGCGCCACCCACATCGACGTCCACGCACAGTCCGCGCTCGGGTACCTCCGATCCACCGGTCGCCGCTTCGACCTGGTGTTCATCGACCCGCCGTACGAGGTGAACGAGGACGAGATCCAGGCCGTGCTCGCGGCCCTCGTCCCCCGGCTCGGGCCGGAGGCGCTCGTGGTCGTGGAACGCAGCACCAGGTCGCCACAGCCGACCTGGCCCGACGGCCTCCAGGCCTGGAGCAAGCGCACGTACGGCGACACCGTCGCGTGGGAGGCCGCGCCCGACATCACGGACTGACCCCGGCACCCACCGCGCTCGTCCTGGCGTCAGCCGACGGCGCCGTCCCAGCCCACGTACGGGTCCCACCCCTGCGTCGACACCGGGACGCCCCCGCGCGTCACGCCCGGCGCACCGGACGCCGACACGACCGTCCCGATCCGCCGGAACCCGGCCGGGAGGCCCGACCCGCGTGGGAACGTCGCGAACAGTCCGTGGTCCTCACCGCCGTGCAGGGCCGGCCCCTCCGGGACCACCGACGGGTCGAGGTCGATCGTGACACCGCTGGCCCGGGCCACGCGACCGGCGTCGATCGCCAGCCCGTCGGACAGGTCGAGCATCGCGGTCGCCCCGGCCTGGGCGGCGAGGACCCCCGCGGCGACCGGCGGACGGGGGCGACGCTGCCGCTCGACGCCCGGGTCCGTCCCCCCGGGCGAGGCCGCCAGGAACGCCGCGGTCCGTTCGGCGTCCGGTTCGCCGCGGTCGTCGACCCCCTCCGCGAACAGCCGCGCGAGTCCCCGGGCCGCGACGCCGAGTTCACCCGCGACCGCGACCTGGTCACCCGCTCGTGCGCCCGACCGGAGCACCGGCGCCCGGCCCTCCAGGTCCCCGAACGCCGTGACCGTCACCGTCGCGGTCGCCGACGTCGACAGGTCGCCGCCGACCACGCCGCAGCCCGGGGCGAGGGTGGCACACGCCGCCGCGAACCCGTCGGCGATGGCCTCGAGCACGCCCACCGGGGTCTGCGGCGGCACGGCCAACGCCACGAGCAACGCGGTCGGGCGCGCCCCCATCGCGGCGACGTCGGACAGGTTCGTCGCGGCCGCCTTCCAACCGACGTCCGTCGGCGAGGACCACGCCCACCGGAAGTCCGGGCCGTGCACCATCATGTCGGTCGTCACGACGAAGCGTCCGTCCGGCGCGGCGACGACCGCGCAGTCGTCGCCCGGGCCGAGCAGGGCGGATGCGGCGGACGGGAGCCGACGGGTGATCCGAGCGAGCACGCTGAGCTCGCCGACGCTGCCCACCGTGTCGTCGCTGTCGTGCACTCTCCGACCGTACCGCCCGCTCGGGTAGCCTGATGGCGATGCACTCCTCGCGCCGACTCCCCCGGGCACTCGGGGCGATCGCCCTGGCGGTCGGCCTCGTCGCGGCCCTCGAGGGCTGTGCTGACGCCGTCACGCTGACACCGGCGCCGGCGGCGAACTCCGCGGCCTGCGCCGCGGTCCAGGTGCGCCTGCCGACCACCGTCGAGTCGAAGCTCGCGATCCGAGCCACGAACGCGCAGTCCACGGCCGTCTGGGGCACCCCGGCAGCCGTGGTCCTGCACTGCGGCGTGCCCGTGCCGACCGTGTCCGACCTGCCGTGCTTCACCCTCGGATCGGTCGACTGGATCCGGGACGCCCGGAAGGACTCCATCGTCTACACGACGTTCGGACGCTCGCCCGCCGTGCAGGTCGCGCTCGATCCGACGGCGGCGACGAGCGACGTGCTGCAGGACATCGGGGATGCCGTGTCGACCCTGCCGAAGGACGGCCACGCGTGCCTCGACCCCTCGGACGTGGCAACGCCCTCCGCGCCCGCCACGCCGTCGGCGAGCGCCACCCCGGCGGGCTGACCGCCACGACCGGTCAGCGGACGGCGACCGCCCCGAGCTCGACGAGTTCGCGGACGAGGTCCGGGTAGGGCAGCCCGGACGCGGCCCAGCATCGGGGGTACATCGAGAACGGGGTGAACCCGGGCATGGTGTTCACCTCGTTGACGACGAACCCGTCGTCCGTGAGGAAGCAGTCGACCCGTGCGAGGCCCGAACCGGCGATCGCCTCGAAGGCGCGGGCGGCGATGGAACGGACCTCGTCGGTCTCGTCCTGGGACAGCGGGGCGGGACACCGGAGCTGCTCGTCGCCGCCGAGGTACTTCGCCTCGAAGTCGTAGAACCCCGCTTCGTCGACGACGATCTCGCCCGGGAGGCTCGTGCGCGGGGTGCCATCGCGACCCTCGAGCACCGCGACCTCGATCTCGCGCCCGACGATGCGTGGCTCGACGATGACCTTGCTGTCGTGCTCGAACGCGGTCGCGAACGCCGCCGGGAGCTGCCCCGGCTCGTCGACCCGCGAGACCCCCATGCTCGACCCGGCACGCGCGGGCTTCACGAACAGCGGCCACCCGTGCGCGGCCGCTCGCTCGAGGACGTCGGCCTCGTCGGCGTCCCATTCACGGCGGAGGACCGTCGTCCAGGGCGCCACCCGGAGACCGGCGTGCTCGAGCACGACCTTCGACAGGTGCTTGTCCATGCCGACCGCGCTCGCGAGGACGCCGTCGCCCACGTAGGGCAGCCCCACCAACTCGAGGAGGCCCTGGACCGTGCCGTCCTCGCCGAAGGGGCCGTGGAGGATCGGGAACACGACGTCGACGTCGCCGAGCGAGGTGATGGATCCGTCGGCCTGCACCACCGCGAGGGCGCGGGAGTCGACCGAGTCCGGCCAGCGCACGCGGGTGCCGTTGTCCGGGACCGAGGGGAGGTCGGAGCCGCGCAGGGCCCAAGCGCCCGGGTCGTCCGACTGCAACGTGAACGCGCCCGCACGGGTGATGCCGACCGGCACGACGTCGAACAGCGAGCGGTCCATCGCGGCCATGATCCCGCCCGCGGTCACGCAGCTGATCGCGTGCTCGCTCGAGCGGCCGCCGAACAGGACCACGACACGGGTCCGAGCCCCGGCTCCGGCCGGCCGGGCGTCGATGGCGGTCGTCTGCGTCATGGGATCACTCGCCCTGGGGTTCGTCGGTCTCGGTCAGGTGCGGCGCGATGTTCCGCGGGTCGAGCCTACCGGCGAGCACCTCGCCCACCTGGCTGACGATGGGCATGTCGACGCCGTGGTCGGCGGCGAGCGCCAGGATCGGAGCGACCGACGCCAGACCCTCGGCGGTCTGGTTCATCTGCCGGACGACCTCGTCGTATCGGTAGCCCTGGCCGAGCAGTCGGCCCGCGGTGTTGTTCCGCGACAGGGGTGACTGGCACGTCGCGATGAGGTCGCCGAGCCCGGCGAGACCGGCGAGCGTCTCGGGGCGCGCACCGTTGGCGACCGCGAACCCGGTCATCTCCGCGAGGCCGCGGGTGATGATCGACGCCTTCGTGTTCTCGCCGTAGCCGACACCGTCGACGATGCCGATGGCCACCGCGATGAGGTTCTTGAGCACGCCGCCGAACTCGGTGCCGATGACGTCGGTGTTGATGAACGACCGGAAGTACGGGTTCGTGGCGGTCGCCGCGACGGCGGTCGCGGTGTCGGTGCTCGTCGACGACACGACGGCCGCCGTCGGCTGTCGTCGTGCGATCTCGAGTGCGAGGTTCGGGCCGGACGCCACCGCGATCCGATCCGGATCGACGTCGAGGCCCTGCTGGAGGACCTCGCTCATCCGGAGGCCCGTGCCCTTCTCGACGCCCTTCATGAGGCTCACGACGGGCGCCTCGACGGGCAGCAGTGTCCGGACCGCCTCGAGGTTCGCGCGCAGGCTCTGACTGGGCACCGACACGTAGACCTGCTCGGCGCCGTCGAGCACGCGGTCGAGGTGGTCCGAGGCGGTCAGCGTGCGCGGGAGGTTGATGCCGGGCAGGTAGTCGGAGTTCCGCTTCGTCTCGGTGATCTCGCGCGCGACCTCGGGTCGACGCGCCCAGAGCACGACGTCGGCCCCGCCCTCCGCGAGCACCTTGGCGAACGTGGTGCCCCAGCTCCCCGCGCCCAGCACGGCGACCCGTCGCGACTCGGCGCGACGGAGGACGACGTTGATGGCGGCGGTGTCGACCGCGCCGCGGCCTGGATGGTCGGGCGCGTCAGGCAAAGCGGCCGGTCTCCTTCTGGTTGTTCGCTGCCGGGTCCCACCGCTCGGCGGGTGCACGCTCGCCGCGCAGCTCCTCGACGAGCGCGGTGATCGCCTGCATGAGCTCGGCGGTCGCCTGCTGCAACAGGTGCTGGTCGAGCGGACGTCCCCGGTACGCGGAGAGGTCGAGCGGCTCGCCGATCGCGACGTCCACGCGCGACGGCGGGAAGAGCCGGAGCGTGCGCCCGTACCGCGGCATGATGCGCTGGGTGCCCCAGTGGGCCATGGGGATGAGCGGGACGTCGTTCTCGAGCGCGAGTCGGACCGCGCCGGTCTTCCCGCGCATGGGCCAGAGGTCCGGGTCGCGCGTGAGCGTGCCCTCGGGGTAGACGATGAGACCGCCGCCGCCCGCCACGAGGGCACGACCACCGGTGAGCGGGTCGCTGCCGCGGGTCCGTCCGGAGCGCTCGACGGGGACGTTGCCCATGCCGCGCATGAAGTACCCGAGCACCGGGACCCGGAACAGCGAGGCCTTCGCGAGGTACTGCGGGAGTCGACGGTGCAGCCACACGACCGTGCCGACGACGAGCGGGTCGATGTTCGTGTAGTGGTTCGGCGCGACGATGAACGGACCCTCGGCCGGCAGCCGCGTGCTCCCGTGCCACCGGAACCGCGCAGCGACCCGGATCATCGGGATGACGATCGACGCGACGACCCGGAACGCACCGTTCAGGTCGCCCCGGTGGAACCGCCGTCCCGGGGTGGGCAGGCCAGCGGTGACGACCTCGCGCCCGCCGCCCTGCTGCCCGCTCGTCGACCCCGTGCCGTTGTCCGGCACCGCGCCCTCACCCGGCAAAGTCGAAGTCCGCGCCGAGCTTGCGGAGCTTCGGGATGAAGTGCTCGTACCCACGGCTGATGATGCCGACGTTCGTGATGTGCGACTCACCGCTGGCGGTGAGCGCGGCGATGAGGTGGCTGAACCCGCCCCGGAGGTCGGGCACGCGCACGTTCGCGCCGTGCAGCGGCGTGGGTCCGGTGATCACCGCGGCCTGCTCGAAGGGACGACGAGCGACTCGACGGTCGTGGCCGGGCAGTCCCTCTTTGTGCACGACGATGTCCGCACCCATCTCGTTGAGCGCGTCCGTGAACCCGAACCGGTTCTCGTACACGGTCTCGTGCACCACGCTGCGGCCCTCGGCCTGCGTCAGTGCCACGACGAGCGGCTGCTGCCAGTCGGTCATGAAGCCGGGGTGGACGTCGGTCTCGATGACGACGGGCTTGAGCACCTCGACCTCGCGGTAGAAGCGGATGCCGTCCTCCTGGATGTCGAACCCGCCGCCCACCTTGCGGAAGACGTTGAGGAAGGTCATGAGGTCCTGCTGCTTGGCACCCTCGACGAAGATGTCACCGTTCGTGGCGAGTGCGGCGGCGGCCCAGCTGGCGGCCTCGTTGCGGTCGTTGATCGCCCGGTGCGTGTACCCGCGCAGCTTCTCGACGCCCTCGATGAAGATCGTCCGGTTCGGCTCGACGGAGACGACGGCGCCCATCTTCTGCAGGATCGCGATGAGGTCCATGATCTCGGGCTCGATCGCGGCGTTCCGCAGCTCGGTGACACCCTCGGCCAGCACGGCGCTGAGGAGCACCTGCTCGGTCGCGCCGACGCTCGGGTACGGCAGTTCGATGTTCGCGCCCTTGAGACCGTTCGGCGCCTCGAGGTGGATGCCGGCGACCTGCTTGTCCACGACGGCGCCCATCGCGCGGAGCGCGTCGAGGTGGAAGTCGATCGGGCGGTCGCCGATGCGGCAACCGCCGAGGTCGGGGATGAACGCCTCGCCGAGCTTGTGGAGCAGCGGACCGCAGAACAGGATCGGGATGCGGCTCGACCCGGCGTGGGCGTCGATCTCGGCGAAGTGCGCGCTCTCGACGTTCGACGGGTCGAGGATGAGCTCGCCACGGGCAGGATCGCTGATCCGGACGCCGTGCACCTCGAGCAGGCCCCGGACGACCTTGACGTCGCTGATGTCCGGCACGTCGCGGAGGATCGAGGGTGTGTCGCCCAGCAGCGCGGCCACCATCGCCTTGGTCGCGAGGTTCTTCGCGCCGCGGACCTCGATGCGTCCCACGAGCGGCTTGCCGCCGCGGATGACGATCTCGTCCGACTTGAGACCGACGCGAGCGCCTGCAGCCGCTGCGTCCTGTACGAGAGAGTTCACTTACTTCACCGGCAATGTCTCGGGCCGCCACGAGGCGCGGCGGGATTCGAACTCCGTGATCGACGGTTCGTCGCGGAGGGTGAGCCCGATGTCGTCGAGCCCTTCCATCAACCGCCATCGAGTGTATGCGTCGATCTCGAACGGGACGTCCACATCACCCACCGACACGCGCTGCGCGACGAGGTCGACCGTCGCCTCGACTCCGGGCGCGGCATCGATCGCCGCCCAGATCCGCTCGACGTCGGACTCGGTGACCACGGCGGTCAGCAGCCCCTGTTTGCCGGCGTTGCCGCGGAAGATGTCCGCGAACCGCGGCGAGACGACCACCCGGAACCCGAAGTCCCGGAGCGCCCACACCGCGTGCTCCCGGCTCGACCCCGTGCCGAAGTCCGGACCGGCGACGAGCACGGACGCACCCTGGTACTCGGGACGGTTGATGACGAACTCGGGATCCTGCCGCCAGGCGGCGAACAGGGCGTCCTCGAAGCCCGTCTTCGTCACCCGCTTGAGGTAGACGGCCGGGATGATCTGGTCGGTGTCGACGTTCGCCCGACGCAGCGGTGCCGCCACGCCGGTCACGACCGAGAGCTTGTCCATCAGTGTTCCTCCTCGGGCTGCGCGACGCCTGCATCGGCGTCGGCGACGGTCGTGCGGCCAGCGGCGACACCGACCGGCGTGACCTCGTCCACGGCACGCCGCGCGTCGTCCTCCTCGAGGTCCCACGGGCTCGACAGCGTGCCCCGGACGGCGGTGGCCGCGGCGACGAGCGGTGACACGAGGTGTGTCCGGCCGCCCTTGCCCTGGCGCCCCTCGAAGTTGCGGTTCGACGTGGACGCACATCGCTCGCCGGGGGCGAGCTGGTCGGGGTTCATGCCGAGACACATCGAGCAGCCGGCGAACCGCCACTCCGCGCCGAAGTCGAGGAACACCTGGTCGAGCCCCTCGGCCTCGGCCTCGAGGCGGACCCGCGCGGACCCGGGCACCACCATGACCCGGACGCCCTCGGCCTTGGTCCGACCGCGGACGATCGAGGCGAACGCGCGGAGGTCCTCGATGCGCGAGTTCGTGCAGGAGCCCATGAACACCGCGTCGACGGGGATCGCCTTCATCGGGGTGCCGGGGGTGAGGTCCATGTACTCGAGCGCCCGTTCGGCGCCCGCACGGGCGTTGGCGTCGGCGAAGTCGGCCGGCGAGGGCACGGTCGCCGACAGCGAGACGCCCTGACCGGGGTTCGTCCCCCACGTCACGAACGGCTCGAGCTCGTCGGCGTCGATGAACACCTCGGCGTCGAACACGGCGTCGTCGTCCGTCGCCAGCGTGTCCCAGTAGGCGACGGCGTCGTCCCAGTCCTGCCCGCTCGGGGCGTGCGCCCGTCCGCGGAGGTAGTCGTAGGTCGTCTGGTCGGGTGCGACCATCCCGGCGCGTGCACCGGCTTCGATCGACATGTTGCAGATCGTCATCCGGCCTTCCATCGAGAGCGCCCGGATCGCGCTGCCGCGGTACTCGAGGACGTAGCCCTGACCACCGCCGGTGCCGATCTGCGCGATCACGGCGAGGATGACGTCCTTCGCCGTGACACCGGGGCGCAGCGTCCCCTCGACGGTGATCGCCATGGTCTTGAAGGGCTTGAGCGGCAGCGTCTGCGTGGCGAGCACGTGCTCGACCTCGCTCGTGCCGATCCCGAACGCCATGGCCCCGAACGCGCCGTGGGTCGAGGTGTGCGAGTCGCCGCACACGACGGTGATGCCGGGCATGGTGAGGCCGAGCTGCGGTCCGACGACGTGCACGATCCCCTGCTCGGCGTCCCCGAGCGGGTGCAGCCGGACGCCGAACTCCGCGCAGTTGCGCCGCAGGGTCTCGATCTGCGTCCGGCTCGTCGGGTCGGCGATCGGACGGTCGATCGCGAGCGTCGGCGTGTTGTGGTCCTCGGTGGCGATGGTGAGGTCGGGGCGGCGGACGGGCCTCCCGGCCTGGCGGAGGCCGTCGAACGCCTGTGGACTCGTGACCTCGTGCACGAGGTGGAGGTCGATGTAGAGGAGGTCGGGGGTGCCGTCCTCGCCCTTGACCACGACGTGGTCGTCCCACACCTTCTCGGCGAGCGTCCTGCCCATGACCTCGTGCCTCCCATGCGTGTGGTCGCCTGTCCTGTCGGACGGCGACCGGTTCGTCCGCGCACCCCGAGCGAGGTGCGCCTCCCGCGTGTCGCGGGCCCGGCGGGCGCCGGGTCCAGCGAGTCTACGCTCGCGTCCGGGCCCTCCGAGGCCCGTGGATGCCCGCAACCACGGGCCTCGAGCGTCCATTCCCGGTCCGATCCGCATGCTGGCGCGGATTGGTATACCAGCAGGACGACACCTGTCGTTCTTCTCCGTCTCGCGCGTCGTCCGGGCGTCCTCCCCCAGCACGCCCGGTGGGATGATGGACAGGACATGACGACGACCGAACGACCGCCCCACTCCGCCCGCACGATCAACATCGAGGGAGCGGCACGGGCCGCCGTGGCCGGCGGGGTCCCGCTCGCCGTGCTCATCGGTTCCGGTCTGTCGGGCTACGCCGCCTTCGCGCTCTTCGCCGGGTTCGCCGCGATCCCGGGCGCGCGGGAGCCCTACGGACGACGCGTCGTCACCGTCACCACCGCGGGCCTGCTGCAGGCCGCGTGCATGCTCGCCGGCGTCGCGATGAGCATGACCGGGGCGCCGCTCTGGGCCGAGGCGGTCGGACTCGCGGTCGTCCTCGTGGTGGCCGTCGGCACGCTCTCGGTCCTCCAGGCGATCCCCGCGCAGCCCATCTTCCCCGTGTTCGCGTTCGTCGTCTGCTCGCTCGTACCGGTGACCCCGGCCCAGCTGCCGGGCGTGGTCGGGATCGTCCTCGGCGCCGTGGCGTTCGCCTGGGTGGTGTCGATGGGCGGGTTCCTCGCCCGGGCCGTGTGGGGCGAGTCGATGCGCCACCTGTTCCGACCCTTCGTCGAGCCACGACGCCGGTCCTTCGCCGTGCTGCGGAGTCCCGCCCTGTGGGAGACCGTCGGCCTCAACCTGGTCGGCGCGCTCGTCGCCGGCGCGGTCGGCGAGGCGACGGGGCTGGGACACCCGTACTGGGCCGTGGTGGCGGTCGTGTCGACGCTCCCCGCGCTCCGGCAGCGGCACACGATCCAGCGCGCTGTGCAGCGCGTGGTCGGCACCATCGGCGGCACCGTGGTCGCCGTCGGCGTCCTGCTCCTGCACCCGACGGACTGGTGGATCGTCCTCATCGCGGTGCTCGGCCAGTTCTGGGCCGAGATCTTCGTCGCGCGGAACTACGCGGTCTGCCTGCTGTTCCTCACGCCGCTCGCCCTCGCCGTCTCGTGGCTCAGCCTCCCCGAGGCACCCGAGCGTCTCGCGGTCGAGCGGATCGTGCAGACCGCGCTCGGGGCGGCCGTGAGCGTCCTCCTGCTCCTGGCCGGGCGCGCCGTCGAGCGTCGCCGTGGCCGGCCCCTCGGTGCGACGAGCGCGATCCGCACCGTCTGACGGCCGGGAGCCGTCCGACGGCTGGGAGGGCCGGGGAACGACAGCGCGGAACTCCCGGCACCGGGGCCGACGGTTCGACGGCCGGGAGGGACGGGCCGCCCCGGCCCTCCCGGCCGTCGGGCCTATCCCGGCTGGACGTTCCAGTGGTCGATCACCGGGCGGCCGTGTTCGTAGCCGAGCACGCTGACCGAGGCGGTCGAGAGCGCGAGGACTGCGCCGTCCTGCGGCGCGAGTCGGATCCAGGCCGCACCGATCGCGCGGAGCACGTGCCCGTGCGCGACGAAGATCGCGTCCTGCCCCTCGGCGAGCACCGGTCGCGCCCGGTCGAGCACCCGTTCGGCCCGGACCCGGACCTCGGCGGCGTTCTCACCAGGGGTGTCGCCGGCGGGGACGCCGTCGGTCCAGAGGTCCCAGGGCCCGTGCCGCTGCACCTTGATCTGCGGCGTGGTCAGTCCCTCGTACGCGCCGTAGTCCCACTCGAACAGGTCCTCGTCCGGCTCGGCGTCGACGCCGACGAGCCGCGCGGTCTCGCGCGCTCGCTCGAGCGGGCTCGACAGCGCGAGGGCGAAGTCGCGATCGGCGAGGAACCGCCCCGCGCGCTTCGCCTGTTCGATGCCGTTCTCCGTCAGGGGGATGTCCGTCCTACCGGTGTGCTGGCCGCTCTTCGACCACGCGGTCTCTCCGTGGCGGACGAGGACGAGTTCACCGGGGCGTTCCGAGGTCATGTGTTCCTTCCGAGGAGGAGGCCGAGCGCTGCGGCGCCGACCGAGACGACGAGCATGCCGATCCCGTTCAGCAGCGCGAGCCACGGATGACCGGCACGCACGAGCTGGACCGTCTCGACACTCGCCGTCGAGAACGTCGTGTACCCGCCCATCATGCCCGTCCCGAGCGTCGCGACGACCAGGCTCGGGAGCAGCCCGGCCGTTCCGAGTCCGGTGACGTACCCGAGGACGAGCGATCCGCTCACGTTGATGACGATCGTCCCGAGGGGAAGGGAGCGCGGCCAGTGCGCTCTGACGGCGCCGTCGAGGACGAAGCGGAGCACGGCGCCGACGCCACCGCCGACCGCGACGAGCACGAGTTCGACCGTGCTCACCGACGCGCTCCCCCGGCGTCGGGGCGCGTCACCGCCGCGACCACCAGACCCACGACGACCGCGACGAGCCCCGCGACGACCGAGAGGAGGCCGTACCCCACCGCGGTGCCAGCGTGGCCGGTCCGGAGCAGCGTGGCCGCGTCGACCGCGAGCGTGCTGTAGGTCGTGAAGCCCCCGAGCACGCCCGTCCCGAACAGGAGCCGTAGGGATCGGCGGCGCCCCTCGTCGGAACCGCGGCGCGTCAACGCCTCGAGCAGGAGCCCGAGGCAGAACGCGCCGAGGACGTTGATGCCGAGGACCGGCCACGAGGCGGGACCGGACGGCAGGGCCGAGGTGATCAGCGTTCGCGCAGCCGTCCCGACCGCTCCGCCGAGCGCCACGAGGCCGATGGAGGGCCAGCGGAGATGCGGCGGACGGGTCGGCGCACCGCTCGCGGTGTCGTCGACCTCGACGTCAGGGTCGGACGGCAGGCCGTCACCGCTCGACGCGGGGGCGGCGCTCGGTCCGCCGGACGGGTTGGTCATGGTGCTCCCATCTGCTGGACGCGTCGAGGACGCGCGATCGGAGACAGGGACCGTCGTCGCTCGACCGGCCGGTCGGCGAGGTTCGGGTCCGGCAGGCCCCACTGCCGGGTCGGAGACCCCTGGAGCGTACCAAGCCGGAACGACGGAATCCCCCGCCCGCGGGCGAGGGATTCCATGCGGCTGCCGTGCTGGTCCTGCAGTCACTGTGCGCGTGACCCCAGCGGGATTCGAACCCGCGTTACCGCCGTGAGAGGGCGGCGTACTAGGCCACTATACGATGGGGCCGTTCCGGCAACCAGAAGAGTATGACACAGGTCCGGGTCACGACGCAAAACGAGGGGCCGTCGGTGTGTCGGCCCGATGCCGGGGCATACCGTGGGGCGATGCCCGACCCCGACCCCGACGACCGCGCCGAGTCCATCGGGGGCACCGACCGTCGCGCGCTCGCCCGGTCCGCCGGGGCCCCTCCGACGGGCGCCCTCGCCCGCGTCGGGCTCTCCGGGTGGCAGTACGACGGCTGGCGGGGCGACTTCTACCCGCAGCGCCTCGCCAAGCGCCGCTGGCTCGAGTACGTCGGCGATCGGTTCCCGACCGTGGAGCTCAACGGCTCGTTCTACTCGCTGCAGCGCCCCGAGCGGTACCAGGCGTGGCGGCACGCCGTCCCCGACGGTTTCGTCTTCGCCGTGAAGGGCGGGCGCTACCTCACCCACATGCTGCACCTGCGGAACGTGCACACGGCGCTCGCGAACTTCATGGCGTCGGGCGTCCTCGAGCTCGAGGACCGGCTCGGGCCCATCCTCTGGCAGCTCCCCGCGGCCTTCGCCCCCACCCCCGACGTCCTCGACGCCTTCCTCGACCAGCTGCCCACGACCTTCGACGCCGCACGGGCGCTCGCCGACGACCACGACGCGAAGGTGCGCGCGTCGGACAGCGTGCCCGGTTCCGACGGCGACGGTGACGGGCGATCCGGGGACGGCACGCCGGGCGAGCGGGTCATCCGTCACGCGCTCGAGGTCCGCACCCCCGCCGCCGTGACGCCGGACCACCTCGCGGTGCTCCGCCGGCACCGGGTGGCATTGGTGGACAGCGACGCCGGTACGGCCTGGCCCCGCTTCGACGAGCCGACGACCGACTTCGCGTACCTGCGCCTGCACGGCACTCCAGAGGTCTACCACAGCGGCTACGACGAGCACGCGACCGGGCAGTGGGCGCACCGGGTCGAGGAACACCTCCTCGCCGGGCGGGACACGTTCGTCTACTTCGACAACGACGCCGAGCGCCACGCACCCTGGGACGCGTTGGCGCTCGACGCGGCGCTCGCTGCGCGGGGTGCGGTCAGCCGGGAGGCACCGCACCGGCCCGGCGGCACCCTCGGGTCCTGACCGCGCGCGGTCGCGATCCGTCAGCCGCTCCCGCCGACGTCATGGGAGGCCTCCCGTCCGTCGTGCCCGCCGGTCCGGCGGACGAGCGCCGCGCGCCGATGCAGCAGAGCCGCGACGAGCGCGACGACGACGAGCAACGCGAGCGCCCATCCGAGCGCGGACCGCCCGGTGAGCTCGCACGTGATCGTCACGACGAGGAGGACCGCGCCGAAGAACCCACTGAACCCGATCAACGTGTCGGTCGTGTCCGTGGGCCGCGGCGGCCGCATGCGCGCCACGATCAGCCCTTGACGCCACCGGCCGTCAGACCGGCGACGATCCGACGCTGGAAGACGAGCACGAGGATCACGAGCGGGATCGTGACGATCGTGCCCGCGGCCATGACCGCCGTGTACGGCTCCTGGTGGGGCTGGCTGCCGGCGAAGCTCGCGATCGCTACCGTCACCGGCTGTGTCCGGTCGCTCGAGAGCTGACTCGAGATGAGGTACTCGTTCCACGACGAGATGAACGCCAGGATCGCCGTCGTGAAGACCGCGGGAGCGGCGAGCGGCAGGATGACCCGTCGGAACGCCTGGATCCGCGTGCAGCCGTCGATCCGCGCAGCCTCCTCGAGGTCCCACGGCATCTCGCGGAAGAACGAGGTGAGCGTGTAGACCGTCAGCGGCAGCACGAACGAGATGCTCGGCAGGATCAGGGCCTGGTAGGTGCCCATCCAACCGAGGTCCGTGAACAGCTGGAACAGGGGCGAGATGAGCGCCACGCCGGGGAACATGGACGCGGCCAGGATCGCGCCGGCGATCACCGACTTGCCGCGGAACTCGAGTCGGGCCAACGCGTAGCCGGCACTCGTCCCGACGAGCAACGCGATCACCGTCACGGTCCCACCGATGACGAGGCTGTTGCCGAGGGCACGTCCCAGGTGGTTGCCGAGTCCGGTGGAGAACGCCGTCCGGTAGTTCTCCAGCGTCACGTGGGTGGGCCACGGCGTCGCGTCGAACGTGAAGCCGACGTCGCGGAACGACGTGACGACCATCCAGTAGAAGGGCAGGAGGCACCAGATGACGATCACGGCGGCGCTGATGCCCGTCCGGATCGCAGGACCTCGGTGCCGCTCGACCCGGATGGTCGAGGTGGTCGTGTCGCGATCGCGGACGGCGGCGCGGGCCCGAGGCGCTGCGATGGTCATCGGAGTTCACCCTTCTGCTGCACGGCCTGCGTCTGCACGACGTTCGCACCGAGGAACCGGACGAACAGGAACGCCACGGCGAAGATCACGAGGAACGTGATCGTCGACAGGGCCGACGCGGAGTTGAACCCCTGTCGGATCTGCTCGACGACGAGGATCGAGAGCGTCGTGGTGGCGTTCCCCGATCCCCCGCCGCCGCCCGTGAGGATCGCCGGGAGGTCGTACAGGCGCAGCGCGTCGAGCACCCGGAACAGCACGGCCACCATGAGGGCCGGGCGGACGAGGGGCAGCGTGATGTGGAGGAACCGCTGGACCGTCGTGGCACCGTCCACCTTGCCGGCCTCGTAGACCTCCTCGGGGATGAGCTGCAGGCCCGCGAGGATGAGCAGCGCCATGAACGGGGTCGTCTTCCACGTGTCGGCGATGACGATCGCGAACCGCGACGACCACTCCCCACTCGTCCAGAGCACGTGGGTCCCGAGTACCTGGTTGAGAACGCCGTTGACGTCGAAGATGAAGTACCAGAGCTTGGCCGTCACGGCGGTCGGGATCGCCCACGGAACGAGCACCGCGGCCCGGACCAGCGCCCGCCCGGTGAACGGTCGGTTCATGATGATCGCCATCCACACCCCGATCACGGTCTCGAAGACGACCGTCACCGCGGTGAAGAAGAACGTGTTGCCGAACGACGTCCAGAACGTCGCGCCGAGGCTGCCGGGCGGACACGCGACCGCGCTCCCACCGGTGCCGCACCGCTGTCCGAGCCAGTGCACGTAGTTGGCGACACCGGCGAAGCCGCCGCTGACGAACATCCCGGTCGCCTTGTCCAGGCCGGCGTCGTTCTGGAACGACTGCACGATCGCGCTCACCACCGGGTACCCGATGACGATCGCGAGCAGGAGCAGGGTCGGGCCGATGAGCCAGACGGCCCACCGGCCGTGCGCGGCGTTGAGACCGCTCCGTCCCCGACGTCGTGGTTCCATGCCCGACGGGGCCGGGATCGCGGCCGGGATCTCTGTTGCTGCTGACACGGTGGCCTCCTCGCCTGGTGTCGCTTCGTACCGGTCTCCGGACGGAACGGACGGGAGGGGCGACGCGGCTCCGTCACCGCGCCTCCCGTCCGTCGGTCGGGAGGACCTGGAGGGTCAGTTCGAGTTCGACGCCGACTTGACCGCGGCCTGCATGTCCTTGAGTGCCTGCTGCACCGACTTCGAGCCCTTGAGCGCGGCGTACGCGTTGTCCTGGATCGCCTTCGTGACGGCGGGGTAGTACGGCGTCACCGGACGGGGTTCGGCGCTCTTGATCGAGGTGAGCAGCGTGGGCAGGTACGGCAGCTTCGACGTCAGGGCCGGATCCGTGTAGAGGCTCCCGACGACGGGCGCGAGGGACCCCTGCGTCGCGAAGAACTTCTGGGTCTCGTTCGACTCGAGGAACTCGAGGAAGTCATGCGCGGTCGCCTTGTGCTTCGAGTACACGCTGATCGCGGCGTTGTGACCACCGAGCGTCGACGATCCGATGCCGTCGGCGCCCGGGATCGGCGCGATCCCGAACGTGTCCTTGACCGTCGACGAACCATCGGTCTTCGCGAGGTTGTACACGTACGGCCAGTTGCGCAGGAACAGCAGCTTGCCGGACTCGAACGCCTGGCGTCCCTGTTCCTCCTGGTACGTGATCGCCTCCGCGGGGATGTCGCCGTCCTTGAACGCGGTGACGAGGTTCTGCAGGCCTGCCCGGGCCTTCGCGGTGTCGAGCGTCGGTGTCGAACCGTCCTTCGCGAGCACCGATCCACCGGCACCGTTGATCGCCTCGGAGGTGTTCACCGTGAGGCCCTCGTACTTGGCGAACTGACCCGCGTAGCACCCGATCCCGGCCCGCTCGGCGATCGAGCAGTCCTGCATCATGGCCGACCACGTCGTCGGCGGCGTCGTCACGAGGTCCTTGCGGTAGTACAGGAGCGCGCCGTCCGACGTCTGCGGTGCGGCGTACAGCGTGTTGTTGTACGTCGCCGTCTTCACGGTCGGTGCGAGCAGCTTCGAGGTGTCGATCCGCATCTTCCCCGTGAGCGGCGTCAGCCAGCCCTTCGCCGCGAACTCGGCCGTCCACACGACGTCGACGTCGACGACGTCGTACCCCGAGTCCTTCGCCTGGAAGTGCTGCACCAGGTCGTCGTGCTGCTGGTCGGCCTGGTCGGACTGCTCCTTGAACGTCACCTTCTCGTCCGGGTGCGCGGCATTCCACTTGGCGATGAGCGGGCGGACGACGTTCGAGTTGTCCTTGCCCTGCACGTACGTGATCGGCCCGCGGCTGGTCTGGCCCGAGGTCGCGTCGCCGCCACCCGAACCCGAGCCGGAACCGCCGCTCGAACACCCTGCCAACGTCAGTCCGATCACCGCGACGCCGGCCGCACAGACGATGCGCAGCTTCCCTCGTGTCCTGTCCACTGTCGTCTCCTCGTTGAGATCGCAGGCGACACGCCTGAGCAGGCCTCATTGCCCGCTGGTTCGGGACGGTACCCCCGGAAGGGGGAGGCGCGCACCCGCTCGGGGCGTCGCGACACCACATCGTTATCAACCCGCTGGACGCCGGCCCGACTCCGAGGACGAGGCTGGTGCGGGGTTGACTGAAGCGCTTCAGTCATCCACGCTCGGTCCACGGCGAAGAACACCGCCACCCACCCCACTCGACGAGGAGTGCCATGCGCAGGACCACCACCACCACCACCGGGACCCGCGGGACCGTCACCCCCAGGAGCACCAGGCGATGGTGCATCGGGGCCGCGGCCGCCATCACGCTTGCGGCCGTGCCGCTCGCACCGTCCGCTGCGAACGCGGCGACGGCAGGCCGTCCGGACCACGGACATCAGCAGCACCACGCCGTCAAGCACGGCCCGACCAGCGTCGCGTACGTCGAGGTCAACAACGACCAGCTCGCGAACGTCGGCCGCTACACGCTCGCCGACGGGGCGAACGCGTTCGACATCGGGATCATCTTCGCCGCGAACATCGACGACGACGGCACGAAGGCGCAGCTGTCGCTCAACGCCAACGTCCAGGCGACGCTCGACCAGGCCGCCACGCAGATCCGGCCCCTCCAGGCGAAGGGGATCAAGGTCGAGCTGTCCATCCTCGGCAACCACCAGGGCGCCGGCATCGCGAACTTCTCCACACCCGCCGCCGCCGCGGACTTCGCACGGCAGGTCCGCGACGTCGTCACGAAGTACCGCCTCGACGGCATCGACCTCGACGACGAGTACTCGGACTACGGCGTGAACGGCACGCCACAGCCCAACGGGCAGTCGATCGGCTGGCTCATCTCGGCGCTCCGGGCAGACCTGCCGCACAAGCTGCTCTCGTTCTACGACATCGGCCCGGCATCGACCAGCCTCGACGCTTCGAGCCCGCGCATCGGCTCGAAGCTCGACTACGCCTGGAACCCCTACTACGGCACCTACAGCGCCCCGGCGACACCCGGCCTCCCGAAGTCGCGGCTCTCCCCCGCCGCCGTCGACATCCAGAGCACCCCGATCGCGACCGCGCAGGCGCTCGCACGACGGACCGAGGCGGAGCACTACGGCGTGTTCATGACGTACGACCTGCCCGACGGTGACGACAGCGCGTACGTGTCAGCACTCACGCAGAGCCTCTACGGACAGGGTGCGACGTACCGCTGACCGGAACGGCCGCGCGCGACGCCCGGCGCGGGAGGGACGGTGGCGGCACCGTCCCTCGCGCTCGCCCCAGGAGATCGTGCCGTCGACGGGCCGGCACGCCCGCCGGGCGCTCGCGACTGTTCCCCGGAAAAGCAGCAGGCCCCCGATCGCTCGGGGGCCTGCTCGCTGCTGGGGTACCTGGACTCGAACCAAGAACAACTGAACCAGAATCAGCCGTGTTGCCAATTACACCATACCCCAATGGTCACGAGGCAGCCTCGGACCATGGTTCCGTGGTGTTCGGAACCGAGTGTCTACTGTACAGCATCCCGAGCAGGCCGAAGACCACGGACGAGGTCACGATGGACGGCAGCGGCCGTCACGGCGCCGGCACCAGCCGCGACGATGAGCTGCTCGGGGCCGGGCGGGGTGACGTCGCCCACGGCGTACAGTCCCGGGACACCCGTCCGGCCGTGCCGGTCGACCACGACGAACCCGTCCTCGTCGTGGTCCAGCCGCGTGTCGAGGAAGTCGAGATCGACGTGCCACCGGGGTCGCACGAAGCCGGCGACACGCGGGACCACGACGCCGTCGACGAGCCGGACGCCCGTCAGTCCATCACGTCCGCCCTCGAGGTCGGCGATCGCCCGGTCCTCCACAGCCACCCCGGCGGCATGGAGGCGAGCGCGGTCGTCCTCCGACAGACGGCCCACGCCGTTCGTGAACACGACGAGGTCATCCGTCCACGCCGCCAGCACGAGCGCGCGCTCCGCCAGGTCGTCGGTCTCCCCGATCAACGCCAGCGGCTGCCCGGCCTTCTCGTACGCGTCGCACTCCACGCAGCTGTGCACGCTCGTCCCGTAGAACGCACGGAGGCTCGGGAGGCTCGGGAAGCTCTCGCGGAGTCCCGTCGCCACGACGACGGCCGCACCGCGCGCCGCGACGGGCGTTCCCCGCCAGGCGCCCGAGACCACCCAGCCGCCAGCGTCCGCGTGGACGTCATCCACCACCGCCTGCGTGACCGTCGCCTCGGGGTAGGCCTCGACCTCCTCGCGGCCGAGCTTCCGGAGCTCGAGGGGCGAGACGCCGTCACGGGTGAGGAACCCGTGCGACCGCAGCGTCGCCGCGTTCCGCGGGCGGTTGGCGTCCAGGAGCAGCACCCGCCTGCGCGCGCGCACGAGGTTGAGCGCGGCGCTGAGCCCGGCAGGGCCGGCCCCGATCACGACGACGTCGTAGTCGTCCGCGGGGGGCACGTCGGGACTGTGCGGCGCCGCAGGGGCGCTGCCCCGAGGCACCGCTCCCGCCCCGGATGGGTCCGTCACCGGTCGCGGAGCCGGCGGAGCCGGGTGAGCGTCGACGGCTTTCCCAGGATCTCCATCGACTCGAACAGCGGCGGACTCACCCGTCGCCCGGAGACCGCGACCCGCAGCGGACCGAAGGCGACCCGGGGCTTCAGGCCGAGCCCGTCGATGAGCGCAGCGCGGAGCGCCGACTCGATGGGCTCCGCTCGGAAGTCCTCGATCGCTTCGAGGGCGTCGATGGAGGCGTCGAGCACCGTCCGCGCGTCCTCCTTCAGGGTGGCGACCGCGTCGTCCTCCATCGCGAGGTCGTCGTCCGCGACGAAGAGGAAACCGAGCATCCCCCGCGCATCACTCAGGACGTTCATGCGTTCCTGCACGAGCGGCGCCGCGCGCTGCAGCACGGACCGCTCGTCCACCGTCACCGGGTCGCTCAGCACGCCGTCGAGGTACGGCACCAGACGATCCGTGAAGTCGTCGACGGCGAGGAGTCGGATGTGATCGCCGTTGATCGACTCGGCCTTCTTGGGGTCGAACCGCGCCGGGTTCGGGTTGACGTCCACGACGTCGAACGCCGCCACCATCTCGTCGAGGGAGAACACGTCCTGGTCCGCCCGCAGCGACCAGCCGAGCAGCGCGAGGTAGTTCACCAGCCCCTCGGGGATGAACCCGTTCGCCCGGTGGTGGAACAGGTTCGACTCCGGGTCGCGCTTGGACAGCTTCTTGTTGCCCTCGCCCATCACGTAGGGCAGATGCCCGAACCGCGGCACGAACGAGGTCACGCCGATCTGCACCAGGGCCTCGTACAGCGCGATCTGCCGTGGCGTCGACGAGAGCAGGTCCTCGCCGCGGAGCACGTGCGTGATCCCCATGAGCGCGTCGTCGACCGGGTTCACGAACGTGTACAACGGCTTGCCGTTCGGCCGGACTACGACGAAGTCCGAGAACGATCCGGCGGGGAACGTGATGTCGCCCCGGACGAGATCAGCGAACCCGAGATCGCGGTCCGGGACCCGGAGACGGAACGCCGGCTGCCGACCCTCGGCCCGGTACCCCGCACGCTCGGCCTCGGTGAGGTCGCGCTCGAAGTTGTCGTACCCCTGCTTCGGATCACGGCCGTTCGCGAGGTTCCGGGCTTCCATCTCCTCCGGGGTCACGAACGACTCGTAGACGAGCCCCTCGGCCTTGAGCCGCTCGATGACGTCCACGTAGATGTCCGACCGCTCGGACTGCCGGTAGGGGCCGTGCGGACCGCCGACGTCGATGCCCTCGTCCCAGTCCAACCGCAGCCAGCGGAGCGCGTCGAGGATCTGCTCGTAGCTCTCTTCGCTGTCGCGGGCCGCGTCGGTGTCCTCGATCCGGAACACGAAGGTCCCGCCGGTGTGCCGTGCGTAGGCCCAGTTGAACAGGGCCGTCCGGATCAGTCCGACGTGGGGCGTCCCGGTCGGTGACGGGCAGAAACGAACTCGGACGTCGGAGCCGGAGGCGGTGGTGAATGGCGCTGTCATGACGCCCCGATCCTACCGTCACGCCCGTCGACACCGACCGGAGACGACGAAAAGCCCCTGATCAGCACGCTCCTCGAGCGAGTGATCAGGGGCTTCCCTGACGTTGAGTCCGGCGGTGTCCTACTCTCCCACAAGGTCCCCCTTGCAGTACCATCGGCGCTGAGAGGCTTAGCTTCCGGGTTCGGAATGTGACCGGGCGTTTCCCTCTC
>NZ_QKTT01000013.1:0-107055 GCF_003234555.1 Curtobacterium sp. MCBD17_019 | reverse complement strand
GTCCACGCCGGGAGGATCGCGGCGACGGGCCTCCCGGCGTGGACGGACCGACGCACGCGCTGAGGACCGACGCGACCACGAGCGTGGTCGCGGCGGCGAGGAACGGGCGTGCCCGGCGGCGGACGACGGGACGGGCGGGTGCGGGCATGACCCCGACGATCGTAGGCGGCACGGGGCGGGAGCGGCTGAGCGGGGCGACGGCGCTCAGCTGCCGTGCGCCTCCTCGGCGACCGGCTGCCACGCGCGCCACGTCTCGAGCCGGCTCGCGTAGTCCTTCTCGGCGATCCCGAGCGGCGCCGACCCGAAGAAGACGCGCAGCGGCGGCTCCTCGGCGTCGACGATGCGGAGGATCGGCCCACGGGTGGCCGCCGGATCACCAGCGCTCGCCGCGGCACGGCTCGCGTTGCGGGCCTCCCGGACGTCGGCGTAGGCGTCGATCTCGGCGCTCGTCGAGGACGACGGGCCGGACCAGTCCGTGGAGAACCCGCCCGGCTCGATCAGGGTGACGTTGATGCCGAAGCCGGCGACCTCCTGGGACAGCGACTGGCTGAACCCCTCGAGCGCCCACTTCGACGCGTGGTAGATCCCGGTGATCGGGAACGCGCTGATGCCACCGATGCTCGAAACCTGGATGATGCGTCCCGACCGCTGCTCGCGCATGATCGGGAGCGCCGCCTGGGTGACCCAGAGGGCCCCGAACAGGTTCGTCTCGAGCTGGGCGCGCGCCTCCTGCTCGCTGAGCTCCTCGATCATCCCGAACTGCCCGTAGCCGGCGTTGTTGACCACCACGTCGAGGCGCCCGAAGTGCTCGGCCGCCTGCTGCACCGCCGCGAAGTCGGCGTCACGGTCGGTGACGTCGAGACGGATCGGGAGGAACGTGTCCGGGTACTGCTCGGCGAGTGCCACGACGTCGTCCGGGTTGCGGGCGGTCCCGGCGACGCTGTCGCCGCGTTCCAGGGCGGCCTCCGCCCACTCGCGTCCGAAGCCCCGGGACGCGCCGGTGATGAACCAGACCTTGCTCATACGTGTTCTCCTTCGTGGTCAGGGCCTCCATCGTTCTCCGGCTCCGGGGACGGCACTCAGGCGGGCTGCTGCGTCTGCCGCTCCCCACTCCGGCGCTGGTCCTCGGAGCCGACCGGTGTCCGTCCCGACCAGGGCGTTGATACAGTGCTCACACTCTTCACCCCGGCGGCCGATGGCGCCCGCCCCGAGGACACTGCTGTCCGCGGGCGGACGGCGATGCCGCCGCTGCAACGGAAGCTGGTCAACGATGCCCTCCTCACCGACACACACGCTCCGGACGAGGCGGTCACGCCGTCGCCTGTTCGGTGCCGCCATCGCCGTCGGCGCCGCCACACTCGGCGTCCTCGCGACCACCCAGACCGCGGTCGCTGCACCGAACCCGCCCTCCTCCGTGTTCGGGTCCAACGTCGTCGTGTTCTCCCCCGACATGCCGCAGGCCGACATCCAGGCGAAGGTCGACGCGATCTTCGCGCAACAGTCCGCCAACGAGATGGGCACGCAGCGGTACGCGCTGCTGTTCGAGCCCGGAACGTACGGATCGAGCACGAACCCGCTCGACATCCGCGTGGGCTACTACACCGAGGTCGACGGTCTCGGGCAGGACCCGTCCGGGGTCACCATCAACGGGGGCGTGACCGCGACCGGTACCGACGGCAGCGGCGCGCTCGACACGTTCTGGCGATCGGTCTCCAACCTGACGATCCACGTCGTCCCGACCGCGGACGCGTGCCACACGGGCAGCGAGATGTGGGCGGTGTCCCAGGCGGCGCCGATGCGCCGTGTCCACGTCGAGGACTACACGACGTTCATGCCGTACTGCGAGAACCCGAACTACGCGAGCGGTGGGTTCGTCGCCGACTCCGAACTGCAGGGCGGGGCGCTCAACGGATCGCAGCAGCAGTTCTACGTCCGCAACTCGGACCTCGGCGCCGGCTGGTCGAACGGCGTGTGGAACCAGGTGTTCTCCGGCGACGTCAACGCGCCGGCGCAGTCGTTCCCCCAGCAGCCCTACACGACGCTGGCGACGACACCGGCATCGCGCGAGAAGCCGTACCTCTACGTCGACGCGAACGGCGCCTACCGGGTGTTCGTGCCCAGCGTGCGAACGAACTCGGCGGGGACGACGTGGGCCACCGGGCACACGCCCGGGCAGTCGCTGCCGCTGAGCAGCTTCTTCGTCGCCCACCCGTCGGACTCCATCGCGAAGATCAACTCCGCACTCGCACAGGGCAAGGACCTGCTCGTCACCCCCGGCGTCTACGACGTCGCACAGAGCATCGCCGTCAAGCGAGCGGACACGGTCGTCCTCGGGCTCGGCATGGCCACGCTGACCGCCCAGAACGGCGCCGTCCCGATGACCGTCGCCGACGTGCAGGGCGTCGACATCGCCGGCCTGACCTTCGATGCCGGTGCCGTGAACTCCCCAGCGCTGCTCCGCGTCGGCACGGGCCACGACAAGGGCGGCAAGCACGTGGTGAGCGCCACGGACCCCACCGCGCTGCAGGACGTCTTCTTCCGCGTCGGCGGTCCCCACGTCGGCAAGGCCACGACGAGCCTCGAGGTGAACAGCGACGACACGATCCTCGACGACATCTGGGCCTGGCGTGCTGACCACGGCGTGGCGGGCTCCGTCGGGTGGACCGTGAACACGGCCGACACCGGCGTCGTCGTGAACGGGGATGACGTCACCGCGACCGGCCTGTTCGTCGAGCACTACCAGAAGGACAACGTCATCTGGAACGGTGAGCGCGGTCGGACGGTGTTCTTCCAGAACGAGCTCCCGTACGACGCCCCGAACCAGGCCGCGTGGCAGCACGACGGGGTGAACGGGTACGCCGCGTACAAGGTGGCGGACGACGTCCGGACGCACGAAGCGTGGGGCCTCGGCAGCTACATCTACACCAACGTCGACCCGACGCTCCACGCGACGCAGTCGTTCGAGGTGCCGAACACGCCCGGGGTCGTCATGCACGACCTCACGACCGTCGCGCTCAACAGCAACGCCGGGACGATCGACCACGTGATCGACGGCCAGGGGCCCGCCGCCACGAGCGCGAACACGGGGCAGCCGCAGACCGTCACCACCTACACCAACGGGACCGCTCAGTAAGGTCCAGGGCACCATCGAACGCCGATGGCCGGGAGCACACGCTCCCGGCCATCGGTGGCTCGGCGGTCGTGGTGCCGGATTCGACGAGCGCGCGACCGGCTCGAGGGCGCTCTCCGCGCCTCCCCCGCGGGACCGTCAGGACGACGTCACGCTGGTTGCGCCGGATGGGCTGCCAGCACATCGCCGAGGAGGCGGACGAGAGCGTCGCGATCGGCGGGGGACAGTGCTGCGAGGAGCTCGTCCTGCACGGCGTCGGCCTGCGTTCGGAGATCGGCGAGTCGTTCCCCGCCGTTCGCCGTGATCGTGACGATGTTCCGCCGTCGATCCGCCGGGTCAGGGGTCCGGAGCACGGACTCGTCGGCGTCGAGCCGGACGACGATGCCGTTGACGTTGTTGCGGTCCAGACCCAGCACCCTGCCGATGTCCGCCTGGCTCAGCGGGCCGTACTCCTGCAGCGCGGACAGCACCGCGAAGTCCGAACGCGCCTCGAGCGGCATGCGCGCAGCGGTCAGGCGGGTGCCGATCGTCGCCACCCGTGCGGCCTGCCAGCTGACGAGGGTGCGGAGCGCGTGAGGAGGTCGAGGATCAACCGACATGCACCGAGACTATCAGTTGGTACGGCCAACGAATCGGTGCTAGCGTTGGTGTCACCAACATTGGTCGGACCAAGGAGTTCTCATGCCATTCACCCCATCCCCCGCTTCACTCGCCGGTCGGCGCGTCCTGGTCCCCGGCGGAACCGGCGGCGTCGGCGAAGGTGTCGTCCGCGCGTTCCTCGATGCCGGCGCCGATGTCGTCGTTCCCACTCGCTCGGACGAGCGGGGCACGGAGCTGCGCGCTGCACTCGGCCATCTCGGGGTCTCGCCGTTGCTGCACCTCCCGACGCACGACTACACCTCCTTCATCGGAGCGGACGAGCTCGGCCGACAGATGACCGAGCGGCTCGGCGGGATCGACGACGTCGTCGTGCCGGTCGGCGGATGGTGGCAGGGCGGCCCCCTGACCGGCATCCGCGAGGACGACTGGGGGGCCGCGTTCACCGGCCTCGCCACCGCGCACATGGCGCTGGCACGGGCGATCGTGCCGCGGCTGAGCGGACTCGGCGCGTACACCGTGGTCGTCGGCCAGTCCGCCATGTTCCCCGTCCCGGGGAGCGGGCTGGTGAGCATGGAGCAGGCCGCGCTGCTGATGATGCAACGCGTCCTGGCCGCCGAGACGCCGGACCGCAGGATCCACGCCCTGGTCCTCGGCCCCGTCCGCACCCGATTCGTCGACGGCGAGCCGGAGCAGGTGTCCGCCGGCGAGGTCGGCGACGTGGCCATCGCGCTCTCCCGGACCGCCGATGTCCCCAGCCGTGCCGTGCCCCTGGGCTCCAGCGGCGAGGCCCGCGCGCTCGTGACCGAACTGACGCAGACGGCCTGAGCGCGTTGCTCCACGTCCCTCTCCGGGCCACGAGCCGGGAGAGGGACGTGCTCGTCGAACGGGCTCGAGCGAAGCACCTGCTGCTCGCCACCCCCACCGATCGCTCGTGGCGATGTCGCCGCACAGGAGGGGCTTCAGCGGCTGCGAGGACGGGAACGAGGTCCGGACCCGGCCACGGCCACCGCGTCAGAGGCGACGATGAACACGATCCCGCCCCACTGCCACGGAGCGAGTTGCTGCCCCAACACGATCAGCCCCACGGCAGCAGCGGCGACCGGGTTGAGGCTCATGACGATCCCGAACAACGACTGAGGGATCCGACGGAGCACCACCACGTCGGTGGCGTAGGGGACCACAGACGAGAGGACGCCGACTGCCGTGCAGAGCACGCTGGTGGAGACGTCGAACCGCCCGGTCAGGAGCAGCGACAGCAGGATCGGCAGGGAGGCCAGCGCAGACGCGCAACTCGCCACGGCGGGTCCCTGGAGGCCCGGAAGCCGGCTCCCCACGACCCGGTTCAGCACGATGTACGCGGCCCAGCACAAGGCCGCGGTGCAGGCGAGCGCGACGCCGATCCAGTCGGTCGACGGACCGGGAGACACCAACAGGACCACACCCGCGCCCGCACCCACCGCGCAGCCGGCCACCCGCCACGACCGTGCACCGACCAGGGCCACGGTGACCGGTCCGAGGAACTCGAGCGTGATGGCGAGGCCGAGTCCGATCCGCCCGACGGCGGTGTACAGGCTGAGGTTCATCACGGCGAACACCCCACCGAGCGACAGCGCAGGCCACCACTGCCCCCACGACATCCGGGCGAGGTTCGGTCGCGCGAGGGCGGTGAGCGAGATCGCGGCGATGAGCTGCCGCACGGCCACGACGCCCGGCGGGCCGACACGAGCGAAGGCGAGATCCCCCAGTGCCGCTCCGACCTGGTTGCTCACGGCACTGCCGAGCAGGGCGAGGACCGCCCCTCCCGGCACCTTGACCGAACCGCTCGATGTCACCACTTCTCCCGTCATGGTGAACACAGTGCTTCGCGGCTGCGCGATCGGGAAATGCAGACCACGACGATCTATACGCTGGACGCATGGACGTGACTCTGGTTCAGCTGCGCGCACTGGTGGCGCTGGTGTCGACCGGGACCTTCACCGACGCGGCCATCGATCTCCACGTCTCGCAGGCCTCTGTCTCACGAGCGGTGCAAGCCCTCGAGGCGGCGCTCGGCTTCTCGCTCGTGCGCCGGACGACGCGCTCGCTCGAGCTGACGCCGCAGGGACGACGAGTGGTCGATCACGCCCGCCGCATCCTCGACGAGGTCGAATCGCTGCGCGACCTCACTCCGCGCGCGAGCACCGAGGTCCGCATCGGGTATGCATGGTCGGCCCTCGGCCGACACACGACGAGGTTCCAGCGCGAATGGGCGGCAGAGCACCTCGAGCCGGCACTCTCGTTCGTGCAGAGCAACACCCCGACCGCGGGGCTTGCCGAGGGCGGCGTCGACGTCGCGATCCTGCGTCGTCCTGTCGATGATCCTCGCTTCGACTCGGCTCCGATCGGCACAGAGCGACGCTTCGCGGCCCTCGCCTCCGACGATCCCCTGTCGCGACGCCGGAGCGTCACCCTGGCCGACTTCGCTGGCCGCACCGTCGGCATCGATCTGCGCACCGGGACCACAACAGCCGACCTCTGGGCAGGCATCTCGGCCCCGGCGGCGTTCCGTGACACCCGGCACGTGGACGACTGGCTGACGCTGGTGGCCGCCGGTCAGGTGACCGGGATGACCTCGGAGGCCACTGCCGCACTGCACGCTCGAACCGGGGTCACGTTCCGGCTCGTTCGCGACGCTCCCCCGATCGAAGTGCTGATGGCGTGGCGAAGAGCGTCGGCACCTCCCGCCCTCGCTGCGCTGATCGAGAAGGCTCGGGGGCTCCTCGCCGATCCGATCTCCGGTACGAACGACCGTCGAGTGGGTGGTCCGTTCCCGTTGTCAGCCGCTGGATCTCGACCGTCAGTTGGTCCCTGAGTCGAGGTCTCCGGAGCGGGGCCGGGCCGCAGCATTGATGGCCACGGCGACGGCGCAGAGCGCGGAGGCGCGCCTCGCGTCGTTCGTCACAGGCCCGAGCTCCCGGTGAGTACTCGATGGGCGTGGTCGAGCCGGGCACGCGATCGCACCGCTGGGAGGCGCCCGCCGATCTCGAGCGTCGCCAGCCCGTGGACCGTGGCCCACGCGACCTCGGCCGCCGTGTCGTCCGGAGCGGGGAACGCCGCCTTGATCGCGGCGAACCCACGTCGGAGCGCATCGGGAACGGACCCCGAGCCGAACTCGAGCCCGGACGGCATCGAGAACATCGCCTCGTAGAGACGGGGTCGGCCGACGGCGAAGTCGAGGTACGCCTGCATCCGCGGCAACGGCTCGGCAGGAGCGGCTTCGAGTGCTGCCGCGAGTTCGCCGAAGCCGTCGAGGGCCACGGCGTCGATGAGCGCCTGCCGGCCTCCGGCGAACGCGGAGTAGATGACGGGCTGCGTGACACCGAGTTCGGCAGCGAGACGGCGCATCGTCACCGCCTCCCACCCTTCGGCTTCCGCGACGCGGCGGGCGGCGCTGACGATCTCGTCGCGCCGGTGGTCGAGATCTGGTGCTGGTCGTGGGGACATGCTCCGAGAGTAGCAGAGCGAAGTTAGATAACACCGGTAGACATCGTGGGCGAGAAGCGCTACGGTCATTGCAGATCAACGTTATCTAACACCGAAAGGAATCACTCGTGTTCATCGCAGCCTTCTCCGTCGCCATCGCCGGATGCCTCTTCATCCTCTTCATCGGCGGCCGCTTCCTCATCGCGCCGGCGATCGCCACAGCGGGGTTCGGCGTTGCCGAGGACCGTCGGCGCGCGTTCACGAGCATCAAGGGGGTCCGCGACATCACCTCGGGCATCGTGCCCCTGGTCGTCCTCGCCGTCGCCGGACCGCACGTCTTCGGTTGGGCGCTCCTCGCTGCGGCGATCACCCCGATCGGTGACGCGATCATCGTCGTCACCAACGGCGGCACCCTCCGCCAGGCCCTCAGCGTCCACGGCGCCACGGCGCTGCTGCTCGTCATCGCCGGCCTCGTCCTGGCACTCGCGTGACCTCGGCGCCGCATCGTCCGACGCGGCCCGGCGGCCGGTCGACCCACTCCGCCGCCTGATCTCTCCCACCACCCACACCACCGTCACGAAAGGTCCGAACCCCATGAGCACCACGAACGAGCACGACACCACCACCGAGATCGTCCTGGCTTTCTAGGAGCCCTTCCGCACTGGTGACACCTCCGTGTACGACGAGGTCCTGGCGGAGGACTGGATCGACCTCCCCCTCGCCCCGGGCCAGGAGCAGGGCCCGGCCGGCATGGCCGCACAGATCGCGCTGTTCCGTCACGCGATGCCCGACTACAGCGTCGAGCACCAGGACGTCATCGTCCAGGGCGACAGGGTCGCTGTCCGCAACACCGTCTCGGGGACGCATCAGGGTGCGTTCATGGGTCACGAGCCCACCGGCAAGCGCATCGAGATGCGCACCATGGACATGCACCAGGTCCGCGACGGGAGGATCGTCGCCACCTGGCACCTCGAGGACTTCGCCGGCCTCATGGCCCAGCTGAACGCCCCTGTCGACGCGCCCACGCCCGCTGCTTGGGGTTGAGCCGCGCCGGGAACAGGAGGGCACGAACGCACCGGGTGCGTTCGTGCCCTCCTGTTCGTGTCACTCGACCGACGCTCCGGCCGGCTGCGGGGCCAGCGTGCCGGGCGCCGGCGGCACGGGTCGGCGTCCCGGCAGGAGCGCCGCCATCACCGTGGCGAACGCGGTGACCCCGATCGCCCACCAGAACGCCTCCTGGAATGCCGCAGCCGCGTCGTTCCCGGCTGCGGCACCGGCGAGCACGACCGCGAGGACCGCCGTGCCGAATGCGCCACCGAGCTGCTGTGACAGGCGGGTGATCGTGCTGGCGTGCGGCATCTCCGGGCGGGCCAGTCCGACGAAGCCGACGGCCATGATCGGGATCATCACCGCGCCGAGCCCCAGGCCGCGGACCACGAGGACGAGTCCGATCCACCATGAGCTGGTCGATCCGTCGGCGAAGGCGAACGGGATCGTCGCCAGGAGCACGATCGCGAAGCCCACGATCGCGACGGTGCGAGCACCGATCCGGTCGGTGAGCCGCCCGGCGAGGGAACGGCTGAGCAGCGACCCGACGCCCTGCGGGATGAGCAGGAGCCCAGCATCGAGCGCGTCCGCGCCGCGCAGATCCTGGAACGACAGCGGGAGCAGCAGCATGCCGCCGTAGAGCGCAGCGCCCATCAGGAACATCAGGGTCGCGGCGGCGGCGAGGGGTCGGTGTCGGAGCAAGGCGAGGTCGACGAGGGCGGCGTCGCGGCGGCGCGCTGCCCGGAGACAGAACGCGACCAGGAGCAGGAGGCCGGCACCGAGTGGCGCCCAGACGTCGAAGCGGGCGAACCCGTCGGTCCGGCTCGCGTTGCTCAGCCCGAACAGGATGCCGACGACGGCGGGCGAGAGGAGCACCAGCCCCACGACGTCGAGCCTGGCCTTGCCGGTGGGGCCGTCCGCGGGGATGAACCGCCAGGCGAGGACCAGACCGACGACGGCGAACGGCACGTTGACCCAGAACAGCCACGGCCAGCTGCCGGCACCGAGGATGAGTCCGCCGATGACCGGACCGAGGATCGGGCCGAGGGCGGTGGGGAGCGACACGATCGACATGAGCTTCCCGACGCTCCGGCCGCCCGCCGCCTGCATCAGCAGGGTCGTCAGCAGGGGCATCATGGCGCCGGCGCCGACGCCCTGGACGATCCGGAACCCGATGAGGCTGCTGACGTCCCACGCCAGCGAGCAGAGGACGCTGCCGACGAGGAACACGGCGAGCGACGCCATCCAGAGGCGGCGCCCGCCGACACGGTTCTGCAGCCAACCGACGATCGGGACGGTGACGCCCATCGCGAGGAGGTAGCCCGTGCTCACCCACTGGATCGTGTCGACGCTGACGCGCAGGTCGTGACTCAGGGTGTGCAGGGCGACGCTGACGATCGTCGAGTCGAACAGCGGTGCCATCGCCCCGACGACGAGTGCGATGGCGAGTCTGGAGAGGTTCCGGTCCACGATGCTCCTTGGATACGCGCACGTTTCTTAACGAGCACGACCGTATCCGTCCGCGGTAAGATACGCAAGTGGATCTTGTGAAGACGCGTCGCCGCGGACCCGAGCTCGAGGAGGCCCTGCTCGACGCCGCGTGGGAGGAGCTGCAGGCGGTCGGGTACCCCGCGCTCACCTTCGAGGGCGTCGCAGCACGCGCAGGCACGTCGAAACCGGTGCTCTACCGGCGCTGGCCCGCGAAGGTGGACCTCGTGCTCGCGGCACTGCAGCACGGCGGTCTGTTCTCGCGGCGTGAGCTCGTGGACACGGGTTCGCTCCGGGGCGACGTCCTGCACGCACTCCGCGACTTCAACGCCTACCGCTCGGGGTTCATGGCCGCGATCAGCGTCTACATGGCGAGCATCAACGCCGAGACCGGACTGTCGCCGGCGGACCTCCGCGAACGACTGCTGGGCGGGCGCTCGAGCATCGGTCGGGTGATGCTCGAGCGGGCCGCCGCCCGCGGGGAGATCCCGGCGCGGGACTGGCCGGACGGGGTCGCCTCGCTGCCGTCCGACCTGGTCCGACACGACCTCGTGATGTCGCTCAAGCCACTGCCGGACCGCCGGATCGTGGAGATCGTCGACGACATCTGGCTCCCGCTCGTGCGGGGGTGACAGCATCTGCCCGATGACGGTGCGGGAGCGGGTGCGGGTGCGGGTGCGGATCGTGGCGAGGAGTGCGGGCGGATGACGTACCTGGTGATGCGTGCGCGGGGTAGCACCGGCGCGCGGGCTTCCCGGACCCGGACCGACGTCGTGACGCGCTCGGTCCCGTCCACCGACGGCACGGCGATCGGGTTCCTCTCGCAGGGCAGTGGCCCCGGGATCGTGCTCGTCCAGGGTGCGATGGCCGACGTGCAGGCCTACCGACGCTTCGCGGCAGCGCTGTCGACGGCGCACACGGTCCACTCGGTCGACCGGCGCGGGCGCGGCCTGAGCCCTCGCCCCTACAGCGCCGACCACGACATCGCCCGCGACGTCGAGGACGTCGACGCGGTCCTCGCCGCGACCGGCGCGACAGCCGTCTTCGGTCTGAGTTCCGGAGCCGTGATCACCCTCGAAGCGGCCCGCACCCTGCCCAGGGTCCGTGCGGCGGCGGTCTACGAGCCGCCCTTCTACCAGGACGGGATCGACCGCGCCGGGGTCCGCCGGCTCGCCGGGGAGATCGAGCGCGGCGACCTGGCCAGCGCACTCATCGACTCCCTCCTCGTCGCCGAGACCGCGCCGGCCGTCATCCGCCGGATGCCCCGCGTCGTCGCCCGCGTCGTGGCGCGGCTCGTCATCGCGATCGACGCCGTCGTCCGGCGAGGCGGTCCGACGTTCCGGTCGCTGCTGCCCGGCGTCCGGTACGACTTCCACGACGTCGCGCAGGTGGACGGACGCCTCGACGAGTACGTGACGGTCCGGAAGCCCGTGCTGGTGGTCTCCGGGACCGCCAGCCCCGCGTTCTTGCGCGCGGCGGCCCGCAGACTCGCCACGGTCCTCCCGGACGCACAGCACGTCGAGCTCGACGGGCTCGGCCACGACGGCCCGTGGAACCACGGCGCACCGGAGCAGGTCGCGGCGGCGGTCGCGGCGTTCCTCGCGTCCGAGTGAGCGGGCGGAGCGCGCGTGGCGACCGGCGCTCCCCGCTCCGAGCGCCCGCAACCCGCGCGAAGGAGGGTGTCGAGCCGGGGATCGGCCGTCAGGAGGACCGGGACACACGGACATCACTCGCCCGACCGACGCTCGGACACGGCGTCGCCCCTGACACTCCGAGCATGGACACGACCACGCCGATCGACACGGCCCCCGGGGATCCGATGCTCGACCTCTTCGGACGAGGGATCCAGGACGTGCACGAGACGAGCACCCCCGCTCGTCTCGCAGCCCTCGCTGAGCTCTCGGCGGTGCTGGTCGGCGGGATCGCGATCGTCGCCGCAGCTGTCGTCACGGTGATCCTCTTCGTGATCGCGGTGGCGCCGATGGTGCCGTTCCTCCTCGGCGGCCCGTTCTGAGTCGCGGCAGGTGTGATGCGCTGGTGACGGGCCTCCTTGACGCGCTCGCGCGTGGACGGTTAGCGTCTGGAACGATCTCCGCGTCGACGATGACCGGAGCGAGGGAGCCACCGTGAAGCGAAGCGCACGCAACCGAGCAGGGGCGATCGTGGCGGGTACCGCCACCGCCGCCGTCCTCGCCGTTCTGGGAGGAGCTCCGGCGGCATTCGCCGCTCCGGCCCCGGACCACTTCCCGCCGGGGGTCGCCAGCAAGCAGAACCCCGTGGACACGCAGCGCGCCGTCGAGACCTACCAGGCGTTGCAAGCGAACCTCTACGACCCGGGGCACAAGCTGTACGTGAGCAGCGACGCCCGCGAGCCGTACGGCTACCTCTGGGACGACGTCAACGGCTTCGCCGCGACCGATGCGGTGGCATCGCTGCCCGGCGTGGGAGCCCGCTACGCCCGGGACCTGCAGGCCCGAGACCAGGGGATCCAGGCCTACCACGACACGCACGAGACCAGCCCCACCGGTGCCGCCCAGCCGCCGGCCTACGCGTCCGGCGTGCTGCCCCCGCTCGGCCCCGACCAGCCCACCTACTACGACGACAACGCCTGGGTCGGCCTGGACTTCCTGCAGCAGTACGCCATCGACCACCAGAAGCGGAACCTGGCGCAGGCCGAGGGCGTCTTCAAGTTCGCGGTCAGCGGGTGGGACACCGACTCGACCGGCGCGTGCCCGGGTGGGGTCATGTGGGAGGACACCGCGGACTCCCCGCGCAACACGATCTCCAACGCCCCGAACGCCGAGGTGGGCCTCGAGATCTACCAGGCCACCCGTGACCCCTACTACCTGACGTGGGCGACCCGCATGTACAACTGGGCCCGCGGCTGCATGATGAACGCGAACGGGATGTACTACGACCACATCAGCCCGGACGGGAGCATCGACCAGACCCTCTGGAGCTACAACCAAGGGACGATGATCGGAGCGGGCACGCTGCTCTACGAGAGCACCGGGAACCGCACCTACCTGCAGCAGGCCGAACAGACCGCCGCCGCCTCGGTCAGCTACTACGGCACGAACCGGAACCTGTACCACCAGCCCGACGTGTTCAACGCGATCTTCTTCCGGAACCTGTTCGGGCTGGCCGCGATCAACCACGACCCGAGCTACGCGCGGATGGCGGCCGCCTACGCCGACACCGCATGGGTGGAGGACCGCCAGTCGAACGGACTGTTCAACGACCCCGACGCCTCGGGCGGGGAGTCGCCCGTGAACCAGACGGCGCCGATGGTGGAGATCTACGCCCTGCTCGCGAAGAGCGCACCCGTCTACGCCGCGACCGGTTCGACCAACCCGTCCTCCGTGGCCGTGCAACCCGGCACGTCGGGCACGACCACGCTCAGTGTCCAGTCGGTCGAAGGCCGCGCTCAGATCGTGCACTGGACGGCGAAGGCCCCGGCCGGACTGACCGTCCGCCCGGCATCCGGCACCCTCGTCGTCCGCGCGGGCGGCACCGCGAGCACGCCCGTCTCGATCACCGGAGGCACCACCGACGGCAACCAGCAGGTCACGTTCGCCTTCTCCAGCACGGCCGGTGCGGTCCCGTCGGTGACCACCTCCGTGCTCGTGGCCCGACCCGGCGACCTGGCTCCGTACTACGACAACACCGGCATCTCCGACGACAGCGCGCAGTCGACCGCCGACCTCGACGGGTACGGGTTCAGCTACTCGGCGCAGGCACTGGCAGCCAGCGGACTCACGCCTGGTGCGACCGTCACGAGTGACGGCATCCAGTACGACTGGGCGGGCACCCCCGGGCAGCCGGACAACGTCGTCGCCGCCGGCCAGGTCCTCGCGGTCCCGGCCATCGCGGGAGCCACCGAGCTCGGCATCATCGGCTCGGCGACGAACGGTCCCTCGACCGGTCCGTTGACCCTCACCTACACCGACGGCACCACGCAGCAGGCCACACTCGGGTTCAGCGACTGGACCGCCAGCAGCCCGTCATTCGGCAACGGCACCGCCGCCTCCACGCAGTACCGCAACAGCACCGGCGGTTCGTCGCAGGGGCTCGGGACGCACCTCTCCACGACGAAGATCGCACTGGAGGCCGGCAAGACGCTCGCGTCGGTGACGCTCCCGACCCGCGCCGACCAGGGGCTGCTGCACGTGTTCGCGCTCGGGACGGACAAGGGGGCGCTGACGACGGCGGGCTGACGGGCCGCGACTGCGTCAGCGCGTGCGCGTCGGCAGGGTGAGCACTTCGGCGCCGTCCGCGGTGATGGCGATCGTGTGCTCACTGTGCGCCGTCCGGCAGCCGGTCGCGCTCCGCAGGGTCCACCCGTCAGGATCGGTGACGAGCCGGAACTGATGGCCGAGTCGGCGGCGTACCCGTCGGGGATCACGGCGAGGTCGAGGGTGAGCAGATCACCGTCCGCGAGCACCCGATCGTGCGGGAGCCCATGGAGGACCGCGTCGACCGCGGCGGTCACCGCGCCGGGGCGGTGCTGCCCTCCTCGTCCAGCAGGCGCCAGATGGGGTCTCCCGACACCGTCGCGGACGCGGCCAGGACGAGCACGAGCGCGAACGGACCCGGGACGAGCACGACGACCGAGGCGCTCCAGGTGACGGCCGCCCACAGGCCGAGGACGCCCACCGCGAGGACGCCGACGACCGGGATCGGCCGTCTCGCCACGGCCCGGAGGCAGAACAGGGCGAGCGACGGACCACGCAGCGATGGCACGCGGACCGCGACCGGGAGCGCGAGCAGGCCCGCGAGCGATCCGAGGACCGTGACCGCCCCGCTCACCGCCAGCGGCACGAGCGTGATCGTCGCGTGGGTCTGGTGCAGGACCTCCAGTGACACGAGCGAACACACCGCCGCGACGGCCGGCACGGCAGCGGACGCGAGCGCGAGCCGGACGGTGTGGCGCACGTAGCGGTGGAAGCCGAACACCCGGACCTCCGCGCCGTTCAGGACGTCGGTCGTCACGCCGACCAGGCCCGCGAACACCGGTGCGACGAGGAGCGCCCAGAGCACCACCGCCGTCGGCGTCACCCCCGGAGCGACGAGGACCGCGACGACGATCGCGGCGCACACGACGCTGCTGGCCACGACCAGCGCCGGGAGCTGGTCCCACACACGTCGGGCGACGGTACGGGCCTGTGTCGTGGCGGCGGGCTCCGCGGCGCTCATCCGCGGATCCCGCTCTGCGCGATGCTCGAGACGAAGCTGCGCTGGAAGACGAGGAACAGCACGAGCACCGGGAGGACGACGAGCGTGATCGCGGCGAACACGACCACCGCCGGTCCTCCGCCCTGGCCGGCCTGCAGCGTGACGAGCCCGATCGGCAGCGTCATGTGCTGCGGACTGTTCAGGAAGATGAGCGGCCCGAAGTAGTCGTTCCACGCGGCCTGGAAGTTCAGGATCACCAGCGCCGCGATCGCCGGCCCGGACAGCGGCACGAGCATCCGGAACAGGATCCACAGGTGCCCCGCCCCGTCGATGCGCGCGGCTTCGTCGAGCTCCAGCGGGATCGAGTTGAAGTACTGCCGCAGGAAGAAGATGTCGAAGACGTTCACCAGCAGCGGCAGGACGAGCGCCGCCAGGGTGTCGATGAGGTGCAGGGTGCGCATCATGATGAACACCGGGATCACCGTCAGCTGGACCGGCACCATCAGCGCGCTGAGGATCCCGACGAACAGCACGCCGCTGCCGCGGAACCGCAGGCGCGAGAACGCGTACGCCGCCAGGGTGCTCGTCGTCAGCGCACCGAGGGTGCTGAGCGACGCGACGACGAGGCTGTTCAGGAACATCTCGCCGAAGGGGATGAGCTGGGACACCCCCGCGAAGTTCTGCACGGTGAACGGCGTCGGGATCCACGTCGGCGGTAGCGCGAACGCGGACCCCGCCGCCGTGAGGCTCGTCGAGATGAGCCACACGAGCGGCGACACCATGAGGAGGCCCAGGAGCAGGAGGACGAGGTCGAGCACGCGGGACCCGGTCCGGAACCGGCGGTGCCGCCGCCGCACGGGAGGCTCGGTGACGGTCCGCGGCGATGTTGCGGTCTCGAGGATCGAGGCGGTCACTGCTCGTACACCCACTTCCGCGAGGCCCAGAACTGCAGGGCGGTGACCGCCATGATCACGACGAACACGACGAGCGCGATCACCGACGCGTAACCGATCTGGAAGGCCTGGAACCCGGTCCGGTACAGGTACATCACGACCGAGATCGTGGCGTTGTCCGGTCCGCCGCTCGTGATGATCTGCATGGGGTCGAAGATCTGGAACGCCCCGATGAACGTGATGATCGTCGCGAAGAAGATCGTCGGCGACATCAGCGGCAGCGTGATGTGCAGGAACACCTGTCGTTCGCTCGCGCCGTCGGTGCGCGCGGCCTCCTGGAGCTCGGACGGGACGGTCTGCAGACCCGCGAGCATGATCACGAAGGTGTACCCGATGGTGTGCCAGAAGTCGACGCCGATCAACGACGCCAGCGCCCAGTGCGGGTCCGTGAACCACTGCGGCGCCGCGACCCCGACCAGGTGCAGGTAGTACTGCACGTACCCGAACGACGGGTCGAGCACGTACTTCCAGAGCAGCGCGACCGCGGCCCACGAGATCAGGAACGGGAAGAACACGGCCGCCCGCACGAAGTACGACAGCACCCGGTTCATCGCCCGGTTCACCGCGACCGCGAGGAGCATCGCGCCCAGGACGTGCGTCACCACCGACGCGAACGCGAAGACGAACGTGTTGAGCAGTGCGTGCCCGAGGGTGCCGTCGATGAACAGCCGCCCGAAGTTCGCCAGGCCCACGGGGCGCGCCGGCGTCAGGAGGTCCCACGAGAAGAACGCGAGGACGATGGTCGCGACGAACGGCACCGCGATGAACACGATGAACAGGAGCAGCGCGGGGCTGAGGAAGGCGTACCCGAGCCAGTTCGGCTGCCGGTAGCCGGCCGGAGCGGGACGCCTGGCACCCGCCCGCGCGACGGTGCTGGTCACCGCGGCGGTCACAGCAGCGCCTCCAACTGTTCGTTCACCTGCTTCAGCGTGGCGGCCGGGTCGCCGTTCCCGAGCAGGATCTTGAGCCACGCCGCCTCGATCGCCTGCTCGCTCTCGGCGCCCCGGTTGATCGAGGGCACGGGTGTCGCGTCCTGGGCGATCTGGTAGAGCAGTTCGGTGCCCTTCGGTGCGCCGTCGAGGAACGCCGAGCTGAGCGCGACCGACTTGCGGGCCGGGACGTTCGAGCCACCGGCCTTGGCGGCCGTGATCGCCGACTCCTTGGTCGTGAGGTACTCGATGAAGGTCCAGGCGTCGTCCTTGTCCTGCGATGCCTTGAGGATCGGGAACGCGTCCCAGCCGATCGGGCTGGCCGAGACCGTCTTCATGGGCGACTTGACGATGCGCACCTTGTCGACGAGGTCCAGACGCTGCATGTCGATGTTCGGCCAGCGACCACCGGCGAGCGACGCGAGCTTGCCCTGGGACAGCGCAGTGGGCGCGTCGAACGTGCCGCCGGGCTTCGGCGCGTACCCCTTGGCGACCATCATGCGGCAGTACTCGGCTGCCTCGATCGCGGCGTCCGAGTCGATGGTGGGCTTGGTCCAGTCGGCGTTGAACGTGCTGGCGCCGTTGGTGAGCAGCCACGGCATGATGTAGGCGAACTGGTCGCTCGTGAAGTTCAGGATGTACGCGCCGGTCTTCTGCTTGATCTTGGCCGCGGCGCGTTCGAAGTCGTCCCAGGTCCAGTCCTCGTCACCGGGCAGGTCGACACCGGCCTTGGCGAAGACCTCCTCGTTGCAGTAGAGGGCGACGGTGTTGAACCCGCCGGGCATGTAGTAGGTGGTCTTGCCGGGGTTGCCGAACTGGTCGTTCACCGCCTTGTACCGAGGCGGCAGGTCGGCGTAGTAGTCGTCGATCGCCGCCCGGTGCTTCGCGATGTAGGGGTCGAGGGGCGCGACGAGCTGCTTGGACCGGAAGATCCCGAGGCCCTCCGTCGCGATGTCGATGACGTCCGGCGTCTGTCCGCCCGCGATCCGGGTCGACAGCGTGTTGGCGAACGACGCCCAGTTGTTGCTCGCGATCCCCTGGGGTTCGAAGTCGATCCGGGGGTGGCTCTTGATGAACGCTTGGTACGCCTGCTTCGTCGCCTTCTGCTGCGTCGCGTTCCCCATGTACACGAAGGTGAGCTTGCCGCCGCCGGAACCACCGCCCGTCGAGCAGGCGGAGAGGACGGCCGACAGGGCCGGGACGGCCGCTGCGACACCGAGACCCTGGAGCAGGGTCCGGCGGCTGAGGAGGTGACCGGCGCCGGCGGGTGTCCCGCCGGTCTGCCGTGGTCCGGGTGCGTACACGGTGGATCCCTTCAATGCGTCGTTGCATCTGGCATCTCGACCGAAATCGATTACACGCAGTGAACCGCCGCTGCGCCCGGATGTCAACAGCGAGTCCCACGCGATGCTCGCAAATCCCCGCCAGGAGCGGGATGACGGATGCCGGATCAGCCTCTTGTGCGTGAAATCGGTTTCTGCGATGCTCGGCCCATTCGAGCAAAGGAGCACGATGACCACGACGTCTGCACACCCGGGACCGGCGCTCGCCGCGGCCCCGACGGCCGAGACACCGGGAGCGGCGGAAACGGTCGCCCCGGACGAGCAGGGGGTCCGGGCCCGACCCTGGTCGGGCCTCCGGGTCCATCCCGCCACCGACACGGTCGCGGCCTTCCCGCTCGGTGGCATCGGGACGGGCAACGTGTCCGTCGGCGCGCGCGGCGAGTTCCGGGACTGGGAGATCGCGAACCACCCGGACAAGGGGACCTGGCTCCCGTTCACGTTCTTCGCCCTGCGCGCGGCGGTACCCGGCCGTGCCGCCGTGACCCGGGTGCTGGAGTCGCGCCTGCCGGGACCCCATGAGGGCGATTCGGGCTACCACATCGGCAAGGTCGCCGGACTGCCGCGGTTCGCCGGCAGCGCGATGCGGGGCGAGTACCCGCTGCTCCGGATCGACCTCACCGACGACGCGGTCCCCGTCGACGTCGAGATGACCGCGTTCACGCCCCTCGTGCCCCTCGACGTGGACGCCTCCGGGCTGCCGGGCGCCGTGATCCGCTACCAGGTGCACAACCCCCTGGACACGCCGGTCGAGGTGAGCGTGGCCGGGTCCATGTCGAACCCGATCGGGCATCGGGGGCACGACATGTTCCAGGCGCCGGTGGTCGAGGGGATCCCGACCGTGACGGGCCGTCGCGAGCCCGGACTCACCGGACTGGTCTTCGGCACGGACCTGCCACCCGAGCACCCGCGGTACGGCACCGCCATGCTGGCGACGACCGACGCCGACGCGACCATGACGGAGCAGTGGCCCGTCGACCGCTGGCAGGACGGCGTCCAGCTGTTCTGGGACGACTTCACCGAGGACGGTCGCCTGGAGCCGCCGATCGCCTTCACCCTCGAGGACGAGACGGACGTCACGCGGCTCCCGCGTCAGCGGGTCGGCAGCCTCGCCGTCGCACACGTCCTGGCACCGGACGAGACCCACACGTTCGAGTTCCTGCTCACCTGGCACGTCCCGAACCGGCCCCGCGCGTGGCAGGGCAACTGCGGCCTGCCGAACACCCACGAGGACCAGGTCGTCCGCAACCACTACGCGACCCGACACACCGACGCCTGGGCGGTCGCCGAGCACCTGACCGGGTCCCTCGAGGCGCTCGAGCGCGACACCCTCGCGTTCCACGACGCCCTGTTCGACTCGACGCTGCCGCCGGAGGTCGTCGACGCGGTGTCGTCGACGCTCGTCGCGCTGCGGAGCACCACGTGCCTCCTGCTCGACGACGGTTCGGAGGAGGGCCGGTTCGCCGCGTGGGAGGGCAGCTTCGACCACGTCGGCAGTTGCGAAGGCACCTGCACGCACGTCTGGAACTACGCGCAGACCGTGGCGAACCTGTTCCCGTCACTCGAGCGGAGCGCACGGCGGACCGAGTTCCTCGACGAGACGCTGCCCGACGGCCGCATGCGGTTCCGCACCAACGCGGTCTTCGGCAACGACCCGCACGAGTTCCACCCTGCGGTCGACGGCCAGATGGGGACGATCGTGCGGTTGTACCGCGAGTGGCGGTTCAGCGGCGACGACGGGTTCCTCGCGGAACTCTGGCCCGCGGCGCAGCTGGCGCTCGAGTTCGCGTTCCGGACGTGGGACGCGAACGGCGACGGCGTGCTCGACAGCGAGCAGCACAACACGTACGACATCGAGTTCCACGGCGAGAACTCCCTGGCGAACTCGATGTTCTTCGCGGCCCTCCGGGCAGCGGCGGCGATGGCGGAGCACCTCGGCGACCAGGCCGCGGTCGACCGGTACCGGGAGGCGGCCGAGCGGGGCGCGGAGCGGATGGACGCACTGCTGTTCAACGGCGAGTACTACGAGCAACGGACCGACGACGTCGATGCCCACCGCTACCAGTACGGGACCGGGTGCCTGTCGGACCAGCTGTTCGGCCAGACCCTCGCGCACCTCGCGGGGTTGGGACACGTCCTGCCGGAGGACCACGTCCGGAGCGCGGTGCGTGCCGTGTACGAGCACAACTTCCGGAGGGGGTTCGCCGACTTCCACAGCGTGCAGCGCACGTACGCGCTCGACGACGACCGCGGCCTGCTGCTCTGTTCGTGGCCGCGTGGGGGTCGGCCACGGATCCCGTTCGTGTACAGCGACGAGGTCTGGAGCGGCATCGAGTACCAGGTCGCGACCACCCTCGTGTACGAGGGACTCGTCGACGAGGCGCTCGAGCTGGTGCGCGCGGTCCGCGACCGGTACGACGGCCGGAAGCGGAACCCGTGGAACGAGGTGGAGTGCGGGAACCACTACGCCCGGTCGATGGCGAGCTGGGGCGTCCTGCTCGCCTTGACGGGGACTGCCTGGGACGCCACGACGGGCACGCTGCACCTCGCGCCACGTGCCGCCGCGGTGCGCGACGGCGTCTTCCGCTGCCTCGTCACCACGGCCCGCGGGTGGGGCGAGGTGGTCGTCGACGACGGGCAGGCGCGCCTGCTGCTCCGTGGGGGCGTGCTGGACGCGCGCTCGGTCACGGTCGACCTGGAGGCGGCGGGTCGCTTCGGCAGCGGACCGGTCACGCTGGCGGCGGGCGACGTCGTCGAACTCGAGCTCCGCGACTGACGCGGGTGCCGGCCTGCCCGCCGGCCGGCACCCGCCGGCCGGCGGGCAGCGCCGCGAGCCCGCCGTCCGGCACCCCTGCCCGTCGGTCGGCGCCCGCGCCGGGTCGTCGGCCGGTACCGGGCTGCTCAGCTCGCGCGCGGAGCAGCGCCGGAGCCGAGGTGGACCTCCATGGCGTCGTGCGTGGGTGCCGGAGGACGGGCGGCGGTCGGTCGGTCCAGGTAGAAGAACGCGGTCGAGGCGATGTCGTCGTGGAGGGGCAGGTACCGGCCACCACTCCGCCAGCCCAGGGCCTGGATGTCGACCCGCGGCAGTCCCGTCCGGAAGGTGATCGGGTCGGCCAGGTGCCACCGGTACATCCCGAACCGCTGTTGGCTGTCGTAGAGCCCGTCGGGACGGATGACCTGCGGCATCCCGAGGTACGGCGTCGAGAAGGCGGTGTACCCCTGCCCGGGCACGTCGAAGTTCCACGCGCCGCCGAAGTAGTCCTCGGTGCCCGTGCCGCAGATCGTGGGGTGGTCGGTGTCGTCGTCGATCCAGAACTTGATCTCACCCTCGCCCCACCAGCCCGGCGCGTTCGCCCCCCACGCCAGGTAGGTCCCCGCGTAGTGGCCGCGTCCTTCGACGCCCTCGAGCAGCACGTGCGTCTCGCCGTCCGGCAACGGGTTGCTCCGGCGCCACTGCGCGTGCAGGTAGGCGGCGTCGTCACCGACGTCCCCGAGCTCGTAGGTGACCTGGAAGTACACCCGTGCGGGCACCGTCGACGTGTTCTCGAGGGTCAGGTGCGCGTTCCGCCGGAACGGCATGGGCCAGTAGCTGTTGAACCCGCCGTTCGGGTTCGCCGCGACGACCTGCGACGACACCTGGGCGAAGCGCCCCCAGCCGGAGCAGAAGAAGTCGCCGTAGGGAACCTCGATGGCCGGCTCGTCGGCGTCGTCCCACGTCGCGCGGAGGACGAGGGTGCGCCAGTGGTCGGTGTGCGTCGTGATCCAGAGGTGGGTGATCCGTCCGGGGCCGGTGATCCCCGCCAGGTCGTACGTGGCGCCCGGGGCGACGTCGACGCTCGGCGACACCTTCCAGCCCGGCCCGAGGTCCCGGGCACTCTCGGCACCGGTCCCGTCCGTCGCACGGCCGCCACCCCCTCGTGCGCCGTCGGGGTTCTCCGGACTGATCGACCGGGTCTCGGTCCGTCGGATCGTGGCGATGTCGTGCAGCATCAGGGGTCCTTCCACGTCGGGGTCGGCAGCCCGCACGGCCCCGCCGCACACTGCCGTGGGTGCAACCGATTTCAGAGACCGTGCGCCGCACTGTATGGTTCGCGGGACGGGGTGTCAACGACGGGAGGGCCGAGGTGGCGACGACGATCTACGATGTGGCGTCGCGCGCCGGGGTGTCGCCGGCGACGGTCTCCCGCGTGTTCAACGGCTCGAACGTCTCCCCCGACAAGGTGCGCCGAGTGCGCCGCGCGGCGGAGGACCTGCAGTTCACGCCGAACCGGACCGCGAGGACGCTGCGGCGACGGAACTCCGAGGTCATCGCACTCGTGATCCCGGACATCGAGAACCCGTACTTCACCGAGATGGCGCGTGGGGTCGCCGACGTCGTCAACGACGCCGGCTACTCGGTCGTGCTCTGCAACACCGACGAGTCGGTCGAACGCGAGGCCGAGTTCCTCCGCATCGCCGAGTCCGAGAACATGGCCGGCATCATCGTCGCCCCCGCGTCGGCGATGTCGGACCTCGGCGGTGTCGTCGCGCGGGGACGGCCGGTCGTCGCGGTCGACCGGCCGAGCCGCGACGACGTCGACGTGGTCACCATGTTCAACCGCGAGGCCGGGCGCGAGGCCACCGAGCACCTCATCGGTGAGGGGTACCGGCGCATCGCCTGCATCACCGGCCCGGCGGACGTCTCGACCGCCGTCGAGCGCGCCGGTGGGTGGTCCGACGCCGTCGCGCGAGCGACCGGCCACGCGCCGGAGGACGGGCTGCTGTGGCACTCGGACTTCCGGGTGGACGGCGGTGTGTCGGCCATGGAGGCCCTGCTCGCGTTGCCGGAACCGCCGGACGCGGTGGTGGCGGCGAACAACCTCATGGGGGTCGGGGTGCTCCAGGTGCTCGACGAGCACGGGCTCTCGCCGCTCCGCTTCGGCGTCGCCGTCGTCGGCGCGCTGCCGTTCACGACGATCTCCCCCCGGGCCGTCACGATCGTGCGTCTGCCGGCCGGCCACATGGGGGCGACCGCCGCGCGGCTCGTCCTCGAACGGATCGCCGGAGACACCCAGCCGTCCCGCACGATCGTCCTCCGGCACACGGTGGAACCGGCCGGACCGCGCCTCCAGGGCCCCTGATCCGGCCGGCCGGACCGCGCCTCCAGGCCCCCTGATCCGGCCGGCCGGATGGGCGCCGGAAACACCTTGACGGTGAAATCGATTTCGTGCACAATGGCGGAGCGCCCCGGTCAACGTCGACCGGACGCAGGAGCGGGAGCCCTCATGCGCAACAGCCTCGAACACCCCCTCAGCACCGTCCGGCGCGTCGACGTCCTCGACCGTTCGGTCGGCGACCGTGCCGCTGGGGCACGACGATGACCACCGTCCTGCCGACCGCGGTCCCACGGCCCGTCGCGGAACCGGACACGGTCTACCTGGTCGCGAGCGGCGACCTCCGCGAGAGCGCGAACACGGCCACCTGGCCCACGCAGGCCCGGATGGAGGCCGCGATCACCGACGCCGTCGCGGCCATGGGCCGCCGCGTGGTGCGGGCGCTCCCGGTCGACCCGGTGACGGGGCACGGCCTCATCTCGAGCCAGCGGATGGGCATGGAGGTGTTCCGCGGCATCCCGACCGACGCTCCGCTCGTCGTCGCGATCGCGGGGTGGCAGTACTCCCACCACGTGCTCGCCGGTCTGCGCGACCACGCCGGCCCGGTGCTGACCGTCGCGAACTTCGTCGGTGACTGGCCCGGACTCGTCGGACTGCTCGGCCTGAACGGCGGCCTGACCAAGGCACGGATCCCCTACTCCACGCTCTGGAGCGTCGACTTCACCGACCGCTGGTTCCTCGACGGCCTGCACACGTGGCTCGAGACCGGCTCGGTCACCCATGACACGTCGCACGTCCATGAGCTCCCGGACATCCCCGCGGGCGCCGCGCGCGACCTCGGTGTCGCCGTGGCCGACGTCCTCCGCACCGACAAGGCGATCATCGGTGTGTTCGACGAGGGCTGCATGGGGATGTACAACGCGATCATCGACGACGAGGTGCTCAACCGCCTCGGGGTCTACAAGGAGCGGCTGTCGCAGTCCGCCCTGTGGGCCGAGATGCAACGCGTCCCCGACAGCGAGGCCGACGCGGTCCGACGCTTCGTCGAGGAGCGGGGGTTCACCTTCCGCTTCGGTGCGGACGAGGCGACGGAACTCACCGAGCGGCAGGTCCGCTGGCAGTGCGCGATGTACGTGGCAGCGCTCCGGATCGCGGACGACTTCGGCCTCGACGCCGTCGGCATCCAGTACCAGCAGGGGTTGAAGGACACGTGCCCGGCGTCGGACTTCGCGGAGGGCCTCCTCAACGACCCGGACCGGCCGCCGGTCACGAGTCGTGACGGCAGCCGCGTGCTCTACGACGGACTCGCCCTGCCGCACTTCAACGAGGCCGACGAGGGTGTCGCCGTCGACGCGCTCGTCACGAACCGCGTCTGGACGGCCATGGGCCTCGACCCGTCGACCACGCTCCACGACATCCGCTGGGGTGAGGAGTTCGAGGGGGACTTCACCTGGGTGTTCGAGATCTCCGGCTCGATCCCGCCGTCGCACGTCGACGGTGGGTACGCCGGCGCGGAGGGATGGCGGCAGGACCGCGTCTTCTTCCCGCTCGGGGGATCGACGATCCGCGCGGTGTCGAAGCCGGGCGAGATCGTGTGGTCCCGCGTGTGGCTCGACGGGCAGGACCTCCAGATCGACATCGGCCGCGGCACCGCGGTGCGCCTCCCGCCCGAGGAGTCCGAACGCCGGTGGGCGGCGACGAACCCGGAGTGGCCGATGATGCACGCCGTGCTGCACGGCGTCAGCCGCGACCAGCTCATGGCGCGGCACCGGGCGAACCACCTCTCGGTGGTCTACGCCCCCGACGCGGCCACCGCCGACCGGGCGCTCGTCGCGAAAGCGACCGCGTTCGACCGACTCGGCGTCCGGGTCCACCTGTGCGGCGACGTCGCGGTCTGAGTCCCGCGCCCCTCCCCCACCCATCGGTCGAACCCGAGGAGCACCATGACGAGCACCTCCAGCACCGGTCTCAGCCGACGCGGCTTCCTCACCGGAGCCGCCGGCGTGGCCGCCGCCGCCGCCGCCGCCGCCACCACGATCTCCCTCGCCGGATGTTCGACCCGCGCGTCGAGCGCGGACGAGCCACTGCAGTTCTGGCAGTTCTACGCGCCACTGTCCGGGACCGGCCAGGTGAAGACGCAGAGCGACTGGTTCGAGAAGGCCGTGCGCGACTGGAACACCCGGCACCGCCAACAGGTCCGGAACGTGTACATCCCGAACTTCACCGACCCGTCGAACACACGGCTGGCCACGGCCTTCGCGTCCGGCGACGGCCCCGACGTGTTCCTGATCAGCCCGGGCGACTTCCTCCGCTACTCGAACGGCGGAGCGCTGCTCGACCTCGCGCCGTACATGACGCAGGAGGCCATCGACGACTTCGACCCCGACATCCTCGCGACGCGCCGGATCGGCAAGGGCGTCTACGGGCTGCCGATGGAGGTCGAGCCGCTCGCGATGTACTACAGCGTGCCGGCCTGGGAGAAGGCGCACCTGAGCGAGGGCGACATCCCCAGGACCTGGGACCAGATGCTGAACGTCGCGCACCGGCTCACGACCGACAAGCAGTCCGGGCTCGTGTTCGAGACGGTGCCCGGCTACTTCCAGAACTTCACCTGGTACCCGTGGATGTGGCAGGGCGGCGGTGACGTCGTCGACGAGCACCAGAAGCCGTCGTTCGACAGCGCGCCGGTCACCGCGGCGCTCGAGCTCTTCGGCCGGTCGGTGTCGACCGGGGTGGCGCCGCGGACCGATCCGGCCGCAGGGGACCTCCCTGGCGCCTTCGCCGCGGGCTACGCCGCCATGTGGCAGTCGGGCATCTGGCAGGTCGCGGGGTTCCGCGGCGAGCAACCGAAGTTCGACTACGGGATCTTCCCGCTCCCCACGCCGCCCGGCGGGACCCCACGGACCGTGCTGGGCGGGTGGGCCTGGTGTGTGAACGCGCGCGGACGGAACCCCGAGGCCGCCGCGAAGTTCGTCGTCGAGACCGTCGGCAGCATGGCGGACGACAGCGTCCAACGGTTGGTCGACTGGTGCACGGTCGCCAAGTCCGACATGCCGCCACGGCGGTCCGTGGACCGGGTGATGCAGGCGAAGGGCGCGTACGACGACGCGAAGCTCAAGTTCTTCCACGACGTCGTCCTGCCGACCGGTCGCGGTGAGCCGCGGTACCCACCGGTCGTGTACAAGGCGATCTCCGACGCGATCCAGCAGGTGCAGGCAGCCGGCGGCGACGCTGCAGGACAAGCGGCGCGGGCCGAGTCCGCCATCGAGGCATTCATGCAGACCTACCAGGGAGCGACGCTGCTGTGACCACCACCATCCGCGCGGACCGGACGACGACGTCCGGGACCGGCCCCGCCGCGGCACCGCCGCGTCGGCGAACGGCAGGACGCGCACGCGCCCGCCGAGAGGGCTTCGCAGCACTGCTGTTCCTGCTGCCCGACTCCCTCGGCCTGCTGCTGTTCGTCTTCATCCCGATGGTCATCGCGATCGTGCTCGGGTTCTTCCGGCTCGACGGCTTCGGCAACCTGACGTACATCGGCGTCCAGAACTACGTCCGGATGGTGCACGACCCGGCGTTCCTCCAGAGCGCGGGCGTCACCGTGACGTACCTCGTCGTGCTCGTGCCGTCGGTGTTCGTCGTGTCGCTGCTCCTCGCCCTGCTCGTCCAGCAGCGGATCCCGTTCATCGGCGCCATCCGCAGCGCCCTGTTCGCGCCCTACGTGATCAGCCTCGTCGTCGTCGGGCTCATGTGGCAGTTCCTGCTCTCGGACAAGGTGGGCTACGTCAACCAGCTGCTCGCGACCGTCGGGGTGCACGGGATCTCATGGCTCGGCGACCCGCGGTACACGCTCGGCACCGTCGTCGTGATCAGCATCTGGTTCCAGATGGGCTACTACATGGTGATCTTCCTGTCGGGGCTGCAGGACATCCCCGCGGAGCTGTACGAGGCGGCCCGCATCGACGGCGCGACCGCGTGGCAGCGGTTCTGGTCGATCACCTGGCCGATGCTCCGGCCGACGGCGCTCTTCGTGCTCATCACGGTCACGATCGCCGTCATCACGGGCGGCTTCGACCTCATCTACATCCTGACCGGCGGCGGGCCGGCCGACTCGACCTCGCTGCTCATCTTCTACATCTACCAACAGGCGTTCCTCTACGGCGAGTACGGGTACGCGGCGGCCATCGGGTCCGTCCTCGTCCTCGTCCTCCTCGCCTGGAGCGCGTTCATGTTCCGCATCACGAAGGGAGGGCGGATCGATGACGAGTAGCGATCTCCGCATCGACGACCCAGCGGTGTCCGTGTCGGCGCAGACGGGCGACGCACGCGCGCCGCAGCTGCGGCGGACGCGCGAACGGCGGTGGACGCGGAAGAACACGATCCTGTTCGTGGTCGGCGTCGTCGTCGGTGTCCTCGCGATCTTCCCGCTCGTGTACATGGTGCTCAGCTCGTTCAAGGGCGAGTCCGAGATCTTCAGCGGCTCGTTGCTCCCGGCGCACTGGACCCTGTCGAACTTCGTCTACGTCTTCACGCAGGTCCCGTTCGCGCGGTACATGCTCAACAGCGCGTTCGTCTCGGCGGTCGTGACGGTCGCGGCACTCTGGTTCCACTCGATGGCCGCGTACGCACTCGCCCGCCTGCGGTTCCGCGGTCGCGAGACGGTGTTCCTCATCATCTTCTCGACGCTGCTCGTCAGCCTGCCGGTCGTCCTGATCCCGGAGTTCGAGATCGTCCGGCTCCTCGGCATGCTCGACAGCTACTGGGGCCTGATCGTGCCGTCGATCTTCAACGCCTTCGGGATCTTCCTGCTCCGGCAGTTCTACATGGGACTCCCCGACGAGCTGGAGGAGGCCGCACTCGTCGACGGCGCGGGGTACTGGCGGATCTACTGGAGCGTCGTGCTCCCCCTGTCCCGGCCGATCCTGTCCGCGCTGGCGGTGTTCTTCTTCCTGGCGAACTGGAACTCGTTCGTGTGGCCCCTGACCATCACGTCGAACCCGAACCTGCGCGTGGTGCAGGTCGGGATCGCGACGTTCCACCAGCAGTACGCCTCGTCCGAGAGCTACATCGTCGCGGCGTCGACCGTGGCGGCGATCCCGACACTGCTCCTGTTCTTCTTCTTCCAGAAGCAGATCACCGAGTCGATCAAGACGGCCGGGTTCAAGTGATCGTCGGGCGGCCCGCTGGACCCGCGGACAGGAGCGGGCGGACGACGGCCGGGCCGAGGGGCTGCTGAACGGCCCCGCGCCGGCGAGGTGTTCGGTCTATTCGCAGACGCCAGTGGTGGCGCCGGTCGCGGATCCCAGTGTCCCCGGGCGTTCCACGCGTTTCGGGGATCCGTTCCACGGCACCGAAGTTGGTGGAGGTCCAGCCCAGTGCAGCTCTGCCCAGGCCCTGCTTCCGCCGTGAGTAGAACACTAGGCGGCGCGCTCCGGACTGATTCATGGGTCGACGCGATGGCGCGATGCTGACTTGGTAGCGCCGCGCGACGTCATCGTCCGTGGCGTCCCGCCACGCTTGCCTCAAAGCTGCATCCCACGGCACGAGGAACTCGCCCGCGAGCCAGTCGGCTTCCTCTTCCTGGTCCGCGCCGGCTCCGCACTTTCGATCGAAGTTCACTACGGCGGAGTGCTTGTGCTCGAGGATGATGTGGCTGACCTGTTGCTCAGCGCCTCGGGAAGCCGTGGAAATCGTTCTCGACGATCAGCTGCTTGTGCTCGACGTGGGTGACGAGCCCGGAGAAAGCTGCGCGCGGCTGACGAGCCCGCTCCAGATCAGCCTCGGCACGCGCGAGCCCGCTCACGCCGGACCTCGATCCCCAGACGCGACCTCCATGTCACCTCATTCGGCACCGCCGACGCGTTCGATGCTTCTCGCCGCTCCGACATCGCCACGCTTCGACCACACCGAGCCGCCTCCGCGACTCAACAGGGCTGTTCTCTCGGGACGCCCACACACGCCAACCTCGGACCCGACTCAGCCGCACCGGGACTGGCGTTCGTGCTTCGAACCGCGGTGACGGTCTGCAGGAGCCGCCTAGGACTCCACCAATGGCAAGGGTCGTCCACCGCTGCCGGCCAGGACGCGCCCGGCTAGGGACGGTACTCGTCTCGCTTCTTGAACTCCGGGCTGAGGCCGGGCCCAGGTCCGGTAGCGCCCCTTGAGCCCAAGGAAGTCATCACTCCTGCCAGGGCCTGAAGGACATGAACCACTATCCGCGCTGCGGCGCGCACCGAGAGATTTACATTGCACCGTCCTGCCACGTGCTGGATCCTAGGCCTCCACGGCTGCCTGCCCGGCCGGCTCCGCCTCCAGGATTCGAACCCGGACCCCACAGCTCCAAAGGCTGATGTGCTGCCATTACACCAAGGCGGACCACGCCCGAAGGCGCCCCGACATCATCCCATGCAGCATCCGCCGCCCCGTGCGTCCGCCGACCAGCGCCACCATCAGCCGGCCGGGAGGCCCGCCACCAGCCCGCACCGCCCCTCCCGTCCAGCGACCGACCGGACCACCCGCCGGCCGGGAGGCCCACCACCAGCCCGCGCCGTCCCTCCCGTCCGCCGCCACCGCTGCCATGATGGACGGATGCCGCAGGAGGACGAGGTCGACCGCATCGTCGCGGCGTGGCATCGCGAGCGACCGGACCTCGACTTCGCGCCGCTGCACGTGCTGTCGCGGGTGGGGCGGCTCGCCCGGCACCTCGACCGCGCGCGGCGGACGGCGTTCGCGGCCGGGGACATGGAGTCGTGGGAGTTCGACGTCCTGTCGGCGCTGCGCCGCGCGGGCGAGCCGTACGAGCTCAGCCCGAAGGCGCTGCTGCAGCAGACCCTGGTGTCGAGCGGCACGATGACGAACCGCGTGGACCGCCTGGCGGACCGGGGGCTCGTCGAGCGGCGAACGGACCCGAGCGACGGCCGAGGCGTCCTCGTCACGCTGACGCCCGAGGGTCGGACGGCGGTCGACGCCGCGATCGCGGGACTGGTCGAGGCCGAGGCGGCGATCCTCGCGGACCTCTCCCCCACCGACCGGACGCAGCTGGCGGGGCTGCTCCGCTCGCTGAGCATCAGCCTGGGCGACTGAACCATGCGCACGGTCCAGTCGTTCCTGACCGAGACGATCCCGCGGGTCGTCGAGCCGGTTCTCGACGCGATGCTCACGCCCGAGGAGCGGGAGTCGGTCCAAATCGGGATCGTCACCGCACTGCCGGGCAGGAGCCCGTTCCGCCAGCCCTCCGACGGCACCTGGATCCGCATCGGCGCGGAGTTCGTCCCCGACGCGCTGGCAGCGCCCGAGGAGCGCGTTCCGCTCCGGCTCGACGCACCGCTCGGCGAGAACGAGCACCTGCTCGAAGTCACGATGGCCGACGAGAGCGTCGGGATCTTCCTACAGGAGGACGAGCCCGACGACCGCTTCGCCTGGCGCTTCGCCAACGACGTGCAGGACTTCGTCGCCGAGAGCCGGTTCGCGTGGGGACACCTCCGCCCGCTGCCGGACTGGGTGCACGATCCCTGGGCCTGACCCCGACTGCGCGCCCCGACGACAACTGCGCGGTCGTCAGCGCGTCGCACTTGTCGTCGGCACGCGCAGTCATGCCGCGCCGCGCCCCGCCCCGCCGGCCCGGCCCCGCCCGTCGCGCCCGCCCGGCCCGCCCGGCACCTACGCCCCGAGCAGCTCCGCCACCTCGAGCCACCGCGTCTCGAGCTGCTCGAGCTCCGCATCGACCGCCGCGAGCTTCGCCTGCAGGTCCCCGAGCCCGGCGTAGTCCGCCTGGTCGTGGGCCGCGAACGCGTCGAGCACCTGCTGCCGGTCCTGCCCTGCGCGGGCGATGCGCCGGTCGAGCGAGGACATCTCCTTCTCGGCGGCCCGCCGGTCCGCACCGCTGACGGCCGGGAGGCCCGCCGCCGGGCCCGCCCCGTCCCTCCCGGCCGACGCCGAACCGGCACCCGCCGCACCGGCACCCGCCGCACCGGCAACAGCGCCACCGGCACCCGCGGAACCGGCGCCCCCGCGTGCGCCCGCATCGGCCGCCGCGGCCACCCGTGCCGTCGCCGCGGACGCGTCCCGCGGTGCGGCCGACCCGGCCGCACGGAGCCGCATGTACTCCTCGACCCCACCGGGCAGGTGCCGGAACCGGTGCCCGAGCACGGCGTACTGCTGGTCGGTGACGCGTTCGAGCAGGTACCGGTCGTGCGAGACGACGAGCAGGGTGCCGGGCCACGAGTCGAGCAGGTCCTCCATGGCGGCGAGCATGTCGGTGTCGAGGTCGTTCGTCGGCTCGTCGAGGATGAGCACGTTCGGCTCGTCGAGCAGGATGAGCATGAGCTGGAGGCGCCGCTTCTGCCCGCCGGACAGGTCCTTCACGGGGGTCGACAGCTGGGCCGACGAGAACCCGAGGCGCTCGAGCAGCTGCGACGGCGTCATCTCCTTGCCGTCGGCGACGTACGTGGTCTTCTTGCGACCGACGACCTCGCGCACGCGGTCGTCGGCGTACTGCTGCAGGTCGGCGAGCTGCTGGTCGAGCATCGCGATCTGCACGGTCTTGCCGGTCTTGACCTTGCCGCTCGTCGGCTGCACCGTGCCCGAGACCAGGCCGAGCAGCGTCGACTTGCCCGCGCCGTTCGGGCCGAGGATGCCGGTCCGCTCCCCCGGCGCGATCCGCCACTCGACGTGCTCGAGGACTGGCTCGGGCGTCTCGGGCCACTGCACGCCGGCGTCGAGCACGTCGACGACGTCCTTGCCGAGCCGCGCGGTCGCCATCTGCGACAGGGCGACGGTGTCGCGCACGGGCGGGACGTCGGCGATGAGCTCGTTCGCCGCGTCGATGCGGAACTTCGGCTTGCTCGTACGGGCCGGCGCACCACGGCGGAGCCACGCGAGCTCCTTCCGCATGAGGTTCTGTCGGCGCGACTCGGTCGCGGCGGCCATCCGGTCCCGCTCGACCCGCTGCAGCACGTACGCGGCGTACCCGCCCTCGAACGGCTCGACGATGCCGTCGTGGACCTCCCACGTGGTCGTCGACACCTCGTCGAGGAACCACCGGTCGTGCGTCACGACCACGAGGCCGCCCTGGTTCGCCGCCCACCGCTTCCGGCAGTGCTCCGCGAGCCAGGCGATGCCCTCGACGTCGAGGTGGTTCGTCGGCTCGTCGAGGAACAGCACGTCCCAGTCGCCGACCAGGAGGCGCGCCAACGCCACCCGACGCCGCTGCCCGCCCGACAGGTCGTCGACCAGGCCGTCCCAGTCGACGTCCGCCACCAGACCGCTGATGACGTCGCGGATCCGCGCATCGCCCGCCCACTCGTGCTCGGCCAGGTCACCCACCACGACGTGGCCGACGGTCTCGCCCGCGGGCAGGTCGTCGCGCTGGTCGAGGAACCCGACGGTCACGCCCCGACGCTGGGTCACCCGGCCCCCGTCGGGCTCGATGCGCTGCGCGAGCAGGCTCATGAGCGTCGACTTGCCGTCGCCGTTGCGTCCGACCACGCCGATCCGGTCGCCCTCGTCGATGCCGAGCGACACGCTGTCGAAGACGACGCGCGTCGGGTACTCGAGGTGCAGGTTCTCAGCGCCAAGCAGATGTGCCACCCCTTGAGGGTAGGCGGACGGGGCCGTGCGCGCGGTCGCGGCCCCGCTCCTCCCCTTCGTGCACGTCCCCGAGTGGGCGGCCCGAGCGCGCATCCCCGAGTGCGCGTCCCGACGACAAGTGCGCATGCGGGCGCGTGCGCACTTGTCGTCGGCATGCGCGGTTCCCGTGCGTCAGGCCGCGTAGCCGCCCGACGCGATGTCCTCGACGAGCGTCGGACCCGTCGGTGTCCAGCCGAGGACCTCCTGCGTACGGGTGCTGCTCGCCGACAGGTCCATGCCGAAGAACATCCCCATGAAGCCGAAGTGCTCCTGCGCCGCCGCGGGGTCGATTGATTCGACGGGGAGGCCGTCCGCACCGCCGATGGCCTCCGCGATCGCCTTCGTGGGGACGCCCTCTTCCGCCACGATGTGCAGAACGAGGCCCGGCGTCGCCTGCTCGAGGCCGAGACGCACGGCCCGCGCGGCATCCCGCACGTGGACGGCTGCCCAGCGGTGCTCGCCGTCGCCGATGTACGCGGCCGATCCAGCACGACGGTCGGCGTCGGCGATGATCTTGACGAAGCCGTGGTCCCCGGCCCCGTGCACCGACGGCGCGAAGCGCAGGCTCACGGGGACGACGCCGTGCTCCGCGAACTCGAGCGCGAGGTTCTCCGTCCCGCCGCGCGGTGCGTCCGGCCCGTGGCTCGGGTTCGGGTCCGCCTCGGTCGCAGGACGCCCGGGGGTCAGCCCGGCGACGCCCGCCGCGACGAGGAACGGCTTGCCCGTGCCGACGAGCGTGTCACCGATCGTCTGCACGGCCGCACGCTCGGTCCGGTTCGTCCCGGCCTGGTCCGACCAGTCGTGCTTGTTCGCCAGGTGGATGACGGCGTCGGCGCGCTGGCTGCCGGTGCGGAGGGCGTCGAGGTCGTCGAGGTCGCCGCGGAGGACCTCCGCTCCCTTGCCCTCGAGGCTCGCGGCTGAGGCGTCCGATCGTGCCAGGCCGATGACCTGGTGTCCGTTCGCGAGCAGCTCGTCCGTGACTGCGGTCCCGATCCAGCCCGATGCTCCTGTGATGAAGGCGCGCATGGCGTGGCCTCCTCCCGGTCGCGGACGCGCCGCGACCCTCGATGTCAGTGTCTGACATGGACAGTACCACCGAAGTCAGTCGCTGTCATCAGTATGATCGTCGGATGGTTCGATGGACACCCGGGACGCGGGATCGGCTCCGCGACGCTGCCCTCGAGCTCTTCGCTCAGCAGGGCATCGAGGAGACGACCGTCGCCGAGATCGCCGCTGCCGTCGGGGTGACCGAGCGCACGTTCTTCCGCCACTTCGCGGACAAGCGCGAGGTCCTGTTCGCCGGGCAGGAGCACTTCCAAGCGGCGTTCGTCGACGCGGCCGCCGGAGCGCCTCGGGACACCACGCCGCTCGAGGCGGTCCGCCTCGCGGTGATCACGGGAGGGTCCTGGTTCGAGGACGATCACCGCGCGTTCTCCCGCCGCCGACAGGGCGTCATCCTGGCGAACTCCGGCCTGTACGAGCGGGAGCTCCTCAAGATGGCGGCGCTGTCCCGTGCCATGCGTGACACACTGCGCGCCCGTGACGTCGACGAACCCACAGCGACGCTCGCGGCCGAAACCGGCACGATGGTGTTCCGACTCGCGTTCGAGCAGTGGATCGCGGACGACGAGACCCGTTCGGTGCCCGAGATCGCCCGAGAACGCTTCGAGCAGCTCGACGCCCTCCACGCCGCGGACTAGCGTCGCACCCTGCGCCGCACCTGTCCTGAACCGGATCGCAACGCGGCGAGCGGCCTCGCGGCACCCGTCGGACGACGACTGACCCGAGCGCGGCCAGGAACACGAGGTCCGGCGGAGCGTAAGCGCTCGAGCTCGCCTTCCGGGTCGAGGCACCACCGGCGCGCGCGATGGTGGTCCCGCCTCCCGGTCTCGAGGACGCGTTCCCAGTCGTCCCGCCCTGGTCGGACTCCGCCGAGGAGGATCGCCCACTCGGTCGCGTCCTCGAAGCACATCCTCGGCGTTCGCAGATGCTCCTTCACGACCTCGCGGCTCCCGCACAACTGCAGGTGGAGGTGCGGAAGTCGGTAGGTACTCCGACCATCGGGGTGCCAGTGCATCAGGGACACCTCTTCCGCGCGCAGGACGAAGCGGTACCGGTAGGCGGACGTCGACACGCTCCACCCGCGCGGGCGCTGTCGGAGCAGATAGTGCATCTACGCGTCCAGACGCATGCCGCTCCCGAGGTCCACACCCTTGCCGCCGTTGAGGTCCCCGGCTCTCGTTCGGCCCGGGTCACTCGGCGCCACGCCGGTCGTGATCTTCGCAGCGGTGGGCAAGCAGGCAACGGCTCGACGCAGCGGCTCCATGAACCGCTCGACGGCCTGCCTTGGTGTCCGTGCTGCCACGGGTCAGTCAGCGAACGGAAGCATGAGGATCAGGCGGATGATCTGATCGTCGTCGATGCCGTCGTAGGCACCAGCTTCGAGCCGTGCCCGAAAGGTCTCGAGCGGAATGCCGAGCGTCTCGCGCACGGCTTCGTCCACCATCGCCCGCCCCTGCTCCGCCGTCAGTTCTTCGACCACCACCGTGTCGAGCGTTCCCGGTTCCATGTCACTCCCCCGCGACCAGACCCCCTGGCCCTCATCGCGATGGAGCCTATGCCGCGAACAGCGGCACCCCAGCATCGCGTGTATGTCGTACATCGGACAGCCGCGAGCGGACGAGGGGTGGGGCGCGGCTGGCCGCTGACCTCGCCCGTCCGTTCCGGAGCCGAGAGGACGCGCCGCCACGGAGGACGTGGTGTGCTCCCGAACGACGGATCAGCTGTCGGACGACGACCAGGTCGTCGGTGTGGACGGACGCAGCACCTGCCGGGGCATGCAACGACGAACCCGATGTCGGACGACGATCGGTTCGTCGAAAACTGGCGGAAGGGGGTGCGGGGCGGAAGGGGTGGGGCGGGCGGGGGCTACAGCGCCGCCACCCACTCGTCCGTCCCGTCGGTGAACCGCTGGTGCTTCCAGATCGGCACCTCGTCCTTGACCCGGTCGACGAGCGCGGAGCACGCCGCGAAGGCCTCGGCCCGATGCGGTGACGCCACGACGGCCGCGAGCGCGACGTCCCCGACGACGAGGTCCCCGACCCGGTGCAGGACCCCGATCCGGACACCGGGGTGCTCCCCTGCGATCGCCCCGGCAACCCGCGCGATGACGGCCGCGGCCGTGGGGTGCGCCTCGTACCCGAGCGCGTGCACGCCCTTGCCGCCGTCGTGGTCGCGCACGACCCCGGCGAAGGTCACGACCGCACCGTCGGCGTCGGTGGGGACCACGGCCTCCAGCTCGGCGACGCTGATCGCGCGGTCGACGACGTCGGCGCGCACGACGACGTCGGCGCCCACGACGGCGTCGGGGAGGCCCGGCTCGCCCCCGCCACCGGACCCGGCTCGGTCAGCACCATCGACGGGGAGGCCCGGGGCCGCGTGCGCCCCGCCGCGCTCGTCGCTCACGACGCACCTCCGGCACCGCGGGGCGCGTGTCCCTCGCCGGCGACCTGGTCGAGCAGGTGGTCGAGCACGCCGTCGATGACGTCCAGGCCGTCGCGGACACCCCCGCGCGACCCGGGCAGCGTGACGACGAAGGTCCCGCCCGCGGCGAGGCCGGCCACACCGCGGGTGAGCAGGGCGCGGGTCGATGCCTGGGCCCCGCGCCGACGGAGCTCCTCGATGATCCCGGGGATCTCGAGGTCGATGAACGGCGCGACGGCCTCGGGTGTGCGGTCGGTCGGGGTGACACCGGTGCCACCCGTGAGCACGACGATCCTGGCGCCGCCGGCGAGTTCGGCCGCGACGATGTCGGCGATCGGGCCGCCGTCGGCCACGATGACAGCGCTCTCGACACTGAGCCCGCGCTGCCGCATCCAGTCGCAGATCACGGGGCCGGTGGTGTCGAGGGACTCGTCCGCGGCGGCCTGGGTGGACACGACGACGACGGCACCGCGGCCGCGACCGGCGGAGGACGTCCCGGACCCGGCTCCGGCCGCAGCCCCGGTCCCGAAATCGGCCCCGGCGGCGTTCGCCGGCGTCGGCGCCCCGGTCGCCGGCACGTCCCCGCTCACGACGCGCTCCAGTCGCCCGAGCGGCCGCCGTGCTTCTCGAGCACCCGGACGTCCGTGATGACGGCGCTGCGGTCGACTGCCTTGACCATGTCGTAGACGGTCAGGGCCCCGACGCTCGCGCCGGTGAGGGCCTCCATCTCGACGCCGGTGCGGGCGGTGGTCCGGACGGCGACGGTGACGACGACTCGGTCGTCCTGCCCCGTGACCTCGACCTCGACGCCGCTGATCGGCAGCGGGTGGCAGAGCGGGATGAGGTCGCTCGTGCGTTTGACGGCCATGATCGCCGCGATGCGGGCGGTGCCGACGACCTCGCCCTTCGGGAGCGTGCCGTCGAGGATGCGGGCGACGACGTCCGGTCGGGTGACGAGCGTCGCCGTGGCCGTGGCGGACCGTGTCGTGACGTCCTTCCCGGAGACATCGACCATGTGCGCCGAGCCGTCGGGGCGGACGTGGGAGAGCGAGTCGGTCATCGGATCCTCCAGGTGATCAGGACGTCGCCCGGCGACACGGTGTCCGTGTCGACGGGGACGTGCACGAGGTGCGTCGCCTCGGCGAGGTGCGCGAGCAGGTGGGAGCTCGGTCCGCCGACGAAGCGGATCGTGCCGTCCTCCACCCTGCCCCGTCGGATCTGGTGTTTCCCGGACGGTGACGCGGCGGCCTCCCCGGCGGGGAACGACTCGGCCGGACGGTCGGGCAGGCCGGCGTGGCGGGCGAACACGGGGCGCAGGAACACCTCGAACGACACGAGGGCCGACACGGGGTTGCCGGGGAACGCGACGACGGGGACCGCCCGGTGGCCGAAGGGCACGGAGCCGAACGCCTGCGGCCCGCCGGGCTGCATGGCGACCCCGGTCACGGTGAGTCCGGCGGGCTCCAGGGCCTCGCGCACGACCTCGAACGCGCCCATGCTGATCCCGCCCGTGGTGACGACGAGGTCGGCCCAGTCGCCGACGGCCGCGGTCACCGCGACCCGGAACCGGTCGACGTCGTCGGGCACCCGGACCGCGCGGGTCTCCGCGCCCACCTCGGCGAGCGCGGCGCGGAGCGCGGCACCGTTCGCGTCGCCGATGGTCGCGCCCGCCACGCCGCCGCGGTCGGCACCGGCACCGCCGGCACCATCGGGCGGTGCGACCTCCGAGCCCGTCGACACGACGAGGACGCGTGGTCGCCGGACGAGCGTCACCCGCTCGACCCCTGCGGCGGCGAGCAGACCGAGCAGGGCGGGCGCGCACGCCGCCCCGGCGGTCGCGAGCACCCCGCCGACCGGGAGGTCCGACCCCCGTCGCCGCACGAACGTCCCGACCGCGGGTGCCTCGGCGATGGTCACGGTCGGCAGGTCGAGCGCGGCGGGGAACCGGCCGGGCGGGACCGCCTCGACCGGCACGACGACGTCGGCACCCGCGGGGACGGCCGCCCCGGTCATGATCGGCGCGGCCGTGCCGGGCGCGAGCGGCGGCGGGGAGGCGCCGGCGGCGATCGGGGCCACCACGCGGAGGGGGACGCCGGCGTCGGCGGCGCGGAGCGCGAACCCGTCCATCTGACTGTTGTCGAACGGCGGCAGGTCGATCGGGGCGGTGATGCCGACGGCGAGGACGCGGGCGGCGTGCCCGGCGAGGGGCTCCGCGGCGAGGTCGTCGACGAGCCGGTCCTCCCGGCCGCCCGGCGCCACGGCGAGTGCCGCGAGCACGGGGGCGACGAGGTCCGCGATCGCGAGCCGGTGGTCCTCGATGGTGCGCATCGTGCTCCTCGTCGTCCGGATCGTCCGGGCTGCTGGAGACATGCCTAACGTCAGCCGAACGTCTGCCGATAGCGTAACCGGGACCTCGCTCTGCCCCCGGAAGGACGCCACCACGTGGACAGCTCCACCCCGCTCGACGATCCCCACGCCGACTCTGCAAGCACACCGACCGACGCCGTGCCCATCGGCGTGATCGGCGGGTCCGGCCTGTACTCGCTGTTCGCCGAGGGCACGGCGACCGAGATCGAGGTCGACACCCCCTACGGGCGCCCCTCGAGTCCGATCACCGTCGGCACCATGGCGGGGCGCCGGGTCGCGTTCCTCACCCGGCACGGGCGGGAGCACTCGGTGCCGCCGCACCGGATCGAGTACCGGGCGAACGTCTGGGCGCTGCGGTCCCTCGGCGTGCGCGCGATCGTGTCGAGCTCGGCCGTGGGCGGTCTGCACCCCGAGTACCCGCCGGGGACCTTCGTCGTGACGGACCAGGTCATCGACCGGACGTGGGGGCGGCAGGACACGTTCTTCGACGAGGGCGGCGTCCAGCACCTGTCGTTCGCCGACCCGTTCGACCCCGTGCTGCGGCGCATCGCGGTGCGGGCGCTGACCGATCTCAGTGTGCCGTTGCAGCCGACCGGCACCTGTGTCGTCATCCAGGGCCCGCGGTTCTCGACCCGCGCCGAGTCCGTGTGGATGCGCGAGGCGGGCGGTCACACCATCAACATGACGATGTCACCCGAGGTGCAGCTCGCCGCCGAGCTCGGCATCGGGACCGTGAACCTGTCGTTCGTGACGGACGCCGACGCCGGGCTCGCGCCGGCCGAGGAAGCACCGGCCGCCGACGCAGGGGCCGACGCGGCGCCGGCCGACGACACCGGCGCCGTGACGCACCACCTCGTCATGGAGCGCCTCGCCGCGGCGAACGCGGTCATCGTCCACGCGATCGAGGCGATCGTCGGCGCGGTGCCCGACGACCACACCCCGCGCGAACTCGTGCCGGCCGAGGCGTCCGCGTCGGTCATGGCGCGGGCGGTCCGGGCATGACGGACGGCACCACGGCCTCCCGGCCGCACGGCGAGCACCTGCTCGTGACCGGCGGCGCGGGCTTCATCGGCTCGGAGATCGTGCGGCGCGCCGTCGCCGCGGGGTACATGGTGCGCGTGCTCGACTCGTTCCGCCCGGACGTCCACGGCGATCCGACGGGTCTGGTCGAGGAGCTCGACGCGCTCGGGGTCGAGGTCGTCCGCGGGGACGTGCGCGACGCCGACGCGGTGGACGCCGCACTCGTGGGCATCGACGTCGTGTGCCACCAGGCCGCCAAGGTGGGGCTCGGCGTGGACTTCCAGGACGCCCCGGACTACGTGTCGAGCAACGACGTCGGGACGGCGTCCGTCCTCGCCGCGATGGACCGCGCGGGCGTCGACCGGTTCGTCGTCGCGAGCTCGATGGTCGTCTACGGCGAGGGCGCCTACCGGACCTCCTCGGGGGACCCGGCGCGCCCGCCCGCACGCCGCCGCGAGGACCTCGACGCCGGCCGCTTCGAGCCCATCGGGCCGGACGGGCACCCGCTCGTGCCGGAGCTCATCGACGAGTCGGCCGCCCTCGACCCCCGGAACGTGTACGCGCAGACGAAGGCGGCGCAGGAGCACCTGGCGTCGTCGTGGGCCCGTGCGACCGGCGGCCGGGCGATCGCCCTGCGCTACCACAACGTGTACGGCCCGGGCATGCCCGCGAACACGCCGTACGCCGGCGTCGCATCGCTCTTCCGGTCCGCGATCGCCCGGGGCGAGGCACCCCGTGTGTTCGAGGACGGCGGCCAGCGCCGCGACTTCGTGCACGTCGCCGACGTCGCGGACGCGAACATCGCCGCCATCGCCGCCACGCGCACCGCGTCGCCGGACAGCTTCGCGGCCTACAACGTGGGCTCCGGCCACGTCCACACGATCGGTGACATGGCCGCCGCGATCGCCGGTCCGGACGGGCCCCAGCCGGTCGTCACCGGGGAGTACCGGCTCGGCGACGTCCGGCACGTCACGGCGTCGTCGGCCCGCATCGCGCGGGAGCTCGGCTGGTCGGCGCAGGTCGAGTTCGTCGCCGGGATGCGCGAGTTCGCCTCGGCGCCACTCCGGGCCGCGGTTCCGAGGGACACCACCCCGGGCACGACGGACGCCGCCACGGTGTCGACCGAGGCCTCCGCGGTTCCGACGGACGCCACCGCGGGCACGAGCGAGGACGATCAGGGCGGCTCGGAGGAGCCTCCCATCGATCTCCCGGCCCGCACCGAATGACCGGCATGACCGTCGACGTCGTCCTCCCCTGCCTCGACGAGGCCGAGGCGCTGCCCAGCGTCCTCACCCGCCTGCCCGATGGATACCGCGCGATCGTGGTGGACAACGGCTCGACCGACGGGTCCGCCGAGGTCGCCCGCGCGCACGGGGCGCTCGTCGTCACGGAGCCCCGACGCGGGTTCGGGTCGGCCTGCGCTGCCGGGGTCGCCGCCGCCACCGCCGACGTCATCGCGTTCTGCGACGCCGACGCCTCGATGGACCCGATGGACCTCGTCCCGCTCGTCGCACGGGTCACCGAGGGCCGCACGGACCTGGCTCTCGGCCGCCGACGTCCGACCGGGTCCGGCGCCTGGGCCGCGCACGCCCGGTTCGCGAACGTCGTCCTCGCCCGGCTCATGCGCGGTGCCACCGGGTACCGCCTGCACGACCTCGGCCCGATGCGGGCGATGTACCGCGAGGGTCTCGTCGCCCTCGACCTCCAGGACCGCCGGAGCGGCTACCCGCTCGAGATGGTCCTCGCCGCGCACCGCGCCGGATGGCGCGTCGACGAGTCCGACATCGGGTACGCGCAGCGCATCGGCGACAGCAAGGTCACGGGCACCCTGCGCGGCACCGTCAACGCCATCCGCGACATGTCACGGCTCCTCCGCCGGTACCGACGGGAGGACCGGCTCGACCCCGCACGACCGACCCACCTCGACGACGGGACCGCTGCGCGGACCGCTGCCGCGCCTCCCGACCGGTCGACGGGCGTCCAGTCGGCGGGAGCGGACGCGACGGAGGTGCGCGCGTGACGACCGTGGTGCTCATCTGCAAGGAGTGCGTGCCCGGCCGTGTGAAGACGCGGCTCACGCCTGCGCTCTCGCCGGTCGAGGCGGCCCGGGTCGCCGCGGCGAGCCTCGACGACACGATCGCCGCCGTGCTCGCCATGCCCGCCGAGCGACGGGTGCTCCTGTTCGACGGCGAGCACGTCCCCGCCGCAGCGGCGCCCTTCGACGTCCTGCACCAGGTGCGGGGCGACCTCGACGAGCGACTCGCGGCCATGTTCGACACCGTGGAGGGTCCCACCCTGCTCGTCGGCATGGACACGCCGCAGCTCACGTCCGCGCACGTCGCCCCCGTGTTCGTCCGCGGCACCGACGGCCAGGAGGGCGCTGACCACGACGCGTGGTTCGGACCGGCCGCGGACGGCGGGTTCTGGGGCCTGTGGCTCCGCGAGCCGCGCGGCGACCTGGTCCGCGGCGTCCCGATGTCCCGCGACGACACCGGCGCGGTGCAGCTCGACCGGCTCCGCGCCGCCGGGCTGCGCGTCGGTCTGCTCGACGAGCTCCTCGACGTCGACACGATCGCCGATGCCGACGCGGTCGCCACGCTCGCGCCCGAGTCCCGGTTCGCGGCGGCGCTCGCCACGGTGTGCGAGGACGACCCGGACGCCGGACGCGACCTCGAGGAGGCACGGCGATGACCACCGACACGATGCTCACCACCGGCGGCAGCCACGGAGGCGACGACCGCGACGCCGCGTTCGGCGCCGGCGGCGACGAGCCGTACGCGCAGGCCCTCGCGACCGACGGCCACATCCGGCTCCGCGACCCCGACCGCCCGGGACACGACGTGACGTTCGACGTCGGCCGCTGGAACGCTCCCGCCGACGAGGTGGACCTGTCCCTGCTCGAGGTCGTCGACGGTCCGCTCATCGACATCGGTTGCGGCCCCGGGCGGATGCTCGTCGCGGCGGGCCGGTTCGGGATCCCCGCACTCGGGGTCGACGTCTCCCCGGCTGCGGTCTCGATCGCCCAGCACGCCGGCGGCCGCGCGATCCAGGGTTCCGTGTTCGACCCCGTGCCCGACGAGGGCCACTGGGACACCGCGCTCGTGATCGACGGCAACATCGGGATCGGCGGGGACCCCGCGGCGTTGCTCGAGCGGTGCCGGGCGATCGTGCGCCCCGGCGGTCGGATCATCGTCGAGACGAACGCCGACCCGGACGCCGACCGCACCTACGACGCCCGCGTGGTGGACGCCGACGGCCGGACGAGCTCGGAGTTCCCCTGGGCCGAGGTCGGGCAGCGTGCGCTCCGCCGCGACGCCCGCGTCGCCGGGCTCAGGGAGTCGCAGCGCTGGACGGTCGCCGGTCGGTCGTTCTGCGAACTCCGCCGCCCCTGATCGACTGCACCGCCCCCCTTCCGTCCCCTTCCGTCCCCTTCCGTCCCCTTCCGTCCCCTTCCGTCCCCTTCCGCGAGATCGCAGTCGTTGCCGTTCTGGAGGTGCCCAGAGCAGCAACGACTGCGATCTCGCGGTCAGGGGAGGCCGGGGCCGGCCGGGCCCGAAGGGCCGGAGGCGCCGGCAGGGCCGGAGGCGCCGACCCCGCCGACGCGGCGGCGCCGGGCGCCGCGGAGGCCCACCGCGACCGCGCCGACCGCCACGACCCCGAGCACGACCTCGGCGAGCACGAGCCGGAGCGTGTAGTCGAACGGCACCACGGTCGGGTTCTTCTCGTGGTGCGTCGCCTGGATCTCGGGCAGCACCACGAGGGCGAGCACCGCTCCGACGACGACGGCGACCTGCACGACGACGAGCGTCCACCCGGGCAGACGTCGCCCTGCCTTCCGCAGCAGCACCCCGACCAGCACGACGAACGGCGAGAGCACCCCGTCATGGAGCACCACGGCGCCGATGAGCCACCACAGGAGCCCGACCGCCTTGTGCGGCCGCTCGACCGAGCCGAGCGTCCAGGAGCCGAACGCGAGGACCGCGACCCCGACGAGCACGAGCACGAGCCGGGCGATGCGGACGCCCCGAGCGGTGGTGGGTGCGGTGCTCACGAGGTCACCTCGATGCTCGAGAGCCACTTCGTCTGGAGCACCCCGGGCCGACCGGGCGCGATGATCCGTGCCGGGTAGCCGTGGTCGAGCGGGAGGTCCGCGCCGTTGACCTCGAGCGCGACGAGCGTCGTCGGATCGGCCGTGTACTCCGCGCCCATCTCCATCACGCGGTACCCGCCGTGTCGCTCGAGGCTCGTGACCCGCAACGTGCTCGCCGCGGGGGCACCGACGGCGTGGACGAGGTCGCGGATGCGGACGCCGCGCCAGGTCGCCATCTGGCTCCATCCCTCGACGCAGGCGATCGGCAGCTCGACCGTGACGAGGTCCATGGCTCGCAGGTCCGCCCGCGAGAAGCGCTTGCGGACGCCGTTCGCGGACACCGTGAGCCCCCAGTCCCCCGCGCGGGCGGTCTCGGTCACCCCGGCGGCGTGGGCGGTGCGGTTCACGGGCAGGCCGGCCGGGCCGAGCCCACGCTGCCGCGGCGCGAAGAGGGTGAACGGTTCGCCCAGGCGGGAGGACTGCCCGACCGTGAGGACGACGACCGCGGCCACCGCGCCACCGACGGCGGTGAAGAACCCGCGGCGCGCCAGGCGCTGCCGGCGTCCGTCCTGCGATGCGGCCGGAGGCTCGTCGCCGTCACCCGCGCGGCCTCGCGGACCTCCGGGGTCCGCGTCGATCCACCGGAGGAGTCGGCCCGTGACCCCGCGGGTCGGCGCGGCGGACGACTGCCGGGCCTCCCGGCCGGAGCCCGCGCGAGCCGGCGCGGCGCCGTCGCCCGCGGGCACCGGGTCCGGCACGAGTTCGCTGCGCACGGCGGGGTCGACGACGAACCGGTCCTCGGCGTCGTAGGAGTCCCGCGCGCGCCAGTACCGGACGATGAGCGGGAGCTTCGCGCCGATGTGGATCGCGAGCGAGCCGATGAGCACGTACGACAGCGCGTAGTGCGTCTGCCGGAACGAGAACGGCCACGGGTACCACTGGTACGTGTTGACGAGGCCGGTGAGCACCTGGACGACCGCCGCCGACACGAACACCGTGATGGAGGCGCGTTCCAGCAGGTGCAGCGGCCCGCGGAGCGGGGGGTCCTGGACGAGCGCCGGCATGACCGTGTTCAGCTTGGCGAACAGGAGCGGGATGATCGCGATGCCGGTCGTGATGTGGAGGCCCTGCGTGAACTGGTAGAGCCGGGCCGGCTGCGTGGGGAACGTCATCCAGGGCAGCGGGTCCTGCAGGAAGTGGCTCCACAGTCCGGTCGCGAAGCACACGAGGAACGCGATGCCGAGCAGGCGCCCGAGCACGACCGCGGACCGGGCGTTGCGGTTCGGCGACGCCAGGCCGCGGCGGAGGTCACGGAGCAGCCGACGCACGGCGTTCATCCTGGCATCCCCTCCGGGCCGATCACGGTGGAACCGCCGGATGTGATGCCGCCGGGTGCCACTACGCTCGTCGCACCATGCCCCGAGCCCCGCGCCGCACGAGCACTGAGCGTCCCATCCGCCTCGGCGCCGTGCTCGCCACGCTCCCGGCCGCGGTCACCGTGCTCGTGCTCGCGGGCGTCATCGCCTGGGGCATCACGCATCTGGGGTTCCTCCGTCCGGGTCATCGCACTCCATTCGTCACGTGGACCTGCATCGCTTGGGCGGTCTTCGTGCTCGGTGTCCTGCTGCTCCGCGTCGTGCCACGGCGGGCGGTCACGGCGGTGGTCCTCGGTGGCGCGGTCGTCGTCGGGGTCGCGGCGTTGGCCGGGCCGCCGGACACGAGCTCGGACAGCGCGCGGTACGCGTGGGACGGCATCGTGCAGCTGCACGGTCTGTCGCCCTACGCGCACACGCCGTCGTCCCACGTGCTCGCGGGCATCCGGCCGGACTGGCTCTTCGGGCACCCGACCCCGCACGTGGTGCAGAGCCCGGACGGCCCCACGTACTGCCCGGGGGACCGCATCCAGACCGCCCACGACACCGCCACGGACGCGCGCCTCTGCACGCCGATCAACCGGCCCTCGGTACCGACGATCTACCCGCCCATGGCCGAGCTCTGGTTCGCCCTGGTCCGCAGCCTGGTGCCCGTGACGGCGACGTACTGGCCGATGCAGGTCGCGGGCCTCGCCGTGTCGCTCGGGGTCACCGTCGGCCTGCTCCTCGTGCTGCGGCGCGCCCGCGCCGACCTCCGCTGGGCGGCCCTGTGGGCGTGGTGCCCGCTGGTCGCGTCCGAGGCGGTGACGAACTCGCACGTCGACGTCCTCGGCGCCGCGCTCGTCACGGTCGGCGCGGTGCTCGTCGCGTTCGGCCGTCCGGTGTGGGGCGGGATCGCGCTCGGTGCGGCGACGAGCACGAAGCTCATCCCCGCGATCGCGTACCCGGCCCTCCTCGGACGCCGCCGCTCGTGGTGGGCGCTGCTCGTCGGGGTCGCGGTGTTCGCGGTGCTGTACGTGCCGTACGTGGCGACCACGGGCCTCCGCGTGCTCGGCTACCTGCCCGGGTACCTGTCCGAGGAGGGCTACGACGACGGCTCCCGGTTCGCCCTCGTGTCGCTGGTCGCCCACGGGAACGCGGCGATCGTCGTCGTCGGCGTGGTGGTGCTCCTGGCAGCGGTCGTCGCCTGGCGCGTCGCCGATCCCGCCCGGCCGTGGAGCGGCGAGGTGCTCGTGATCGGGGTGACCCTGCTCGCCGTGAGCCCCCGCTACCCCTGGTACGCGCTGCTCCTCGTGCCGTTCGTCGTGCTGTCCGGGCGGTGGGAGTGGCTCGCGGTCGGACTCGCGATCACGGTCCGGCAACTGCACCCGTCGGTCGACACGTTCCGGTGGACCCTCGCGGCGGCGGTGGCGCTCGTGCTCGTCGGAACGCTGGTGCGGACACCGCGTTCGGACTGGGTACGCTGGCGCGCCCGTTTGTCCCCCGAACGCCACGCCCCCGTTCCGGGGGGTTCGGATCCGGACCGGCTCGTTTAGGCTCATCCGGACCGTTGGGGCGGCAGAGGGAACCGCCCATGATCAGGGAGTTCCGACTTGCGACCCAGCAAATTCTCAGGGGTGGTCGCTGCCGCGGCAGCCTGCACGGCCGTCGTCCTCGGCGGCCCGCTGCTGACCGTCACCAGTGCGGCGGCAGCCACCAGCACGGCCACCACGAGCACCAGCGCCACCACCACGACCACCACCGCGGGCACGGCGGCGACGCCGTCCGCCTCGGCGACGGCCGGCGTGCCGGCGACGCCGTCCGCGAGCGCGTCGGCGTCGCCGAGCGCCGCCGCGACCGCCGGCGCCACCGCCTCCGCCAGCGCCACGGCGCCCGCGAGCGCCGACGGGTCGGCCACGGGCGACGGCGACCCGTCGCTCGCCGAGATGAACGCCGCGGGCAACCACACGATGGGCTCGACGATCGCGGCGAACACCGGCGCGAACGTGTCCGGCGGCCTCATGCACGCGAACGCGGCGAACTCGTCAGCGGTCTCGGGCACCGACGGGTTCGACATCAGCGCGTGGCAGACGAACAGCAGCATCAACTGGTCGTCCGCCTACAACAAGGGTGCGCGGTTCGTGTACATCAAGGCGTCCGAGTCGACCTCCTACACGAGCAGCCAGTTCGCGTCGCAGTGGACCAGCGCCACGAACGCCGGACTCATCCGCGGGGCGTACCACTTCGCCGTGCCGAACAAGTCGAGCGGTGCGACGCAGGCCACCTACTTCGCGGCGCACGGCGGCGGTTGGAGCGCGGACGGCCGGACGCTGCCCCCGCTGCTCGACATCGAGTACGACCCCTACACCGGCACCGACGGCACGAACACCTGCTACGGCCTGAGCGCCTCGGCGATGGTGTCGTGGATCCGGGACTTCTCGAACACGATCAAGGCGAAGACCGGCGTCCTGCCGGCGATCTACTCGACCACCGACTGGTGGAAGACGTGCACGGGCAACAGCGCGGCGTTCAGCGGCAGCCCGCTGTTCATCGCCCGCTACCCGAGCAGCCTGTCGTCCGGGGCGGGGACGCTCCCCGCGAGCTGGACGAAGTACGCCATGTGGCAGTACGCCGACGCCGGCGTGTTCGCGGGCGACCAGGACGTCTACAACGGCACGCTCGCCCAGCTGCGGCAGTTCGCGTCGGGTGGCGGTGGCTCCGCTCCGGCGATCCCGGCCGTGACCACGGTCGGCAGCTCCCTCAGCGCGGGTGCGCAGCTGAACGGCGGGCAGGGCATCACGTCGGCGAACAAGCAGTACACGCTGAGCATGCAGGCCGACGGCAACCTCGTCGTCTACGGCATGAACCGCGCGCTGTGGTCGAGCGGCACGAGCGGCAAGCCCGGGGCCTACCTGAAGATGCAGGCGGACGGCAACCTCGTCGTGTACCTGGGCAGCAGGGCGATCTGGGAGAGCCACACCTCGAACAAGCCGGCGAACAAGCTCACCATGGAGGACAACGGGGACCTGCGGCTCGAGAACGGCAGCACGCTGTACTGGCACACGGGCCGCAACGGCCGCGACACGATGACGCCGACCTCGACGCTCACCGCCGGCCAGTACCTGCTGTCCCAGAACGGCAAGAAGCAGTTCATCGTGCAGGCGGACGGCAACGTCGTGGTCTACAGCAGCGGCAAGGCGACCTGGGCGTCGCAGACGTCGAAGAAGGGCGGCACGACGCTGACCCTGCAGGCCGACCAGAACACGGTGCTCTACAACAGCGCCGGGTCCGCGCTGTGGTCGACGAAGTCGAGCAAGTCCGGTGCGACGCGACTGGTGATGCAGGACGACGGCAACCTCGTGCTCTACAAGGGCACGAAGGCGGTCTGGGAGTCCCACACGTCCGGACGCTGACACGCTGACCCGCTCCGACCCACCTGGTCGGGCGGTCGCCCAGGAGGCCCGGCCCCGCGCACGCAGCGCAGGGCCGGGCCTCCTGGCCGTCGCGGCTGGGACAGCGCCGCCGGGACCGCGACGTAGGCTGACGTCATGGTCATGCTGGGGATGCCGCGCACCGGTCTCGTCGACCGCTTCGGTCGGCGTGCGATCGACCTCCGGGTGTCGCTGACCGAGCGGTGCAACCTGCGGTGCACGTACTGCATGCCGGCCGCGGGCCTCCCGGTCTCGCCGAGCGACGCGATCATGACGGCGGCGGAGATCGCCCGGCTCGTCGGCCTCGGGGCCACACGACTCGGCGTGCGCAAGGTGCGGTTCACGGGCGGCGAGCCCCTGCTCCGGGCGGACCTCGTCGACGTGGTCGCTCGATGCGCGGCGCTGCCCGACCGTCCCGAGCTGTCCCTGACGACGAACGCGATCGGCTTGGCCTCGCGCGCCCAGGCCCTCGCCGACGCCGGCCTCGACCGCATCAACGTCTCGCTCGACACGATCGACTCCGAGACCTTCACGACGGTGACCCGGCGGCCGTTCCTCGCGCGGGTGCTCGAGGGCATCGCCGCCGCGGACGCCGCCGGGCTGCGGATGAAGGTGAACGCGGTGCTCCTCCGCGGGGTGAACGACACCCACGCCGCCGACCTGCTCGCCTGGTGTCTGGAGCGCGGGTACGAACTCCGGTTCATCGAGCAGATGCCCCTCGACGCTGGGCACACGTGGGACCGCACCGAGATGGTCACGGCCGCCGAGGTCCGGACGCTCATCGCCGACCACGTCGTCCTGACGCCGCACGCCGCACCGCGTGACGGTGCCCCGGCCGAGCGCTACGACGTCGCGGAGCGGACCGCGTCGGGCAGCACCGGACGCCACCTCGGCACGGTGGGGATCATCGCCAGCGTGACGGAGTCGTTCTGCGCCGACTGCACCCGGACGCGGTTGACGGCCGACGGCAAGGTCCGGAGCTGCCTGTTCTCGGACGAGGAGACCGACGTCCTCACCGCGATGCGTGCGGGCGCCGACGACGACGAGGTCGTCGCCATCTGGCAGCGGGCGATGTGGGCCAAGCCGCGGGACCACGGCGTCGACCGCGCGGACTTCGTGCAGCCGGCCCGCTCGATGAGTGCGATCGGCGGATGAGCGTGACGCGCATCCGGTTCTTCGCGGCAGCACGCGCGGCGGTCGGGCGCGACGAGTTCGACGTCGACGCCCGCACCCTCGGCGACGCGCTCGACGCAGTCGCGGTCGAGGACGCCGAGCGCTGGGCCGCCCTGCGGGGTCGCTGCGCCTACCTCGTCGACGGCGTGTCGACGAAGGACGCCGCGACGCCCCTCGTCGGCGTCGAGCTCGTCGACGTCATGCCGCCGTTCGCCGGGGGCTGACGCTCGCGGGCTGCTCGGACGGCACCAGCTGCTCGGACGGCGCGGACTCCGGCCGCTCGCGGAGCGCGGGGCAGTGCTCGGGCGTCGGGTGGTACGCGATGTCGATCATCCGGTCGAGCGCGTCGCGCGCCGCGCCGAGGGACGCCATGGCCTCGGTGATCCGGTTGCGCTCCGACTCGAGCAGGGCGAAGCTCTCGGGCGAGGACGCCCCGCTGTCGACGCAGGGCAGCAGCTGCAGCACCGTGCGGCTCGACAGCCCCGCGGCGAAGAACTGCTGGATGAGCTGCACCCGCTCGACGGCGGACTCCGCGTACACCCGCTGGCCGCTCGCGGTGCGGACCGACGTGAGCAGTCCCTGCTCCTCGTAGTAGCGGAGCGCCCGCGCGCTCACACCGGCCCGACGTGCGATCTCCCCGATGCGCATCGCGCCCACCTCCCGTTGCTCCGGAGCGTGGCGCCCCGTGACTTGACCTTGACGTCGACGTCAACTCCTAGCGTAGCTCCGGCGGTGCCGATCGAGCCCGCCACCAGATGGAGGAACCAGCATGGACATCACCGGACAGACCGCCCTCGTGACCGGAGCGAACCGCGGCATCGGCCGCCAGTTCGTCCTCGAACTGCTCGACCGCGGGGCGACGAAGGTCTACGCCACCGCGCGACGGATCGAGACGCTCGAGTTCGACGACGCCCGAGTCGTGCCGTTGCACCTCGACATCACCGACCACGACTCGGTCGTCGCCGCCGCAGCCGCCGCGCAGGACGTGACCCTGCTCGTCGACAACGCGGGCATCTCGACCGGCGCGAGCCTGGTGACCGGCGACCTCGCCGAGATCCACCGCGAGATGGACACGCACTTCTGGGGCACCCTCGACGTCGTCCGTGCGTTCGCCCCGGTCCTGGCCGCGAACGGGGGCGGTGCGATCGTGAACGTCCTGTCCGCGCTGTCCTGGTTCGCGTTCGGCCCTGCCTCCGGTGCCTACGGCGCCGCGAAGGCCGCCGAGTGGAACATGACGAACGGCATCCGCCTCGAACTCGCCGACCAGGGCACGTTGGTGCAGGGCGTCCACCTCGGCGCCGCCGACACCGACATCATGTCCGGGTACGACGGCCCCATGATCGATCCGCGGGACGTCCCCCGGGCCTCCCTCGACGGGCTCGTCGCGGGCTCGATCGAGGTCGTCGTCGACGACTGGAGCGCGATGGTCAAGGCGTCGCTCGCGGGCGACCCGGCGGTCTTCTACGCCCAGCTCGCGGCGATGGCGGGCTGACACGGGTGGCGCGGCCCCCACGGCCGGTGTCCGCGTCCGCCGTCATCCCGCCGACGACGGGAACACCGTGACCTCGTCGGCCGGGAGGCCCACGGCCACCTCCGCCCCGACCCGCACGGAGGACGCGGTGACGGCCGCGACGGTGGCGTCCACGACGAACTCCCCCGCGACCACGCGGACGAGCCCGTCGCGCGGCTCGATCCGGTCGACACGGCGGAGGATCGCTGACGGCGCACCCCCGGGCCTCCCGAGCCGCGCCACCGTGGGGTGGTAGACGGCGAGCGCCACCGCTCCGGGCTCGGCGTCGACCGTGTCGGCCGGCAGGACCTCGCCGCTCGCGAGCCGGACACCGCCGGCCACGGCGTGCCCGGAGACCGATGTCAGGCCGGAGAACGCGGCGCCGAACGCGGAGGTCGGGCGTCGGAGCACCCGGTCGACGGGCCCGTCCTCGACGACGCGGCCCCGCTCGAGGACGACGACGCGGTCGGCGAGCGCCATCGCCTCGAGCGGGTCGTGCGTCACGAGCAGCACGGCGGCCGACCCGGCAGCGTCTCGGCCACGGACGGCGGCGGCGAGCGCCTGGCGGACCTCACGCTGCGCCTCCACGTCGAGCGCGGAGGTGGGTTCGTCGAGCAGGAGCACGCGGGGCGCGGTGGCGAGGGCACGTGCCACCGCGACCCGCTGGGCCTGGCCGCCGGAGAGCGACGACGGCCAGCGGCTGGCGAGGTGCTCGGCACCGACCGTCGTCAGCGCGGCGAGTGCCTGCTCGTGCGCGGCACGTCGCCCGCGGCGCCGGGCCCGGGGCCCGTAGGCGACGTTCTCGAGCACGGACCGGTGGGGGAACAGGACGGGCTCCTGCCCGACGAGTCCGACGCCGCGACGGTGCACGGGGACGAGGGAGCGGCGACCGCGGACGACGGGCTGTCCGGCGATGACGACCTGACCGGCGTCGGGGCGGACGAGTCCCGCGGCGACCCCGACGACGGTGGACTTGCCGGCGCCGTTCGGGCCGACGAGCGCGACGACCTCGCCTGGCGCGATGGTCAGGTCGACCTCGACGTCCCGCGCGGCTACGCCGAACCGGAGGACCGTGGCGGTCACGCGATCCCCCGTCGGCCGAGCAGGGACGACGCGCCGATGACGACGATCGCCACGGCGACGAGCACGAGCGCGAGGGCGATCGCCGTGTCGGGGTCGATCTCGCGCTGCAGGTAGATCTCGAGCGGCAGCGTGCGCGTGACGCCCTGCAGGCTGCCCGCGAACGTCAGGGTCGCGCCGAACTCGCCGAGCGCGCGTGCGAAGCACAGGACGAGGCCGGACAGGATGCCGGGGACCGCGCGCGGCGCGGTGATCGTGAGGAGCACGCGCGTGGGGCCGGCCCCGAGCGTCGCGGCGACCGCCTCGGCCCGTCCGTCACCCGCTCGGAGCGCTCCCTCGATCGCGGTGACGAGGAACGGCATCGCGACGAACGTCTGCGCGATGACGACCGCGACCGTGGTGAACGCGATCCGGACGCCGTGTGCGGCGAGGAACCCGCCGACGGGGCCGATCCGGCCGTACGCCGCGAGGAGCGCGAGCCCACCGACGACGGGTGGGAGCACGAGCGGCAGCAGCACGACCGCGCGGAGGACCCCGACCCATCGCGCGTCGGACCGGGCGAACAGCACGGCGAGCGGGAACCCGAACAGGAACGCGGCGCCGGTCGCGGCGAGCGCGGTGCCGAGGCTCAGCCCGAGCGCGGTCAGCGACGCGGGCGTCGTGACGAGGTGGCCGAACGTCGACCAGTCGACCGATCCCGTCATCGCGACGACGGGGACGATCACGAACAGGCCGCCCACCACGGCGGGGACCGGGAGCCACCAGGGGACGGCGGCGCGAGGGGTCCCGGCACGCCGCGGCAGCCCGTCGGTCACGGCTTGCCGAACCCCGCGTCCCGCAGCACCCGCTCGCCCGCGGTCGAGCGGACGTAGCTGACGAACGACGCGGCGAGGGCCTTGTGCGCGGTGCCCTGGACGACGCCGATCGGGTAGGTGTTCACGGCCTGCGCGCTCGCGCTGAACGGGACGCCGTGCACCTTCGACCCCGCCGCCCGGACGTCGGTCGTGTAGACGACGCCGGCGTCGGCCTGCCCGGCCTCCACCTTGCCGAGCACGTCGGTCACGGACTGCTCCTCGCTGACGGGGTGCAGGGTGACGCCGGTCGCGGACTCGACCTTCGCCGTCGCTGCGCCGCACGGCACGGGCGTCGCACAGACGACGACCTGGAGGGACGAGCTCGCCAGGTCGGAGAACGAGGACACCTGCTTCGGGTTGCCCGGGGCGGTCGCGATCTCGAGCACGTTCGTCGCGAAGTCGTGGCTCGCCCCGGCGATCATGCCGCCGCTCTTCAAGGTCCCCATGGTCGTCTCGTCGGCGGATGCGAACACGTCCGCGGGCGCGCCCGCCTGGATCTGGCTGACGAGGTCGCTCGACCCACCGAACGAGAACGTGACGTGGGCGCCGGGGTGGGCGGCCTCGTACCGCTTGCCGAGCGTCGTGAAGGTCTGCTGCAGCGACGCGGCCGCGTACACGGTGAGCGTGCCGGTGGGGCCGGCGCTGGACGAGGCGCTGGCGGCGGGGGTGGCCGATCCGGATCCTCCGCCGGAGGAACAGGCGGCGAGGGCGAGCGTGCCGACGAGGGCGAGCGCGGCGGCCGCCACGGGACGGAGGCGGGACGACGGACGGGTCATGCGGGTTCCTCCCGGGCGGGCCCGTCCGCGTCGGACACCGGCGCGATCGGGGCTTCGACGACGACCATGGTCGCCTTGACGGACGCGACGGCGACGGACCCGACCTCGAGGCCGAGGTCGCGCACCGCCTCGGCGCTCATGAGCGAGACGACGCGGTGCGGGCCGCACTGGAGCTCGACCTGCGCCATCACGCGGTCGGCGACGACGTCGGTGACGATCCCGACGAACCGGTTGCGGGCGGAGCTCTGCACCCCCGACGCGGGGTCGGCGAGGGCCGTGCTGCGCTCCTTGGCGTACCGGGCGAGTTCGCGGCCGTCGACGACAGCACGGCCCGCGTCGTCCGTGGCGCGGGTGAACGTCCCGCCGTCGACGAGTCGTCGGACGGTGTCGTCGCTCACGCCGAGGTACGTGGCAGCGTCGCGGATCCGCAGTTGCGTCATGATGCTGCGATCCTAGGCGCAGGTACCGCCCCGATGCTCAGCGCGTGTCGCCGGAAGGGAACTCGAGGCTGACCACGAGCCCGCCTCCGGGCCGCCCCTCGAACCGCAGCGTCGCGTGGTGCAGGTCGGCGACCCACCGGACGATGGAGAGCCCGGTACCGGTGCCGACGCCAGGTCCGCTGGCGACACCGGAGTCGGCGCCGTCGGCACGACCGGCGAGGCGTTCCGGAACGCCGCTGCCCGAGTCGGCGACCGCGAAGCACCGGTCGCGCACCGTCACGCGGACCGGGCCGTCCGTGTGCCGGACGGCGTTCTCGACGAGGTTCCGGACCGCGTGTTCCACGAGGTCCGCGTTCCCCCGCACCACCGTCGGCACGGCGTCCACGGACACGAGGTCACCACGGCCGAGTTCGTCGATCGTGACCTCGACGAGCTGGTCGAGTCGGAGCAGCCGCTGGTCGATCTCGCCACCGGACTCCGACCGCGCTCGAGCGAGCAGGCTCGTCACCACGCCGGTCATCCGCTCCAGCCGACCCTGGAGGTCCCGGAGCGCCTGGTCCGCGGTGTCAGGATGCCGGACGCCGGACTCCGCGATGAGGCCGAGCGTCGCGAGCGGCGTCCGCAGTTCGTGCGCGGCCTCGCGGAGGAACTGCTCCTGCCGTTCCACCTGCTGCACGGCGGGACGCATCGCGCGACCCGAGAGCACGTGCCCGGTGACGGTCGCCAGGAGGACCAGCACGGCGACCGCGAGGACCAGCCCGAGCACGAGCGACCGACGGCTGAACGGCGCCGCGGCCGGCGCGCCCACCATCGTCATGGCGACGTCCGACGGGTCGAGCGGCCGCGCCACCCATCGCATCGCGACGCCGTTGCGCCCGGACACCGTCCGGAAGACCGACGCGTGAGCGTGCCGCATGCCCGCGTACATCGCGCTGATCACCGCCGAGGACGGCAGGGACGACTGCCGCGGTGAGGCGTACTCGATGCCCTGCGCGTCGATGAATCCCGCCGGCATCGTCCCGATCGCAGCGAACCCGGCACCCGACGCGGGCGTCGTCCCCGTCGCGAAGCTGAAGGACCGGCCGTCGTGCGTGACGCCCTCGGACACCAGGCGGGCCTGGGTGCGGAGGCCGTCGTCGACCTGGTGTCGCGCCGCCGCGTCCGTCGCGGCGAAGACCACCGCGAGGGCCACCATGCAGGCCGCGGTCGTCAGCGCGAAGAACAGGGTCATGCTCCAGCGGATGCGCTCGAGTCGCCGTCGGGCCGCCGGACTCGGGCGGGCCGCGATCGCGACCTCGCGCGTCCTCATGCTCGGATCCGGTAGCCGACGCCGCGCACGGTCTCGATCAGGTCGGGTTCGCCGAGCCGCCGCCGGAGTTGCGCGATCACGACGTCCACGACGTTCGACATCGGATCGCTGCGCTCGTCCCAGCACCCCTCGAAGAGCGCGCTCCGGGACACCACGGCGCCGTCCGCGGTGAGGAGCATCTCGAGGACCCCGAACTCCTTGGGCGTCAGGCTCAGGAGCACGCCGTCGTGGGTGACCTCGTGCCGGGGCACGTCCATGACGACCGGACCGGCGCGGAGGACGGGGACGCGGAGCACCGCCCCGCGCCGTGTCAGGGCCCGCAGTCGGACCTCGAGCTCGGCGAAGGCGAACGGCTTGACGAGGTAGTCGTCCGCGCCCTCGTGGAACCCGTCGACGCGGTCCTCGATCGTGTCGCGGGCCGTCAGCACGAGCACGGGGACGGTGTCGCCCGCCCGCCGCAGCGCGCGGAGGAACGTGAGCGAGTCACCGTCCGGGACCGTGCGGTCGAGCACGAGGCCGTCGTACGCGGTCACCGCGACGGCCTCGTCGGCGGCGGCGAGGTCGGTCACGTGATCGGTCGCGAACCCGGCCCGCCGGAGTCCGTCGAGGATCCGGGCGGCCAGGTCGAGATCGTCCTCCAACAGCAGCAACCGCACGTCCACGTCCCTCCGACTCCGAGCGACACCCTCGCAGGACCGAGATGAGGAAGTCGTGAGACCGGCCGGTGACCATCTCATCACCACCTCACGCTCGGCCGGGCAGAGTCGGACGCATGGAACACCTGCGAACACGGCACCGCGTCCTCATCGCCGCCGCGACGGCCACGCTCGTCGCGGTCCCCCTGGCGGGATGCGCCGCCGGCACGACCTCCGGGCCCCACCACCACACCGCCGCCACGGTGACCTCCACCGTCACGCCGACCGTCACGACGACACCGGCCGCCAGCGGCGCGACCGCGACGCCGTCCGCTCCCGCACCGGCGACGACGGCGGCCAGGTCCGGGCCGGGCACCCGAGCCTCGACGTGCACGTCGAGCCAGCTGTCGGCAAAGACGGGCGAGCGCGACGGTCAACAGCCCGGGACGGGCTCGGGCATGAGCCAGCAGCGGGTGGCGATCATCCTGACGAACACGGGTGCCACGAGCTGCACGCTGCAGGGCTGGCCCGGCGTCTCGTACGTGGGCGACGGGAACGGCACGCAGATCGGCGCCCCCGCCAAGCTCGACCGCGGCGTCCCGCACCCCACGGTCACGCTGCAGCACGGCGCCGCGGCGCAGGCCTACATCGACATCGCGGACGCCGCCGTGTTCGACCCGGCGGAGTGCAAGCCCGTGCACCCGGACGGCCTCCGGGTCTACCCGCCGGGCAGCAGGACGTCGATCTTCCTCCGCGGTGGCGGCTCGGCCGGCGACGGGACCGCCTGCTCCTCGACGAAGGACGTGCAGATGAGCGTAGACGCGTTCATCCCCTACCCCTGAGCGCCACCCCGATCGGGGCGCTCGGCGGTGGTCCGCGCCTCGGCCAGCCACGCGGTCATGCCGCCGTCGAGCACGGTCACCGTCCGACCGTTGCCGTTCGCCGTGGCCCACGCGTCCGCGCGCGGGCCACGGGCGCAGTAGACGACGACCTCGGCGTCCGCGGGGACGTCGTCCGGTCGCACCGCCCCGGGGACCACGCCCGTCGCGTCGAGCTCGGCGTCCGTGCGGACGTCCACGAGCACGAAGTCGTCGCGACCCTGCGCGCGCAGGGCGAGCCGGGCCTCCAGGGCGGCGGGCGCGATCCGCGGCGCGGACGCACGCTGCGCGGCCGGGAGGCTCGACGGACGTCGCGACGCCGGACCACGACGCAGCGGGCTCTCGACGGCGCGCCACGTGCGGGCGTCGACGGTGACGACCCGGCCGAGCAGGGGGTCCCCGACGCCGGTGACGAGCGCGGACACCTGTCCGGCCATGACCGACCCGACCACGGCGCAGAGCGCCGGGACGACGCCGTCGAGCGCGCACGAGCCGTCGTCGTCGAACGGGTCGGGGTGCAGGTCGTGGAAGTCGACCGCGGCACCGTCGGGAGCGGCGTCCCAGAACACGGACACCTGCCCGTCGGAGCCGAGAGCGCTGCCCCACACGAGCGGGACGCCGGCCGCAGCGCAGGCCTCGGAGGCGGCGCGGGTGACGACGACGCTGTCGGCGGCGTCCACCACGACGTCGTGCCCCGCGACGATGTCGGGGGTGAACTCGGCGACGACGGCGACCGTCTCGGTCTCGGGGTCGACGGCGTGCGCCCGGTCCGCCGCGACGCGTGCCTTCGGGCGGCCGACGTCGGCGGCCGTGTAGAGCGTCTGCCGGGCGAGGTTCGACGGGTCGACGACGTCCGGGTCGACGACCGTCAGCCGCGCGAGACCGGCCCCCGCGAGCAGCGCGACGACGGGCGACCCGAGGCCGCCTGCACCGATGACGAGCACGCGTGCGGCCGCGAGGCGGCGGATGCCCTCGTCCCCGACCCCGGGCAGCGGCGCGGTCCGTGAGCCGAGGCGCCGACGGGCAGCGGAGACGGTCGGAGCCGGTTCGACGATCGGACGCACCCCGTCATTATCTGCGTCCACCCCGGGGACACGAGTGTGAACTCTCAGCGGCGAAGGCGCGAACACCCCGGCGCGCTGCCAGTGCGGCTGCGTATCGTCCGGGCCGTGAGTGCTCCGCAGACCGGTGCCATCAGCATCCAGCGGCCGACCCGGGTCCCGTCCCTCCGGCGGTCCGTCCGGGGGCTGTCCGGCACGCTGTCGATCGCCTCGGCCCGCTCGCCGGAGCTCACGATCGCGGCGCTCGGCGTGCTGCTCGCCGCGGCCTTCGCCTGGGTGCCGTCCCTCTGGTACGACGAGGGCGCCACCGTCACGAGCGCGACCCGGACCTGGGGGCAGCTCTGGAGCGAACTGCACCACGTCGACGCCGTGCACGGGCTCTACTACGCCTGCATGCACGTCTGGTTCCGCCTCGTCGGCTCCACCCCGTTCACGCTGCGGTTCCCGAGCGCGCTCGCCGTCGGGCTCGCCGCCGGGCTCGTCGTCGCGCTCGGCCGTCGGATCGCCGCTCGCCGGGTCGGCGTCGTCGCGGGCGTCGTGTTCCTGCTCCTCCCCCGCGTCGCCTGGGCGGGCGTCGAGGGCCGCCCCTACGCGACCATCACCGCGCTGTCGGTGGGCCTGACACTGGTCGGCCTCACCGCGGTGCGACGCACGCGGCACGGCACCGGGCGGCGGTGGTGGGTCGCGTACGGGGTCCTCGCCGCGGTCGCGGTGGTGTTCAACGTCTACCTGTCGCTCGTCGTCGTCGCCCACGCCGTGGCGCTCGCGTGGACGCGCCTCGCCGACCTCCGAGCCGCCCGCGCCGCACCCATGACGCATCGCGGTTCCGCCCCCGTGCCGATCGTGCCGCGGCACGTCCTCGGCGCGTGGGCGATCGCCGCGGGTTGCGCAGCCGTCACCGTCGTGCCGTTCGTGGCCGTCGCCACGGGCCAGTCGGAGCAGGTCAGCTGGATCGCCGGGATCGGGCCGGGCACCGTGCGCCAGGTGTCGACGACGGCGTGGTTCCCCGGGTCGGTCCCGTTCGCGACCGCCGCCTGGGTCGCGATGGCGGCCGGCGTCGTCCTCGGCCTGCGTGGCGCGCGACGTCGCGCCACCGCCCGGACCGCCCGGGAGGCCCTGCGTGCCCAGGCGGTCCGGGTCACCCTGCCCGTCGTCGTCGTCCCGACGGCACTCCTCGTCGGCGCGACGGCCCTCGGGGAGCACCTGTACTCGCCGAAGTACGCCACGCTGAGCCTGCCGTTCGTCGCGGTGCTCATCGCCCTCGGCCTGACGTCGATCCGCCCGCGGGTCCCCGCCCTCGTCGCGGTCGGTCTGCTCGTCGCGCTGGCCGTGCCCGCCGCGGTGGCCGTGAAGACCCCGTACGCCAAGCAGGACTCGCACTGGGCGCAGGCCGCCGCGATCGTGAGCCGGCAGCGCTCGTTCGCTCCCGATGCGGACGAGGGTGTCGTCTACGGCAGCGTGTGGCACCACCCGACGACGACGACGCAGATCATCCGCGACGCCTACCCGCGGGCCTTCGCCGGGATGACCGACCTGGCCGCGGTCACGAGCGGCCCCGCCACCGGTCGGCTCTGGGACACGAACGGGGACGTCGGCACGACGGTGCCCCGCCGTCTCGGCGACATCGACACGGTGTGGTTCCTCGGGGCGCCGTCCCGCGACGTCCGCCCGGCGCTCACCGCGACACTCGAACGTCGTGGGTTCCACGTCGCCGGCACGTGGCGCACCGGCACCGTCATCGTGTCCGAGTACAAGCGCACCGGGCACTGATCCGGTGGCAAACCGCCTGGTCGGTATCGTTCGGGGTACAACCGCGTCCCCCGCATTGGGGGCCTCAGAGTTCTCGAGAACCGCTCAGACTGATGGGGCCGCACGGTGTCGTCGTCCGGGCGTCGTTCCGCAGCCCGATCCTGCGTCCGACGATCCATCCTGACGGGGTACACCGCGAGCGACCCGATCCGACCCGAGGAGCCCGCCGTTGTCCCACGTCCTGCCCACCAGCCCGAAACGCGTCCGGTTCACGTGGTTCGCGATCGGCACCGGGGTGCTCGCCGCCGTGCTGCTCGCGTTCTCGATGTCCGGGACCCTGTCGGGGTTCGTCGCGTCGATCACGAACAGCGGTGACACGGCCGTCACCGGCACCCTCGTGATGCAGGAGTCCACGACCGGCGCGAACGCGGCGACGTGCACCTCGACCGACGGCGGCTCCGTCTCGACGAACACCGCGACCTGCACGTCGATCGACCAGTTCGGCGGGGCCGCCATGGTGCCCGGCGACACCGTCACCACGGCGATGACGATCAAGAACACCGGATCGGCCGCCGCCCGGACGTTCACCCTCACCCCGGGCTCCTGCGGGCAGCTCGCGAACGGCTCCGTCAACGGCACGGCGAACGACCTGTGCTCGCAGATGACGGTGGTCGTCAAGAACACGACCGCGAACACCACGGTGTTCTCGGGCACCCTCGCCGCCCTCGGCAGCACGACCACGCCGTTCTCGCTCCCCGCCGTCCCGGGCGGTTCGTCCACGGCCTTCAGCTTCGCCGTCTCGCTGCCGAGCACCCTCGGGAACAGCTACCAGGGCCTCCAGGCCACGGTCCCGCTGACCTGGTCGTACGCCAGCTAGTCCCCACCCCGTCCGACGCGGCGGGTCACGCTGCCGGACCCGCCCCTCCCGATCCGTGGAGGCGACCGCCATGACCGCGACGCACGTCCGCGCCGTCCGGCCGGCCGACGGCGTCCGGGCGGTGCGCGGCAGCAGGGCCGTCCACGGCCTCCGGGCCGTCACTCGCCGTCGTCGTCGGACCGGACGGCGAGCGCTCACCGGCGTCCTGCTCGCGATCATCGCTGTCGTGGTCGTCGCCGCGACGGCGTTCCACGCCACCGGCGGTCGGTGGTTCGTCGTCGAGACGCCGTCCATGGGCACGGCCGCGCCCGTCGGCACGCTCGTCCTCACCGTCCCCGCCGCCGCGACCGACCTGCGCGTCGGCGACGTCGTCACGTTCCACCCGCCGACCGCCGCGGGCGAGACCTACACGCACCGCATCGTCGCGATCGACCACGGACGGATCACGACGCATGGTGACGCGAACGGCGCCGTCGACCCCTGGCGTCTCCGCGCCGCCGACGTGGTCGGGGTGGTCCGGACGATCCTGCCCGGAGTCGGATGGCTCGTCCGTGCACTGCCCCTGCTGATCGTCGGTCTCGTGGCGCTCTGGCTCGTGACGAGCCGCGTCCGTCGGCCGACGTACCGATCGGCTGCCCGCGTCCTCGGGGTGTCCGTCCTGCTCTCCGGCGTCGCGTTCGCCCTCCGCCCCTTCGTCGGGACCACGGTGCTCCAGACCGCGACCGTGTCGGGCGGCACGGAGGCGACCGTCGTGTCCACCGGGATGCTGCCCGTCCGGGTCGCCGCCCCCACCGGCGCGCACGTCGACCTCGTCGCCGGGCAGGTCGGGCACCTCACCCTGCCGACGCACGTCCTCGCCACTCGGCACGCGGTCTACCACCTGACGACCGCGCTGCACCTGCCGCCCTGGGGATGGGCGGTCGCGGTGGGCCTGTGTGCGGTGCCGCTGCTCTGGACACTCGTGGTGGGCCTCCCGGGCGACGAAGCGGGCCCGCGCCGCCACCGCCGGACCCGAGGACTCCACGCATGACCCCCCGGCACCGCGAGCGACCCCGACGGCGGTGGCCCCTCGTCGCGGTGGCGCTCGCCGCCGCGGCCGCCGTCGGTGTCGCGGCGCCCGGGACGACCTCGGGGTGGACCGCGGCGATCACGGACCCCGCGGACACCGCGAGGACGGCGCCGTACTTCCACTGTCCGGACGCGCTCACCGTCGACGCCGGCTCGGCGCTGTTCCAGTACCCGCTGACCGAGGACGCCGGCTCGACCACCGCCCGGGACGTGTCCGGACACGGGAACGACGGCACGTACCAGGGCAGCATGACCACGAGCACCGAGACGCCCATCGCCTGCCCGAGGGACGGTGGCAGCGCGTACGTGCTCGACGGGTCCACGAGCTACGTGTCGATGCCGACGAAGACGGCGCCACCGGCCACCTACAGCGAGGAGGTCTGGTTCCGCACGGCCACGGCAGCCGGCCGGTTGATCGGGTTCGGCACCGCCCGGACCGGCACGTCCGGACTGGAGGACCGGGCCGTCTACGTGAACACCGACGGCGGGGTCACCTTCGCCACCTACAGCAGCAGGAACCAGATCGTGACCAGTGCAGCGGGGGTCGACTACGCGGACGGGGCCTGGCACCAGGTGGTCGCGACGCAGAGTCCGAGCACCGGCATGGCGCTCTACCTCGACGGGACGCTCGTCGCCAGCAACAGTGCGTACACCGGAGCCGAGGATGACGGAGGCGGGTACTGGCGGATCGGCTACGACAGCCTGTCCGGGAGCTGGGTGGGTTCCGGCTCCGCCTGGTACGTGAACGGTGCCATGCGGTACGCGGCGGTGTACACCACGGTGCTCACCGCACAGCAGGTCGCGACCCACTACGCCGCGGGCAAGTTGGTGACCGGGAACTGAGGCGCGGCGGGCTCGCGCTCGCGCTCGTGCTCGTGCGCGGGCTCGGGCTCGGGCTCGGGCTACCGCGGTACGACGCGCGCGCCGTGCACCGGACCCGTGGCCCGCACCACGGTCAGCCCGGCGGCGCTCAACTCGACCTGCAGGTCGAGCGCGGCGTCGGAGTCCGCGGCCAGGAACGCGACGGTCGGGCCGCTCCCGGACACGATGCCCGCGAGAGCGCCGGCGCGCTCACCGAGTTCGAGCGTGCGCGCGAGTGTGGGTTGCAGCCGCATCGCCGGAGCCTGCAGGTCGTTGTGGAGGCAGTCGGCCAGCAGCTCGGCGTCGCCCGCCCGGAGCGCCTGCAGCACGTTCGCCTCGACGACGGGGGCGTCCCGGACGGGCGTGATGTCGGCGCGGTAGCGGTCGCGATGCTCGTCGAGGGCGGTGTACACCGCGGGCGTCGAGAGTCCCTCGTCCGAGAGCACGAGCACCCAGTGGAACTGCCCCGACGCCAGGGCCGGGCTGAGCTCGTCGCCCCGCCCCGTGCCGATCGCGGTGCCGCCGGAGAACGCGAACGGCACGTCGGCACCGAGCCCGGCCGCGAGCCGCAGGAGTTCGTCGCGACCGAGCGACGTGCCCCACAGGGTGTCGACCGCCAGGAGTGTCGCCGCCGCGTCCGCGGAACCGCCGCCCATGCCCCCGGCGACGGGCACCTGCTTCTCGATCGTCAGGTGCACCCCGCCGCGGTACCCCGCGCGCTCCGCCACGAGCCGGGCGGCCCGCAGTGCCAGGTTCGTCTCGTCCACCGGGACCGCCGACGTGTCGATGGGGCCGGTGAACCGCACGGTGAAGTCGTCGGCCGCCTCGGCGACGACGTCCTCGTACAACGACACGGCCTGGTACGCCGTCGCGACGTCGTGGTACCCGTCCGGCAGCAGCGTGCCGACAGCCAGGTAGACGTTGATCTTGCCCGGCGCGCGCGTCCGCACCCGGGTCGGTGCGGCGAGCGACGTCATGGACCCAACCTATATCGGTCGCGATGGCCACCGCGCGACCCCGAGGGGCACCGCGGTGGCACGGCGCGGCCGTGCCCCTCAGCCCGCGGTGGTGCCGGCCACGAGCGGGATGACCTGCTCGCCGAACCGCTCCATCTCCTCGAGCTGTGGCGAGAACTGCAGCAGGAGCGTGTCGACGCCGGCGTCCTGGAACGCCCGGATCCGCTCCGCGACCTGCTCGGGCGTCCCGACGAACCCCGGCCGCAGGCCGCGGTTCGACACGGAGTAGTCCTCCAGGCTCGGCACACGCTCGAGCTGCGACTTCGAGATGAAGTCCTGGTACGACTCGTACGCGGCCCCGTGCTGCACGTCGGTGATGCGGGCGAGCTCGGCCTGCGCCTCCGCCTCGGTGTCACGGACGATCGCGTAGGCGGCCATGCCGAACGCCTCGAACGGCGGCAGTCCGGCGTCGACGCGACGCTGCTTCATCTCGTCGATCTTCGTGCGCAGCTCATCCACCGTGCCGCCGTGCGTGACGTACGCGTCGGCGTAGCGTGTGATGCTCGCCTTCCCGGCCTCGGACTCACCGCCGGCGTAGATGCGCGGCTGCACGCGGGGCTTCGGCTCGAGGTGCGCGTTCTCGATGTCGTAGTACTCCCCGTGGAACGAGTACGGCGTCTCGGTCCACAGGCCCTTCATGATCTCGACGAACTCCGCGGTGCGGCGGTACCGGTCGTCGTGCTCCGAGAAGATCCCGCCGTACTGCTTGGCCTCCTCGGCCCACCAGGCGCTCACGACGTTGAACGTGAACCGACCGTTCGAGATGTCGTCGATCGTCGCGGCCTGCTTCGCCGTGACGGCGGGCAGGTGGTAGCCGGGGCGCATGGCCGCCATGATCTCGAGGCGGTCGGTCGTCGCCGCGATCGCCGCCGCGAGCGCCCACGCCTCGAGGCTCGGCGCGGCCGTGCCCTTGATGTCGTTGAGGTTGAGCTCGGGGACGAGCGTCAGGTCGAAGCCGATCTGCTCGGCCCGCTGGGCGAGGCGCTTGACGTAGTCGAACGTGACGGGCATCTGCTCGTCCTCGACGTTGCGGAGCCAGCCGCCGAACAGCGGGGTCCAGTATCCGAATCGCACGTGGTTCTTCCGGTTCGTTGGGGTGGGACGGTCGGGAGGCGCGGTGCCGGTCGGGCCGGCGCCGCGCCTCCCGGGGTGGTCGCGGTGGTCGCGGTGGTCGCGGGTCGGAGCGGCCGAACCGGTGCCTTCCGTTCGAACACCGCGATGCGGCGGTGCGAACGGAAGGAGCCGGTGCGATGCTCAGACGGCGAGCAGGGCCTGCTCGCTCGCGAGGAGCGCGCCGAGGTAGCGCGCGATGCTGCGGGGGCCCGACACGGGGCTCGTTTCCTCGACCGCGGGGTTGTAGTTCGTGTTCGTGTTGATGTCGTAGACGACGGTCCGACCGTCGACGGTCTCCATGAACTCGATGCCGGCGACGCCGATGCGCTGGTCGGCCAGGAACGCCTCGAGCCGCTGGACGATCTCGGACCCGGCCGTGATCTCGGAGCGGATCGAGAACGCGCTCGGCTGGCCGGCCGTCGGCACGTCGCACGCCGCTCCCGCGAACGTCTGCTCGGTGCCGGTCTGCTCGGTGCCGGTCTGCGCCGTGTCCGTCTGCGCCGTGCCCGTCTGGGCGGGGCCGCTCTGCGGCTGCGCCGCCTGGCCGGGCAGCGGGACCTCGCACGCATCGGCCGGGCAGAGCTCGAACGACCCGGCGCTCGTGTCGACGCGGACGGCGTAGACGAACCGACCGCCGACGAACTCGACGCGGGTGATGAACGGCGCACGCGCGACCAGGTACTCCTGGATGAGGGTGATGCCGTCGACCGGCTCCTCGAACTCCGGACTCTCGACGTACGACGCGAACTCCGCCACCGTGTCGAACCGCCGGACGCCCAGGCCCTTGCCGCCCTGGTTGTGCTTCGTGATGAACGGCGCACCGGGAGTCGACGCCTCGGCGACGAAGCGCTCGGCGGCGGCGACGAGGTCGCGGTGACCGAACACCGCCGTCGTGCGCGGCACGTCGAACCCGGCGTTCCGGAGCAGGCCGTGCTGCGCGACCTTGCTGACCTCGAGCTCGAGCACGTGGCTGCCGTTGACGACCGAGCGGCCGGCACGCTCGAGCCAGCCGAGGACGGCGCGCGTGTACTCCTTGCTGTGCTCGTGCCCGCGGGTGTGGCTCGACGCGGACATGCGCGACCAGTAGACGCCCGGCGCAGGATCAGCGGCGAGGTCGATGGAGCCGTCCGTCAGCAGGAGCTCCTCGACCGGGACACCCTCGGCCTCGAACGCAGCGGCGAGCGGTGGGAACCACTCGGGGTTCTCGTGGATGACGTACACACGGGGAGTGCTCACCGCAACAGCCTAGGCACGGTCCCCTGCGCGCGCCACGCCGGTCGTCACAGAAGGCAACCGCGGAGGGGCTGACTGCCCCGTTGCCGTCCGGGCAGGGGTCTCGGTTCCCTCGGACGGGGTCGGGCCGAACCGCTGCTCGCCGAGCACGCCGAGCAGCGCCAGCCGGTCTGCCGCCTCGGTACCGGGCTCCGAGGTGAACACCAGGAGCGCCTGCGCCCGGTTCTCCGTGAGCAGCACCTGACAGTCGACCTCGAGTCGCCCGAGTTCCGGGTGCAGGAAGGTCTTGTGGTCCGTGAACCGCTCGGCGACCTCGTGTCGCTCCCACACCGCCACGAACTCCGGGCTCCGGGCGGTCAGCCCCGCGACGAGTTCCCGCGCACGGCGGTCACCCGGGCCGGCCGCACCCACCGCGGCCCGGAGCGAGGCGACCTGGATGCGTGCCTGCCGCTCGTGCTCCTCCGGGGCGTAGCGCTCGCGCTCCCGACCGAGGAACCACCGCCACACCTGGTACCGCTCGGGCCCCGGCAGCCCCACCGTCGCCCCGAGCAGCGCGACGGCCCGGCGGTTCTCGGCGAGCGTCTCCCCGAGGTCGCTCACGACGATCGCCGGATCCGCGTCGAGGCGGTCGAGCACCCGGAGCAACGGCGGCGCCACGTGATCGGCACGCCGCACGCGCACCGGGGCGTTGTGCCCGGCGAGGTGGAACAGGTGGTCCCGCTCCGCCACCGTCAGCCGCAAGGCCCGGGCGAGCGCCTGGAGCATCTGCTCGGACGGCTGCGGACCGCGCTGCTGCTCGAGCCGGGTGTAGTAGTCCGTCGACATCCCGGCGAGCGCGGCAACGTCGTCACGCCGGAGGCCGGGCGTCCGGCGGCGCGGACCGGCACCGAGGCCGACGTCCTCGGGCTGGATGCGCTCCCGCCGGCGCCGGAGGAAGTCCGCGAGCCCGTCCCTGTCCACGCCGTCCCGTTCCACCCCGTGATCCTCGCACCCGCGCGCGCCCGCGACCAGGGATCGCCGATCCCCCGATCGACGCGCTCTGCCCCGCCGGCCCGGACTCCGCGATCGTCGGGGCATGGACATCACCACCAGCACCGTCTTCATCCCCGGCGCGACCTCGGGCATCGGCCTCGGGCTCGCACGACGCCTCGCCGACGCGGGCAGCACCGTGGTCGTCGGCGGTCGTCGCCGGGCCCTCCTCGAGGAGATCGCGGCGGACGATCCGCGCCTGGACACCGTCGTGCTCGACGTCGACGACCCCGACTCCATCACCGCGGCCGTGCGGACCCTCGTCGAGCGGCACCCCTCGCTCGACGCCGTCGTCACGATGTCGGGGATCATGCGCCCGGAGGACCTCCGTGATCCTGCGCACATCGCCGCTGCCGAGGCGACGATCACCACCAACCTGCTCGGCACGATCCGCCTGGTCGACGCCGTCCTGCCGCACCTGCTCACGCGGCCGGCCGCGACGCTCATGACCGTGTCGTCCGGGCTCGCGTTCACCCCGCTCGCCGCGACACCGACCTACAGCGCGACCAAGGCGGCCGTGCACTCGTACACGCTGTCGCTCCGGGCACAGCTCGCCGACTCCGGCGTCGAGGTGCTCGAGCTCGTGCCGCCGGCCGTCGCCACGGACCTGCTCGGCGGCGCCGACTTCGGCGGCATGCCCCTCGACGCGTTCCTCGACGAGGTCGTCGCCCTCCTCGCGGCCGGGGCCGAGGCGGAGGTCCTGGTCGAGAACGTCCTGCCCTTGCGCTGGGCGGAGCGGAACGGGAACCAGGCGGAGCTCATCCGGGCCCTGGTCGCGGGCCACTGACCCCTGCCGGAGCCTCTGCCCAGCGGAACCGCCTCGTTTCGACGATCCCGCTGTCGTTCCCCGACGGGTTCGTCGCCACATGCACGCACATCAGATGCGGGTGCATGCGGCGACGATCCCGATGTCGTTCGACACGCGCTCCGTCGTCACATGCGCGCATCGACAGCGGTCGGGTCAGCGGCGCTTCTTCGCCGCCTTCGCCTTCTTGGCCGGCGTGACCTTGGTGTTCGGCGGGTACACCGCACCGCTCGACGAGATCCAGTCGGTGAGGTTGTAGACGACCACCAGCGCGATGCCGCTGAGGAACCAGAAGCGACGCGCTCGACGGTCCTTGAGCACGCCGGTGATCAGCGGCAGCAGGACGTAGAGCAGCCCACTGTTCTTCTCGATCGCACCGTGCACCGCGAACGGGACGGCGGGGATCGCGGCGGACGGCTGATCGGTCACCGCGTTGAGGCCGCCCTGCACCAGCCCGAACAACCGGAACAGGCGACGAGCGCCCGGACGGAGGCCCAGCGCGCCCGGCAGGAACAGGTTCGCGGCCGTGAACCCGTAGTCGATGCGGCCGTGGAGTTCAGGGCTGATGGGCTTGGCGGACACCTGCTGCTTCGTCTTCGGCATGGTTCCAGAGAACTCCTCGGCGGCTGGTGGTGCACCACATCGCCGTCGAGATCGGACCCGGTTCGTGGGTGGTGCCACGGAGGGATCGGCTGAGCCCTACGCGGCGGCGAGCACCGTGCGACCGAGGCGCGTGAAGTCGTCGACCGTGAGCTGCTCGCCGCGCAGCGTCGGCTCGATGCCCGCAGCGGTGAGGGCGTCGGATGCTCCGGCACTCCCACCGAGGAGTGCGGACAAGCTCTGTCGGAGCATCTTCCGCCGCTGCTGGAACGCTGCGTCGACGAGGGCGAAGACCTGGGCCCGGAGCGTCTCGTCGCCCGGTTCCTCATGGCGCTCGAAGCCGACGAGCACACTGTCGACGTTCGGTACCGGCCAGAACACCTGCCGACTGACCTGCCCGGCGATGCGCCACGAGCCGTACCAGGCCGCCTTGACGCTCGGCGATCCGTAGACCTTCGACCCCGGGTCCGCGGCCAGCCGGTACCCGACCTCGGCCTGCACCATGACGAGCGCCCGACCGATGGTCGGGAACGTCGGCAGCAGGTGCAGGAGCACGGGAACGGAGACGTTGTACGGGAGGTTCGCCACGAGGTGCGTGGGCCGCGCGCCGTCCGGCAGGTCCCCGGCCCGGAGCGTCAGGGCGTCCTGGTGCACCACGCGGAGCCGGGCCTCGGGTTGGAGCATCCGGACCGTGTCGGGCAGCTGCGTCGCCAGGCGCCGATCGATCTCGACCGCGAGGACGTCGGCTCCGGTCTCGGTGAGGCCGAGCGTCAGCGACCCGAGCCCGGGACCGACCTCGAGGACGATCGCGTCGGCGTGCACACCACCGGCGGCCACGATCCGGCGGACGGTGTTGGCGTCGTGGACGAAGTTCTGGCCCAGCTTCTTGGTCGGTGTGACGTCGAGGCGGCCCGCGAGGTCGCGGATCTCGGCGGGGCCGAGCAACGCACCGGGACGCGACGGGCCGGGAGCCTCGCTCACTCGTTCACCGTGACGGGCTCGTGGTCCCACCGCCCGTACACGATCTCGGTGTTCGACGAGATCTGCGCCGCGAGCATCGAGGGGTCGGTCCCGATGGTCTCGGCCATCGAGCGGAGCGTCAGCGGCACGAGGTACGGCGCGTTCGGGCGACCGCGGTAGGGCACCGGGGTCAGGAACGGCGCGTCGGTCTCGATCAGGATCCGGTCGCGCGGGGCGACGCGGAGCGCCTCGCGCAGGGCCTCGGCGTTCTTGAACGTCACGGTGCCCGCGAAGGACATGTACCAACCCCGCTCGGCACAGAGCCGCGCGAGGTCCGGGCCACCGGAGAAGCAGTGGAATACGGTGCGCTCGGGCGCACCGACGCGGTCGAGCGTCGCGACGACGTCGTCGTGAGCGTCACGGTCGTGGATCTGGAGGGCCAGCCCGTGCCGCTTGGCGATCGCGATGTGTTCCTCGAACGAACGCACCTGGGCGTCGCGCCCCTCGGGACCCGTGCGGAAGAAGTCGAGCCCGGTCTCGCCGACGGCACGGACGCGGGGCAGGGCAGCGAGCGCGTCGATGCCCGCCAGGTGTTCGTCGAGGAGGCCCCGCTGCTCGAGTTCGGGCGCTTCGTTCGGGTGGAGCGCCACCGCCGCGAGGACGCGCGGTTCTCGGGCGGCGATCTCGGCGGACCAGCGGGAGGTCTCGAGGTCCGTGCCGACCTGCACGACCCCCCGGATCCCGACGCTCGAGGCGCGGTCGAGGTGCTCGCGGTACTCGATCGGCCCGTCCCCGCCGTCACCGACCCCGTCCGCGATCTCCATGTGCGTGTGGTTGTCGTACACGGGCACGACGAGCGCCGGGGGCAGCGGCGGATAACTGAGGTCACGCTTCTGCCCGGCACCGTCGCTCCCCCGCGCGCGGACGTGGGCGTCGGACGAGCTCACGCTGCGCCCTGCTCCGAGGTCTCGATGCGCGGGAACAGCCCGGCCTCGAGCGGAACGACGCGCTCGGCGCCCGCCCACTCCCACGCGCGGTCGATGCGCTGATCGCTGATCGAACCGCCCGCTCCGATCGCAGCCCAGAGTCGATCGGCCGCCTTCGGAACCACGGGCGCGAGGAGGACTCCGACCGTCCCGAGGCCGCGCAGTGCCGTCGTGAGGACCGTGCCCAGACGCTCACGCTGGTCGGGCTGCTTCGCCAACGCCCAGGGCTCCTGCTCGGTGATGTAGCCGTTCAGCGCGTCGACGAGCTCCCAGACGGTGGCGATCGCCTCGTGCGGGGCGAACCCGGCGATCGCGGCGTCGGCTCGCTCGGTCACCGAGACCGCGAGCTCGTCGATCGCACGGTCGGCGTCGGTGAGCGCTGCCCGCTCGGGCACGACGCCGTCGTGGTACCGGCCCAGCATCGCGACGATGCGCGACGCCAGGTTCCCGAAGCCGTTCGCGAGCTCGGCCTGGTAGCGCGCCGCGATGTCCTCCCAGCTGAAGTTGCCGTCCTGCCCGAAGGTGATCGCGCGCAGGAAGTAGTACCGGAAGGCGTCCGACCCGAACGTGTCCGTGATCTCGGACGGGGCGATGCCGGTCAACTTGCTCTTCGACATCTTCTCGCCGCCGACGAGCAGCCACCCGTGGCCGAACACGCGCTTCGGGACCTCGAGCCCGGCGGCCATGAGCATCGCGGGCCAGATCACGGCGTGGAACCGGGCGATGTCCTTGCCCACCAGGTGCACGCTCGGCCACAGGCGACGGAAGGCCTCGTCGTCGTCGCTGCCGTAGCCGAGCGCGGTGATGTAGTTGAGCAGGGCGTCGAACCAGACGTAGAGCACGTGGTCCGAGTCCCATGGGATCGTGATGCCCCAGTCGAAGCTCGACCGCGAGATCGAGAGGTCACGAAGGCCCTGCTTGACGAACTGCACGATCTCGTTGCGGACGCTCTCGGGCTGGATGAACTCGGGGTTCGACGCGTAGAGGTCGAGCAGCGGCTGCTCGAAGTCCGACATGCGGAAGAAGTAGTTCCGCTCCGCGAGCACCTCGACCGGGATCGAGTGGATCGCGCAGACCTGCTGGCCCTCGTAGGCTCCGGTGCCGGGGACGAGGTCGCTCGGCTGCTTGTACTCCTCGCACCCCACGCAGTAGAAGCCCTCGAACTCGCCGGCGTAGATGTAGCCGTCGTCGTACAACTTCTGCAGGAACGTGGTGACCCCGCGCACGTGCCGGTCGTCCGTGGTGCGGATGAAGTCGTCGTTCCGGATGTCGACGGTGTCGAGCAGGGGCTTCCAGGCCTCGGCCACGAGACGGTCCGCCCACGCCTGCGGGGTGACGTCGTGCGAGGACGCCGTCCGCAGGATCTTCTGTCCGTGCTCGTCCGTGCCGGTCAGCAGCCAGGTGTCGTCGCCACGCTGCCGGTGCCACCGCGCCAGCACGTCCGCCGCGACCTCGGTGTACGCGTGCCCGATGTGCGGCACGTCGTTGACGTAGAAGATGGGCGTCGTGATGGAGAACGCGGTGCCGTCGGACATGCGGACCATCCTACGGGCGCGTCCCATCAGGTGACGGTGGCCCGGGACCCCTGTGGAGACCGGCGTGACCGGGCGCGGACGTGGAGGACGGGCCTCCCGTCAGCGGGCCGCGAGCGCGCCCTCGTAGAGGTCGCGGCGCGACAGTCCGGTGGCCTGCGCGACCGCCACCGATGCCTCTTTCATGCGGACGCCGGCGGCGACGCGCTCGAGGACCAACCGCACCCCCGCCTCCAGGTCGACCGGACCCTCCGCGGACGGAGCGCCGGCCACGACGACGCAGATCTCGCCACGGACACCGTCCGCCGCCCAGGCGGCGAGCTCGCCGAGCGGCCCGCGCCGGACCTCCTCGTGCAGCTTGGTGAGTTCGCGGCAGACGGCAGCGGGGCGGTCGGCACCGAACGCGTCGGCCATGTCGGCGAGGGTGTCCGCGACGCGGTGGGGTGACTCGAAGAAGACGAGCGTGCGCGGTTCCCCGGCGAGCGCGGCGAACACGCGACGCCGTTCACCCTGCTTGCGGGTCGGGAAGCCCTCGAAGGCGAACCGGTCGGTGGGTAGCCCGGACACGGCGAGCGCGGTGAGCACGGCGCTCGGCCCGGGGATCGCGGTGACGGTCACGCCGGCGGCCGCCGCCGCGGCGACGAGGGGGAACCCGGGATCGCTGATCGCCGGCATGCCGGCGTCGGTCAGGACGACCACGTCGTCGTCGCGGGCGAGGTCCACGACCTCCGCGGCACGGTCCCGCTCGTTGTGCTCGTGCAGGGCGATGAGGCGCGGCCGGTTCTCGACACCGAGGGCGCGCATCAGGTGGACGGCGGTCCTCGTGTCCTCGGCTGCCACGACCGAGGCGTTGGCGAGGGCCTCGACCAAGCGCCGGGAGGCGTCGCCGAGGTTGCCGATGGGAGTCGCCGCGAGCACGATCACCGGTCCATCATCCCGCGCGGGCGACCGACCGCTCACCATCCGCCTCGTCCTCCACAGGCCGCTCCTGTCCACCGTCACAGGATCCGGACCCGGGAGGCCCGATGCCGCTTCCCTAGGATGCTGGGGTGACGACGGACCTGGCCGAACGCGGCTCCCCGCGCGACCTCGATCGTCCCCGCGGATCACGACTCGACGACTGGTGGGCACGCGTGCTCACCACGTCGACGCGGGTCGCGATCTGGCGATGGACGGGTCCGCTCGCTGTCACGCTGCTCGCCGCGGTCCTGCGCCTCTGGGACATCGGCCGACCGGACAGCCTGGTCTTCGACGAGACCTACTACGTCAAGGACGCCTGGTCCATCGTCCACCTCGGGTACGAGGGCTCGTGGCCGGCGGACGTGGGCAACGACGGCCCCACGACGGACCAGCGGTTCGCGGGCGGCGCCACCGGCATCTACACCGACGTCGCGGAGTTCATCGCACACCCGCCGCTCGGCAAGTACCTCATCGGGCTCGGCGAGCTCCTGTTCGGCGGTGCGAACGCGGTCGGATGGCGCATCACGGTCGCGGCCGTGGGGATCGCGACGGTGTTCCTCGTCGCCGTCATCGCCCGGTCCCTGTTCCGGTCGACCCTCGTCGGCACCCTCGCCGGGTTCCTCATGGCGATCGACGGCCAGGCGATCGTGATGTCCCGCGTCTCCCTGCTCGACGGCATCGTCGGCTTCTTCGCCCTGCTCGGGTTCGGGGCGCTCCTGCTCGACCGCCGGTGGACGGAACAGCGGCTCGATCGATGGCTGACGCGCCGCGAGGACGCGGGGCGGAGCACCCTCTGGGGGCCGTCACTGTGGTTCCGGCCCTGGTTGTTCGCCATGGGACTCGCCTGTGGCCTGGCGACCGCGACGAAGTGGTCGGGCATGTACTTCCTGGCGTTCTTCGCCGTGTACAGCGTGCTGACCGACATGATGATGCGGCGTCGCGCGGGAATCGAGTTCTGGAGCAGCAGCGCGGTCCTCCGGCAGGGACCGGTCACGTTCCTGCTGACCGTCCCGGTCGCGGCCGTCGTCTACCTGGCGTCGTGGAGCGGTTGGTTCCTCACGCGGGGCGGGTACGACCGGACCTGGATCCAGAACGGCGGGCACCGCTGGACCGGTCTGCTCGCGTGGGTCCCCACCAGCGTGCAGAACTGGTGGCACTACCAGACCGAGATCTACGGCTTCAACATCACCCTGCACACGCCGCACGCCTACGCGGCGAACCCGTTCACGTGGCTGCTCATGGTGCGCCCGACGAGCATGTACTACCAGGGCACGGACCTCGGGCAGGACGGCTGCGCGTCGGAGCGGTGCGGAGCCGCGATCACCGACATCGCGAACCCGTTCATCTGGTACGCGGCGGTCATCGCGGCCGTGGTGCTGCTCGTGCTGTTCGTGCGTCGGCGGGACTGGCGGGCCGGGTACGTGCTGCTCGGGGTGGCTGCCGGGTACCTGCCGTGGCTCCTGTACGCCGGGCGCACGGTGTTCCAGTTCTACACGATCGCCTTCGAGCCCTACCTCGTCATCGGACTGGCCGCCGTGCTGGCGATGCTCCTCGGGTCACGGGACGATCCCCGGCCGAGGCGGACCCGGGCGATCGTCTGGGTGATCGTGTACCTCGCCGTGGCGAGCGCGGCCACCGCGTACTGGTACCCGATGTGGACGGCGATGCAGACCTCGTGGGACTTCGTCCGGTCGCACTACTGGTTCTCGTCCTGGCTCTGAGCGGTCCGGGGGCCCTGAGCGGTCGGGGGCCCTGAGCGGTCGGGGGACCCTGACCGGTCAGGGGGCCCCGAGCGGTCAGGTGGCACTGAGCAGTCAGGCCGGAGCCGCGTTCAGCGCGAGCTCGAGCTCCTGACGCTCGAGGGGGCGCCCGCGCAGCGGCGACTCGACGGCGGGCGGGCAGACCCCGTCGATGAGCATCTGCCCGTACCGGCGCCAGAGGTCCGGGTCGCAGGCGCGGGTCCGGTCGGCCACGGCACCCACCATGACGACGAGCATCGGCACGTCACGCGCCTGGAAGCCCTCTCGCAGCGCGCCCTCGCGGTGGGCGCGATCCACGAGCGCGGTCATCTCCGCGTCGATCCGGTCCCGGTCCCGTCGCAGCGCGGGCGACGCGGGGTGGGCCCGGACGATCACGTCGGCCAGTGCCCGGTCGCTCGCGCGTAACTCGAGCGCGCCGAGCAGGTACGCGCGCATGGCCTCGCGTCCGGTGGGGCAGGCGGCGGCGCGCTCCACCAGCGCGGACAGGGTCTCGAACTTCGCCGACAGCAGGGCGTCCACGAGGGCGTGCTTGTCGGGGAACCGTCGGTAGACCGTGCCGACGCCCACGCCCGCCTCGTGCGCGACGTCGTTGAGCGTCACGCTGAGCCCTCGTTCGGCGAAGAGCCGTCGCGCGGTGGCCAGGATGCGCTCTCGGTTCCGCAGGGCATCCGCGCGGAGTGGTCGCGCCTCCCGGTCCGGATGGGACGTGGTGGGCATGTCGGGAACGTTAATCCCGATTTCTGGGAATAAGCGGATGCGGCGCATCCGTTTCGCTCTACACTGAGCGAGGCGTCCGACGGTGCGCGCCTCCACATCCACTGCATCCGAGTGACGGAGGACGCCATCATGACGTCAGAACAGACGGCGACGACGCCGACCGGGGCGGTGCCCACGAGCACCGCGGGTGCGGCGCGCCGCACCGAGGGCGGGGTCCGCAACCCCTCGCCCATCGACAAGAAGGACCACCGCTGGATCGTCCTGACGGTGATCGGCATCGCGCAGATCATGGTCGTGCTCGACGCGACCATCGTGAACATCGCCCTGCCGTCCGCGCAGCAGGACCTCGGCTTCGGTACCGACCAGCGCCAGTGGGTCGTCACGGCCTACTCGCTCGCGTTCGGCTCCCTGCTCCTGCTCGGCGGGCGACTCGCGGACCTCTTCGGCCGGAAGAACACGTTCATCATCGGGCTCATCGGGTTCGCCCTCGCCTCGATGCTCGGCGGCCTCGCGGGCACGTTCGGGCTGCTCGTGGCCGCCCGCGCGCTCCAGGGCGTCTTCGGCGCACTGCTCGCACCCGCGGCCCTGTCGCTGCTCACCACGACGTTCACCGACATGAAGGAACGTGCGCGCGCCTTCGGCATCTTCGGCGCGATCGCCGGATCGGGTGCCGCGATCGGTCTGCTTCTGGGCGGCGTCCTCACCGAGTACGCCTCGTGGCGCTGGTGCCTCTACGTCAATCTCGTGATCGCGGCGTTCGCGTTCGTCGGCGCGTTGCTGTTCATCCCGCGTCCGGTCGCCGCACCGCGGCCCCGCATCGACTACCTCGGGGTCGTCACGATCACGGCCGGCCTGGTCGGCATCGTCTACGGGTTCTCGAACGCCGAGACCAACGGCTGGAACGACGGCCTGACCTACGTCTGCCTCGCCGCCGGCGTGGTCCTCATCGCGCTCTTCGTCCTCATCGAGACCCGTGTCGCACACCCGCTCATGCCGCTCCGCGTCGTGCTCGACCGTGATCGCGGCGGTTCGCTGCTCGCCATGGGCCTCGTCGCCATCGGCATGTTCGGCATCTTCCTGTTCCTGACGTACTACCTCGAGCAGACGCTCGGGTTCTCGTCGCTCAAGACCGGCCTGGCGTTCCTGCCGATGCCGCTGTCGATCATGTTCAGCTCGACGATCCTCGGGACCCGCCTGCTCCCGCGCGTCGGGCCGAAGGTGCTCATCTTCATCGGTGGTCTGGTCGCGGCGGTCGGTCTGCTGCTCCTCACCCGGACGCAGCTCGACAGCGCGTACGCGCCCGTCGTGCTCCCGGGCCTCATCGTCATCGGTCTCGGCATGGGCCTGATCTTCTCGTCGGCGTTCTCCACCGCCACCTCGGGAGTCGCGCGACAGGACGCCGGCGTCGCCTCGGCGATGGTGAACACGATGCAGCAGATCGGCGGGTCGATCGGAACCGCGCTGCTGTCGACGATCTTCGCCGACGTCGTGCGCGACCAGCTCACCGGGACGAAGGGCAGCCAGCTCGACCAGGCCCGCGCGGCCCTCGACGGCTACCACACGGCGTTCTTCATCTCGTCGGGCGTGCTCGTCCTCGTGGCACTGGCGGGCGGTCTGATCATCAACCGGCAGCGGGTGCGCCTGGCCAAGCTGCAGGCGGCGTCGTCGGACATCACGGGTTCGATCCCGACCGCCGCGCACTGATCACACTCCCGGCGCTCGTCGCCGCTGACGACGCGGGGTCGTCCGAGCGTCCACGACGCCGGATGACCCCGCGTTTCGGCGTGTTGCCGGAGCTTGTGGAGCGTCAGTGGGTGCGGGTTATGTTGTCGGCATGTCCCCGCTCCTGACGTCGCCCCTGGTGTCGACCCAGTGGCTCGCCGACCACCTGGGGTCGGACGACCTCGTGGTGATCGACGCGACCGTGCGCACGTCGGGCATCGGCCGCGGCACCCGCTGGGAGTCCGCGCACGACGCGTACGTCGAGGACGGCCACGTGCCGGGTGCGGTGTTCGCCGATCTCGTCGACGACCTCAGCGCTCCCGGAGCGTCCATCCCGTTCACCCGTCCGGACGTTGCGCGGTTCGAGCGCGCCGTCTCGGCGCTCGGCGTCTCGAACGGATCGACCGTCGTGGTCTACGACGCCGCCCAGGGCGAGTGGGCCTCGCGGCTCTGGTGGCTGTTCCGCTCGTTCGGCTTCGACACCGTGGCCGTGCTCGACGGCGGGTTCGGCAAGTGGTCGCGTGAGGGGCGCCCGATCCGCCTCGGGGCGCTCGCTCCGCGGTCGTCGACGTTCCTCGCGACCGAGGAGCGACCGATGTGGGCGGACCGCGACCGCGTCGAGCGCGCGGTGGACGGGTCGGAACCAGCCGCCCTGGTGTGCGCCGCCGACGAGCGCGCGTTCGGTCCCGCCGTACCCGAGCTCATCCCCGGGACGACCGCGATCCCCATCGACCGGGTCATCGACGAGGACACGAACGCCTTCCTCCGCCCGCGGACCCTGTCGACGGTCTTCGCCCCCGTGCTCGACGCCCCCGAGGTCGTGACCTACTGCGGTGTCGGTACCGCCGCCTGCGTCGACGCGTTGGCCCTGACGGTCCTCGGTCACGACCACGTGCAGGTCTACGACGGCTCCCTGGCGGACTGGTCGCGGGCGCCCGAGCCGGTCGCCTCCTGATCCTGCCCGTGGCTCGCTCCCCCTCCCGACGGCCGGGAGGCCCGGTCCGGTCCACAGGGACCGGGCAGCGGTCCGACCGTGGGGACGGCACGGGATACCGTGACGCCATGCACAGCACGACGACCACGACCTGGTCCGTTCGCCCGGTCGAGCCCCAGGACGAGGCACCGTGGCGGGCGCTCTACCGCGGGTACCGCACGTTCTACCGCCTCGACCACGACGACGCGGTGGTGGACCGGACCTGGCAGTGGATCGTCCGGGGCGACCACGGACTCTTCGGCCTCGTGGCGTCCAGGCCGGACGGCACCCTCGGCGCGTTGGCCGACCTGCGCTGGTTCGCGCGGCCCTCCAGCGCGACACTCGGGCTCTATCTGGACGACCTCTTCACCGCCGCGGAGCACCGCGGACTCGGGCTCGGCCGCATGCTCCTCGACCGGGCTCGGTCGGTCGCGGCCGACGGGGGTGCGTCCGTGGTCCGATGGATCACCGCTGCCGACAACGCGACGGCGCGGTCCTTGTACGACGCCCACGCCACGGCCACACCGTGGATCACCTACGACATGGCACCGGGAGCGGCACGATGAGCGCGCGCCGCGCAGTGGTGCTCGGCGGCACCGGGGGCATCGGATCGGCGATCGTCCGGCAGCTGCTTGACGCGACCGACGACTGGCAGGTCGACGTGGTGGCGCGACGGGGCGGTGCGGCGGCCGACGCGCTCGTCGCCCGTGGCGCACGCTTCGTCCCGGGTGACCGCCGAGACGGGGTGCTGCTCCGTGACGTCCTCCGTGCCGGGGCCGATCTGCTCGTCGACGGCGTCGGCGCGACCGCGGCCGACGCGCGACAGCTCACCCCGTACCTCCCGGACGTCGCCTCGACCGTGCTGCTCTCGACGAAGGCCGTGTACGCCGACGAGCGTGGTCGCCACGCGAACTCACTCGAACGTCCGGTGTTCCCGGTGCCGATCACCGAGGCCCAGCCGACCGTCCCCGCGGGCGAGGGCGACCCGACCTCCCGAGACGGGTACGCGGCGAACAAGGTGGCCGCGGAACAGGTCCTGCTCGACCACGGGGCCCCGGTGACGGTCCTGCGTCCGTCGAAGGTGTACGGGGTCGGGATCGGCCGGCCGCGCGAGTGGTGGGTCGTCCGGCGGGTGCTCGACGATCGGCCCCACATCGCCCTCGCCGACGGCGGGATGAGCATCGACCACACCACCGCCGCGGCCGGTGTCGCCAGCCTGGTGCACCTCGTCGCCGACGCGCCGGATCGCCGGATCCTCAACGTCGCGGACGAGCCGGCTCCGACAGTCCTCGACATCGTCCGGACGATCGCCGGACACCTCGGACACCGGTGGGAGGAGGTCCTGCTCGACCAGGAGGGCTCCGCACTGACGGGCCGCAGTCCGTGGTGGACGCCCTCGCCGGTCGTGCTCGACACCTCGGCCGCCCGAGCCCTCGGCTGGCAACCGCCCCGGTTCGAGGACGCCGTCCTGCCCGAGGTCGACTGGCTCGTCGAGGTGGCCCAGTCGACACCGGCCGACGGGGACGTCCCCTGGGCCACCGATCCTTTCTTCGAGCGCCTGTTCGACTACGGCCCCGAGGACGCGGCACTCACGCTCTTGTCGTTACGCGAGTGACGCCGGGTTCCACGCCCGTCGCTCGTCGCCGTCCGGGTCGTCGACCTCGGTGATCGTCTCCGCGAGCAGGGCGGTGGCCCTCCGATCGAGGTCGTAGGGACGCCACGGCGCGCGCCCGGTGCGCACGAACGTCACCCAGGCGTCGTGCACGGTGCGCGCGGCCCGCTGTGACGGATGCGGTCCGATCCGAGGGGCGAGTTCCGGAAGCGTCACCGTCTCGAACACGAAGGGCGTGTCCGCGGCGTGGCACGAGCCGAGGCCGTGGTTGTCGCGGGCGTCCACGGCGTCGAACCGGTACATCCAGGTCCCGGACGACCCATGCGCTGCTGTCGTGGCGCTCTGCTCCACGCCACGCGACGCGAGCGCCTCCGCGAGGGCGACCGTCGGCATCCGGAACCGCTGGTCGCCGCCGACCGCCACGAGCAGCTCGCCCGACGTCGCCCCGGGTCGCGTCCGCCGGTACACGTCGAGGCCCTCCGCTGGCAGCCCCCACCGCTCGGCAGCGGCACGGAGCCCCGCCTCGTCAGTCGCGTCGACGAGTCCCGCGGGCCGCGCGAACAGTTCGTACTCGTCCCGGGTCGTCCCGAGCAGGACGGGGACGTCCGCGGCGATCCCGGCACGGACCGCGTCGACAGGCCGGAGTGGCACCAGGTCGCCGTCGATGACGGGCGCGAACGGGACACCACCACCTGGGATCGATCCCCATCCGCCGGCGCTGGCGCGGGCGACGACGCCGCTCACGGCCTCCACCAGCGTGTCGGACGGGACTGCGGCGAGCGCCGCGGTGGTCGGTGGGATCCCGAGGTCCGCGGCGAGCGCGTCGGTCAATGCCCGTCCCTCCTCGACCGGGAGCAGCTGGCTGCCGGCACCGCTCTGGATCACGGCCGCGGCGAAGAGGCCGCGTGCGGACGGCATCGTGAGCAGGGTGGCGACGGATGCTGCACCGGCGGACTCCCCGGCGATCGTGACCCGGTCGGGATCACCGCCGAACCGCGCGATCTCGTCCCGAACCCATCGGAGCGCGGCGACCTGGTCCTGCATGCCGAGGTTCGGCGAGCCGTCCTCCGTGACGAGGGATCCCTCGGCACCGAGCCGGTAGTTGATCGTGACGCAGACGATGCCGTCGCGGGCGAATGCGGTGCCGTCGTACTCCGGCAGCGAGCCGGAGCCCTGGAGGAACGACCCGCCGTGGATCCACACGAACACGGGGAGGCGGTCCGCGCCGACCGGCGTCCAGACGTTGCAGTTGAGCCACTCGTCGCCGGGGATCGTCACCTCGGGCAGGATCGGCACGACGGGCGCCGGGTAGCTCCCCTTCGGCGCCGTCGGGCCGTACACGGTGGCGTCGCGGACGCCCTGCCACGGGACGACCGGCTGCGGCGGTCGGAGTCGGTTCCGGCCGACCGGAGCGGCGGCGTACGGCACGCCGAGGAACCGTCGGATGCCGTGTCCGGCGGTCCCCCGGATGCTGCCGCCCGACACGTGGACGACGTGTTCCGCCTGCTCGTTCTGTTCCATCGCTGCTCCTCCACAGTACTGTGAGTGGTCACTTACAACTTACGTGTGAGCGACCACTCACACAAGTGGCAGCACGGACTTCAGGAGGGCGCCATGGCCGGTCGCGGAACCGCCGACGAACGACGCGATCAGATCCGCCGAGCAGCGACCGTGGCGTTCGCCCGCTCGGGACTGCACGGGGTGTCGATCGACACCATCGCGCGCGAGGTCGGCATCAGCGAGGCGTACGTCTTCCGGCTCTTCGGCAACAAGCGCGCCCTGTTCATCGACGTCGTCGTCGCCGCGTGCGACCGACTCACCGAGGGCATGGTCGCAGCGGCAGCGGGACGCACCGGTGCCGAGGCCCTGACGGCGATGGGCGACGCGTACGTCGAACTCCTCGGCGACCGGGACCGGCTGTTGTTGCAGATGCAGGGCTTCGCGGCGTGCGCGGACCCGGCGGTCCGCGCGGCTATGCAGGACGTGTTCGGCCGATTGTGGAACACGGTGGCCGAACGGTCGGAGTTGGGCGACGTGCCCGTCAAGACCTTCGTCGGCCTCGGGATGCTCATGAACACCCTCGCCGCGCTCGACGTCGGGACGCTCGACACCGAGTGGGCACGTGCTGCTCGGTCCTTCGTCCCGTTCGGTCCCGCTGGCGTCATCTGATCGCGGCGCGCGCCGCTCCGCGACGACCGGACGGGGTTACCGGAGGCTGCCCTCCTCGATTCCCTGCGTGACGTCCACAGCGTCGGTCGGACCGGTTGCGGTCCACAGCGCGCGTTGGCCTGGGACCCCGGGCGCGGCCTCGGTGCAAGGCTGGGCCCATGAGCGACAACCGTCTCGGCACCGCCGTCAGTCCCTACCTGCGAGCCCATGCCGACAACCCCGTGGACTGGCGGGAGTGGGGCACGGAGGCGTTCGCCGAGGCCGCGGAGCGCGACGTCCCCGTGTTCGTGTCGATCGGCTACGCCACCTGTCACTGGTGCCACGTCATGGCCCGTGAGTCGTTCTCCGACCCGGCGATCGCCGACGAACTCCGTCGGGACTTCGTGTCGGTCAAGGTCGACCGCGAAGAGCGCCCGGACGTCGACTCCAGCGCCATGATCGGCGCGAGCGCGTTCACCCAGAACCTCGGCTGGCCGCTCAGCGTCTTCATGACACCGGGGGGCCGGGTGTTCTACGCGGGCACCTACTTCCCGCCCGAACCCGTGCAGGGGCACCCCTCGTTCCGGCAGGTGCTCGGCGCGGTGCGCGAGGCCTGGACGGACCGGCGGGACGAGGTCGACCAGAACGCCGACGGCATCGCCGCCGCCATCACCGCACAGTCACAGGCGGGCGGCGGCGCGGACGACGCCGGCTCGGAGGCTCGGGGCGGCCCCGCCACGGCCCTCCCGGATCCGTCGGCGGTGCACGCGGTCGTGGACCGACTGGCGGAGGCCGAGGACCGGGAGTTCGGTGGCTTCGGGTCGGCCCCGAAGTTCCCGAACGCGCCGTTGCTCGAGTTCCTCGTCGATGCCGGTGCCGACGGCGACGCGCAGGCGCTCGACCTGGCGGAACGAACCCTGACCGCGATCGCCGGGTCCGACCTCCTCGACCCCCTCGACGGCGGCGTCTTCCGCTACGCCACCCGGCGTGACTGGAGCGTGCCGCACTACGAGCGGATGCTGTACGACAACGCGGGGCTGCTCGCGACCGCTGGTGCCCTCGCCCGACATCGCCCCGACGGCATCGCCCCGCAGCTCGCGCGCGGCATCGCCCGGTTCCTGCACGCCGTGCTGCGGACGGCGGACGGTGTGTTCGTCGCGGCGCAGGACAGCGAGAGCACCATCGACGGCCGACGCGTCGAGGGTGCGTGGTACCGCGAGGACGCCGCGGGTCGCGCTCGGCTCGACCCGCCGCCGCTCGACGACCACGTGCTCACCGGCTGGAACGGACTCGCCATCCGTGCCCTCGCGATCGCCGGGGCGGCGCTCGCGGATCCCACCATGATCGAGGACGCTCGCAGCGCCGCTGACCGTCTCCTCGCGACACACGTCCGCGACGGTGCGGTCGTCATCCGGTCCTCGACGCCCCGGGGTCCCTCCGCCGCGGGGCCCGCACTCGAGGACATCGGGCTGTTCGCCGAGGGGCTGGCCGAGCTCGCGCTCGCCAGCGGAGAGGCCCGGTACGCGACGGCGGCGCGGACCATCGTCGACGATGCCGTCACGCTCGACGACACGGGGCGGGCTCGGGTGGTGGTGGGTGCGGATCCGGTCCTCGCGGCCGCAGGCACCGATGCCGGCGAGCAACCCCAGACGGCGCTGCGGAGCGGCTCGATGGGACTCGCGGGTGCGGCTGCCCGCCTCGCGGAGTTGACCGGCGACTCCCGGTACCGCTCGATCGCCGCTCAGCTGGTCGCCGGCCGGGCGAACGACGGACTGCGGCAACCCCTCGGCCACGCCGATGCACTCGGGCTCGCGCTCGAGCTCGGCCGACCGAGTCGCGAGGTCGTCGTGGTGGTCGAGCACCCCGACGACCCGATGGCCCGGCGCGGCGTGGCCGAGCGACGTCCCGGCACGCTCGTCGCGGTGGTGACACCCGAGCAGGCCCGTGCCTTCGCCGCTGCGGGATTCGAGCTGTTCGTCGACCGCGATGCGCTCGCCCCCGCGGCCTACGTGTGTCACGACATGGTCTGCGCGTTACCGGCGCGGACGATCGACGCACTCGCAGCGAGCCTGTCCGCCTGACCCGACCGCTTCCCGGCCACGGCAGGTCAGCACGACCCTGCGGGCCCCGGATGGAGCCACGCGACGTAGACTGGAGGGCTCATGCCGACCACCCCGATCGCGATCTCGTACCCGCCGGACCTGCCCGTGTCGCAGCGGCGCGACGACATCGCTGCCGCGATCCGCGACCACCAGGTCGTCATCGTCGCCGGCGCGACCGGGTCCGGCAAGACGACGCAGCTGCCGAAGATCTGCCTCGAACTCGGACGCGAGCACATCGGACACACCCAGCCACGGCGGATCGCGGCGCGGACCATCGCGGAGCGCGTGGCCGAGGAGCTCGGGAGCGACCTCGGCGACCTCGTCGGGTACCAGGTGCGGTTCACCGACAAGGTCTCGGCGAACACCCGGGTCAAGCTCATGACCGACGGGATCCTGCTCAACGAGATCCACCACGACCGCGACCTCCAGCGCTACGACACGATCATCATCGACGAGGCGCACGAGCGGTCGTTGACGATCGACTTCCTGCTCGGGTACCTGAAGCGGCTGTTGCCGCGGCGCCCCGACCTCAAGGTGATCATCACGAGCGCGACGATCGACCCCGCGTCGTTCTCCCGGCACTTCGACGGGGCACCGATCATCGAGGTCTCGGGCCGGACGTTCCCGGTCGAGATCCGCTACCGGCCCCTCGTCGCCGAGGACGGCACCGACGCCGACGCCGACGTGGACGCCGATCTCGACGAGGACGACGCACGCACCGGTGACGCCGGGCGGAGTAACCGCGTCGGCTCCCCCGACGACCGCGACTTCCTGCAGGGCATCACGGACGCGCTCGAGGAACTGGCGCGCGAGGAACCCGGCGACGTGCTCGTGTTCCTGTCCGGCGAGAATGAGATCCGCGACGCCCAGGACGCCATCGAGGGCAAGCGGTACCCGGGCACCGAGGTCCTGCCGCTGTACGGGCGGCTGTCCGCGGCGGACCAACATCGGGTGTTCCAGCGGAGCAGCACGCCGGGCGTCCGCAGGCGCGTGGTGCTCGCGACGAACGTCGCCGAGACGAGCTTGACCGTGCCCGGGATCCGATACGTCGTGGACACCGGCACCGCGCGCATCTCGCGGTACTCCCCACGTGCGAAGGTGCAGCGGCTGCCGATCGAGGCGATCTCGCAGGCGAGCGCGAACCAGCGGTCGGGCCGGTCCGGCCGCACGAGCCCGGGCATCGCGATCCGCCTCTACTCCGAGGACGACTTCGCCCGCCGCCCCGAGTACACGGACCCCGAGATCCTCCGCACGAACCTGGCCGCGGTGATCCTGCAGATGATCTCGCTCGGCTTCGGCGACATCGGCGCGTTCCCGTTCCTGCAACCCCCGGACTCGCGGGGCGTCAAGGACGGCCTCGACCTGCTCCGCGAGCTCCAGGCCGTGGACAAGCAGGGCGCGATCACCCGCACGGGCCAGCAGCTGACCCGGTTGCCGATCGACCCCCGCCTCGGACGCATGGTGCTCGAGGCGGGCCGGCAGGGCGTCGGCCGCGAGGTCATCGCGATCGTCGCCTCCCTGAGCATCCAGGACCCGAGGGAACGCCCGCTCGAGCAGCGGGCCCGTGCCGACCAGCTGCATGCACGGTTCTCCGATCCGACGAGTGACTTCCTGACCCTCCTGACGCTCTGGAACCACATCGAGGACCGGCAGACGGAGCTCAGCTCGAGTGCGTTCCGCCGCGAGGTCCGCTCCGAGTTCCTCAACTACCTGCGGATCCGCGAGTGGCAGGACCTGTACCGGCAGTTGTCACGGGCCGCCAAGCAGGTCGGGGTGCACGTCGGGACGGAACGCAAGGACGACCCGGACGCCGTCCACCGCGCGCTGCTGTCGGGCCTGCTCAGTCAGATCGGGTTGCGGGACCGCGAGAAACGCGACTACCTCGGTTCGCGCAACACCCGCTTCGTCCTGTTCCCCGGGAGCGTGCTGGCGAAGAAGCAGCCGGATGCGGTGATGGCCGCCGAACTCGTCGAGACGAGTCGCCTCTTCGCGCGCACGGTCGGGAGGATCGACCCGGCCTGGGCGGAACCGCTCGCCGGGGACCTCCTCAAGCGCACCTACGGGGAACCCCACTGGGAGAAGAAACAGGGCGCCGTCGTGGCCTACGAGCGCGTGACGCTGTTCGGCGTGCCGATCGTCGCGCGACGGCGCGTGCAGTACGCCCGCATCGACCCGGTGCACGCACGCGAGCTGTTCATCCGGCATGCCCTGGTCGAGGGCGAGTGGGACTCCCCGCAGGCGTTCGACCGGGCGAACCGCAGGCTCCGGAAGGAACTCGAGCAGCTCGAGGAGCGCACCCGCCGCCGCGACATCCTGCTCGACGACGAGCGCGTGTTCGACTTCTACGACGCCCGGGTACCCGCCGACGTCGCGACCACCCGGGGGTTCGAGGGCTGGTGGCGCCGAGAGCGCCGGGACCGCCCGGACCTGCTGACGATGCGCCGAGAGGACCTGCTCGACGAGTCCGCCGCCGAGGCTGCGCAGGACGAGTCCGAGTACCCGACGCAGTGGCGACAGGGCGACCAGCGTCTGGCGCTCCGCTACCGGTTCGAGCCGGGCGCCGAGGACGACGGCGTGTCCGTGCAGGTGCCCCTGCCGCTGCTCCCCCGCATGCGCGAGGACGGCTTCGACTGGCAGGTGCCGGGGCTGCGGAAGGAACTCGTGACGGCGCTCATCCGGGCGCTCCCGAAGCAGATCCGCAAGAACGTGGTGCCCGCGGCCGACTGGGCGGAGAAGCTCGTGGCGGTGCTGCCGGACGACGCGCCGGCCGAGCCGACCGAGTCGTTCCGCTCGACGCTCGCCGCGGCGATCCAGCGCATGGTGCACGTGCCGGTGACCGAGGCCGACTTCGACATGGAGCGCGTGCCACCGCACCTCCTGCCCACGTACACGGTCGTCGACGAGCGCGGCCGCCGCGTCGGGTCCGGCAAGGCGCTCGGGACGCTGCAGGAGCAGCTCAAGGAGCGGACGCAGGCGAGCGTCGCGCGGGCGGCGAGCCGTCCCTCCCGATCGGGAGGCGCGGCTCCGGTCCCCGGGACCGCGGAGCGTTCCGGACTCACCACCTGGCCCGAGGCCGACCTGCCCCAGGTGCTGGACACTCGCCAGGCCGGCGGCACGATCCGCGCGTACCCGGCACTGGTCGACGAGGGGAAGTCGGTGGCGGTCCGGCTGCTCGCGACGGCAGCCGACCGGGCGGTGCAGATGCCAGCGGGGGTCCGTCGACTCGTCATGCTCGCCGTGCCGAGTCCGGTGAGCTACATCCAGTCGCACCTGACCGCGCAGGAGAAGCTCGCCCTCGCGACGAGTCCGTACCCGTCGACGACGGCGCTCTTCGACGACGTCCTCGCGGCGGTGGTGGACGCCGGCGTGCGGCGACGGCACCCGGACGGGCTGGTGTTCACGCGTGCGGAGTTCGAGGCGACCCGGGACGCCGTGTCGGCGACCTCGGTGGACACCATGTTCGGAGCGGTGTCCGAGGTCGCGGCCGTCCTCACGGCGTGGCGTGGTGCCGAGCGCGCGTTGAAGGCCGCCACGTCGATGGCCCTGCTCCCGGCACTGACGGACATGCGGCAGCAGATGGAACGGCTCGTGTTCCCGGGCTTCGTCGCGGCGACGGGCATCGACCGGCTGCGTCGACTCCGCGTGTACCTGCAGGGTGTCGAGGCCCGGGTGGCGAAGCTCCAGCAGAACCCCGGCCGGGACCGTGCCTGGTTGCGGGACGTCGAGACCGCCACGACCCGGTACCTCGAGGCCGGGGGGACCTTCCCGCCGCAGCCCGGTGCGCCCGCCGAGCTCGTGCACGCACGGTGGATGCTCGAGGAGTTCCGGATCTCCCTGTTCGCCCAAGAGCTCCGGCCCGCCGAGACGGTGAGCCTGCAGCGGATCGCGAAGGTGCTCGCGTCGGTCTGAACCCCGATCGGCGTGCCGGGCGACCGGCCGTGTCGGCCGTTCTGGGGACCCGTGCCCCCCGTCGGAGCGCCGCCATGACCCCCGCTTTTTCCGGCATGTGTCCGCGTCTTTCGGGGGTGTTACGTCGGGCCGTGCGGTCACCGAGTCTTCGCCGCCGAGCGACTGTCCGGCCGTCCAGTCGGTCTAGCGTGATGAGCACGCCCGGTGGTCGGGCGGCGTCCGTGCGCGGACGTTGTCGAGCTCCGCTACGGGGAACGGAACCGAGATGGCCTTCGCACTGCACCGCTGGAATCGCGCCACACTGCTCGCGCGCCTCGAGGCGAACGAGGCGATCGACGACGCGTCCAGCATGGATCCCGCGCAGGCGGCGCGGGAGCGCCTCCGACTGCTGGCCGTCGGCGACCGGTTCGAGGCAGCCGTCATCTCCGACGACGAGGCGATCGCCGAGTTCCGTCGGCTGCGTGACGACGCTCGGCGCATCGCGGTGGGTCAACCGGTCCTCGACTGAGCGCGGACGCGTCCGCCTCGAAGCGTGCGAGCACGACCGGGGCGACCGAGCGGGCGGTGGTTCAGGGCGTCCGACCGGCCGCTCCGGTCGCGTCACCACGTGCGAGGCTGTCGGCATGCAGCACGACGAGCACCATGACCGGAACGCCTTGTCCTTCGGCGCCGTCGCCGACGTGTACGAACGGGGGCGCCCCGGCTACCCCGCCGAAGCGATCGCCTGGGTGCTACCGCCTGGCGCGTCGCGCGTGGTCGACCTCGGTGCCGGGACCGGCAAGGCGACGAGGGTGCTGACGACGCTCGCCGCCGAGGTCCTCGCGGTCGAGCCCGATCCCGGTATGCGTACTGCACTCGCGCGGGTGCTCCCGGACGTACCGGTGCTCGAGGGCACGGGCGAGGCGATCCCGCTGGAGGACGACTGGGCCGACGCCGTGGTCGTGGCCCAGGCGTGGCACTGGATGGACCCGGTCGCGGCGTCGCGGGAGATCGGCCGGGTGCTCCGGCCGGACGGCACGCTCGGGCTCGTCTGGAACCTCCGGGACGAGACCGTGCCGTGGGTCGCGCGCATGAGCGCCCTCATGCACCAGCCGGGTGAGCGCGTGATGGGCGTCGAGCACCCGGCGTTCGCGCCGCCGTTCGCCAGGCACGAGCGGCACGAGGTCCGCTGGGTGCACGAGCAGAGCCGGGAGGAGTTCCTGGCGATGGTGGCGTCCCGCAGCTACGTGAGCACGCTCGAGGCGGCGGAGCGCCAGGCCTTGCTCGGTCGGATCGAGGACCTCCTGGACGGTGACCCCGCGCTCTCCGGTGACGTGATCGCGGTGCCCTACGTGACCTACGCGCACCGCGCCTCCCGGTAGCGACGCCCGAGAACGAACACGCGGGAACGCGCGCGCACGGACGACGAGTGCGCGGTCGTCCGACCGCGCACTCGTCGTCGGCACGCGCCCCGGCGACGGGGAGACCCGACCGACGGGGACGCAGGGTCAGACCGTACCGCTCCGCATCGGGCCCGGCCGCCGCTCCCGGAGCCGGTTCGCGGTGACGAGCAGGGCGCCGGCGAGCACGAGGAGCAGCGCGCCGAGGCCGACCATGCCGACCGCGATGTCCGACCCGGTGAACGCGAGCTGCCCGACGGACACGACCGCGGCGACCGCTGTCCGGGCGACCGCGTCGTGGATGCCGAGCACGACGCCGTCGGGGTTCAGCGCCTCGACCCGGTACGAGTACGTCGTGTCGGGGTCGAGGCCGGTGAACACGGCAGTCGTGGCACCGGCACCGAGGGTGCGCGACGCGACCGCGTGGGCGAGGTCGCTGCTCGCGGAGACGACGATCCGGTAGGCCGTGGCACCGGGGATCGGCTTCCAGGTGGCCGTGAAGGACCCACTCGCCTTCGACGGGACCACGATCGGCTCGACCGTGTGGATCGCCGTCACGACGATCGCCGTCGTCGCCGACGAGGGTCCGTACGAGTCGTCGCCCGTGTACGCCGCCGCGACCGTGTCCGAGCCGGGCACGATGCCCGCGGTCGAGCACGTGGTGTGCGGGAGCGTCAGCGTGCAGAGCACCCGGTGGTCGACGCGCAGGGTGACCGTACCGGTGGCGTGCGCGGGCAGGCCACCGATCGTCAGGGTGACCGTGTCGCCCCACGTGGTGCTCGACGCTGCAGCGTGCACCGTGACCGCGGTCGCGGCCCGCGCCACGTGCATGGTGATGGGCGTGCCGGTCGAGCCGTCGTGATCGGCGTCACCCGAGTAGACGGGCGTCACCTGGTGTGTGCCGGTCGGCAGGTCGGTGACCGTGGTGCAGCTCGTCGCGCGCCCGAGTTGCACGGTGCAGAGGGTCGTGCCGGCGTCGTCGGTGAACGTGACCGTGCCCGTGGCGCCGGCGGGCAGCCCGGTCGGGGTCAACACCACGCCGGTGCCGTAGGTGGTGTCGATCGTGCCGAGGCCAGCGCCGCTGCCGCCGCCCGCGCCGCCGCCACCCGGGCCGCTCCCGCTGCCGCTCCCGGTCCCGCTGCCGCTCCCGGTCCCGGCGCCCGTGCCACCACTGCCCGGCACGACGGCGACGGCCGTGGGCGCCTTGGCGACCGTGATCGTCAGGGTCTGCGTCGCCGTGGCGGGCGCGTGGTCGTCGTCGCCCGGGACGAACGTCGTCGTCACCGTGTGGGTCCCGGCGCCCAGCGCGGCCGAGGTCGTGCACGAGAGCGCGGGGAGCTGCACGGAGCAGAGGACCTGGTGGTCGTCGTCGGTGAACGTCACGGTCCCGGTGGCACCCGGAGCGATGCCGGCGACGGTCAGGGTGACCGGCGTGCCGTGGACGGGATGGTCGTCGCTGACGCTCGCGGTGATGCTGCTCGACCTCGCGGCGACGACGAGCTGGACCGCCGGGCTCGTGCTGCCGACGTGGTCGGTGTCGCCCGTGTACGTCGCGGTGATCGCGTAGCTGCCCTTGTGCAGGGTCGACGGTGTGACCGTGGTGGCAGCTGCGCCGTCGCGCACGTCCGCCGAGCCGAGCGCCAGCCCGTCGCTCGTCGCCCACGTGACGGTGCCCGACGCACCGGCGGGCAGGTCCGTCACGGCGAGCGCGGCCGTGTCGCCGTAGTCTACGGAACTCGTGCTGCCGCCGTCGATGGTCGCCCCGATCGCCGTCGTGGCGCGCTGGACGACGAGCGTCACGACCGGGCTGTCGACGGCCTCGTGGTCGTCGTCGCCGACCCAGTGCGCGATGACCTGGTACCTGCCGGCGGTGAGGGCGGCGTCGGTGTCGATGCTGGGCCTCCCGGCCGTGGCCGTGCCGAGCACGGTGCCACCGGTCGTCGCGAACCGGATGACGCTGTCGCTGGCGGCGCCGCTCGGGAGGCCCGTGGCGGTCAGGCGCGCGGTCGTCCCGTAGGTCACGGTGTCGGCGTCGCTCGTGTGGCCGTCGGCCGTCACGCCGATGGCGGCGGTGGCCTTCGCCACGTGCACGGCGACCGGGTCGCTCGAACCGCCCACGTGGTCGGTGTCGCCGTCCCAGTTCGCGCTGACCGTGTGGTCCCCGGCGGCCAGCGCCGTCGTGGTGCACGAGGTCGCGGGCAGGTGCACGGTGCACAGCGGGGCGCCGCTCTCGTCGGTGAACGCGATGGTGCCGCGGGCTGCAGCGGGTGTGCCCGTCGCCGACAGGGTGAGCTCGTCGCCGAAGGTCGGGGTCGGGTCGCTCACGGTGGTGGTCATCGGGACGGCCTGTACCCGGTCGACCGTGAGCGTCGCGACGGACGACGTGCCGCCGGCGTAGTCACCGTCGGTCGTGCCGGCATAGGTCGCGACGATGCGGTGCGCACCGGCGTCGAGCGTGCTCGTCGGCGTGCAGGACGTGTCGGGCAGCGTCACCTGGCACAGCGCGGGCGCGTCGGCGGACCCGGTGTCCGCGGACGCGTCGCGGAACGACACGGTGCCCGCGGCGTCGGACGGGAGGCCCGTCACGGCGAACGTGGGGACGTCACCGTACGTCGTGGTCGCGGTGGTGTGACCGTCGACGGTCGTGGCCGAGCTCGTGGCTGCCTGGCCGACGTGCACGGTCGCGGTGTTCGTGGCCGTGGAGGCGGCGGTCGCGCCGTCGCCGGAGTACCGCGCGGTCACGACGTGGTCGCCGAGCGCCAGCGTGGTGGGCTGCGTGCACGAGGGCGTCGTGGTACTCGCGTCGGCGGTGCAGGCGGCGGTGCCGTCGACGAGGAACGTCACGGTCCCGGTCGCACCCGAGGGCAGCCCGGTCGCGCTGTAGGTCGGCTCGACGCCGACGCGCGTGGTCTGAGCGGGTGAGGCGCCGACGGTGAACGCCGAGGAGCGGAGCGCGACGTCGACGGACGCCGTGCCCGTGGACCCGGAGCGTGTGGTGTCGCCCGAGTAGGTCGCGGTCACGACGTGCGGACCGGCGGCGCTCTCGACGACGGAGCACGACGCGGTGCCGTTCGCGACGGGGACCGCCCTGCACACGGTCGTGCCGCCCTGCGTGAACGTCACGGTGCCGGTCGCGGCAGTGATCGTGCTGCTCGGGCTGCCGGTCGTGGTGACGGCGGCCGTCACCGTCGTGGCGCCCCCGGCCGTGATGGAGGCCGGCGAGGCCGAGACCTGGAGGGCCGTCGGGACGTGCGCGACCGTCGCGGTCGCGTGGGCGGACGCGGTGGTGAGGGCGTCGGTCGACGCGACGGTCGAGGTGATCGTGGCGGTCGTGCCGACGGCGCCGCTCACGGTGTACGGGATGTGGATCGCGGGGAGGGCGGTGCCGGGCTGCGTGCCGGCGGCCGAGGAGTCCGTGCACGCGACGGTCTGACCGCTGGAGTCGGACGGGTCCGTCGCGCAGCTCCAGGTGCCGTCCGAACCACCCGCAGCGTTCGGCGTCGCACCCGCGTCGAACCGGGTGGTGACCTTGACGAGGCCCTGCTCGGCACCGCCGCTCGAGGCGACGGCCGGCGTGACGGTGTAGGTGTCGCTGTCGCCGCGCTGTGGTGAGGGGTCCGACACGGACGCCGTGGCCGCGAGCTGCGGCACCGCGCCCGTGAGCGAGGTCGCGGTGAACTGGTTCACCTCGTGGACGTCGTAGGAGCCGCCGGTGGACCCGACCCACCCGTAGGTGAGCTTGTACGGGTACCCGGTCGACGGATCGATCCAGCTGGCGGGGAACGTGGCACCGGAGGTGGTCACGTTCGGCAGGGTGCCCATGAGGGTCTGCGGCCCAGCGGTGGCGCCGATCGAGTCGTACACGATCGCCCAGTTGCCCGCGGGGACGGCGGTGCTCGGCAGGACCGAGGTGCCGTTCGCACCCGTCATCCCCTTCGACATCACCGTCGCCGTCGAGGTGTTCACGACGATCTCGACGGGCACGTCCGCGTCCGTCCGGCTGGACACCGTGGCCTTGGTCAGGGCACCCGAGGGCTGGGAGCTCGCGATGTAGCAGTAGCCGACCGTCCCGTTGCCGGGGCCGCGGACGGTGACGTTCGCCTTGCCGTTCGTGGTGTTCGAGGCGACACCGGTGGTGCAGTTCGTCCCGCTGTACGTCGTGGTCTTGTAGTTGCCGTACGCGTCGAGTCCGAGCCCGAGGTACCCGTAGGGCAGGCCGCTCGCCGTCGAGCCGTAGTCGTGGTTCGCGCTGTAGCCGAGCGATCCACCGGTCGGACCGGTCTGGGTCGGCGGCTTCGGCGCGTAGGGGTCGGTGGCAGCGAGGTAGAACGCGATGCCGTCCGCGCCGTTGCCGCCGTACTGGTAGGAGTCGAACGTCACGTCGAGGCCCTGGGCGATCGGGACGGCGCCCTTGGCTCCCACGCCGCCGACCTTCGTCCCCGTCGCGTCCGTCAGGCGGAGCGCGCCGTTGCTGCTGTCGACGGCCGTGGTGGCGCAGCCCGGGACCGGGGTCTGCGACGTGTCCGTCCCCGCCGTGAGACAGGCGATGTTCGTCCCACCGGGCAGGGTCGGCTTCATGAAGGAACCCGAGTCCGCGATCGAGGGGCCCGTGAACGCCTCCTGCGCGTACTGCGTCGTCGCGGTCGTGGTCGCCGCCTGCGCCGCGGTCGTGGCGAGCCCGACGGACACACCGCCGAGCATGAGTGCGACGCCGAGCACGGCGAGGCGGCGGGCGGTCTTCGGGCGCGCGCGATGGCGCGCGGTCGCGGCAGCGAACACGGCGGCGGTCCTGTCGGATCAGGGGGTTCGGGTCGGCTCGGTCGCAGCGGCTGATGCCGGGGTTCCGAGTCCTCCCAACGTACTGACGCCGCTGGTTCCATTCACCTGCATCGAGACCCCCAGTGCGGGGCACGTCCCCCGTGTGGAGGACCGGGCGGGGTCACGGGAGCTGGTCGACCGCTCAGAGAACGGACGGCCCGGGTCTGAGCCCCGCTCACGCGGGCGCCGTTCCGGGTCCCCGCGGGCGATAGGCTCGACGGCGATGCGTCCGACGGTGCGGGACGTGGCCGCCCTCGCCGGGGTGTCGCCAAAGACGGTGTCCAACGTGATCAACGGCGGCGTTCCGGTGCGCCCCGACACCCGGCAACGGGTGGAGGCGGCCCTCGCCGAGCTCGACTACGTCCCGAACCTGTCGGCGCGGGGGTTGCGCAACGGCCGGTCCGGCACGATCGCGCTCGCACTGCCCGACCTCGGGACGTCGTACTCGGCCGAGCTCGCCCGTGCGTTCGTCGAGCTGGCGCGCGGGCACGGGTGGGCGGTCCAGATCGACCAGACCGGGTCGGACCCCGCGCGCGAGATCGACCTCATCTCGCGGGCGCGGGCCCACCTGGTCGACGGCCTCGTGCTCAATCCGGTCACCCTCGGCGAGAGCGTCGTGGCGAACGGGCGGGGTCTGCCGCCGACCGTCGTGATCGGCGAGGTCGAACCGCAGGACGTGGACCAGGTCCACGTGGACAGCTTCGCGGCCGGCCGCGACGTCGGCCGTCTGCTCATCGCCACCGGGCATCGACGGATCGCGCTGCTCGGCACCTCGGACGACTCCTTCCGCACCGCCTCGAGCGAGACCCGACACGAGGGGCACCGCGCGGCGCTCCGCGAGGCCGGCCTGCCCGAGGACCCGACCCTGTCGATCGCCGTCGGATCGTGGTCGACCTCGGCCGCCGCCGCAGCGATGTCCCGGTTCCTCGACCAGCACGGGTCGCCGGACGCCGTGTTCTGCTTCACGGACTCCATGGCGCTCGGTGTGCTCCACGTCCTCGCCGACCGTGGCGTCCGCGTGCCCGAGGACGTCTCGGTGGTCGGGTTCGACGACATCGAGGAGGCCTCGTTCGCGGTGCCGTCGCTGACCACCGTCTCGTTCGACAAGCGCGCGATCGCCGAGGCCGCCCTGACCGCGCTCGAACGTCGGATCGAGGACCCGGACGCGCCGCGGATCGTGCAGGTCGTGCCGCACCACATCGTCGAGCGTGCGAGCGTCGCCCCGCGCCGGGGCTGACACCCCCGCCGGATGAGCGGGCCGGCCGGCCGGGACGCGCGGCCCAGCGCGACCCCCAACGCTCGCCACCGTCGGCACGACGCGCCGACGGCGGCTTGTGGAGGCGAGTTACAACGATGTAAAACGGGAGCGACCACCACCACACGACGACGTGAGGACCACATCGCGCATGTCCACCGCAACCATCACCGTCGACCGCGAGTTCATCGTCGGTCCCGTTCCGCGCCGACTGTTCGGCTCGTTCGTCGAGCACATGGGCCGATGCGTCTACACCGGGATCTACGAGCCCGGCCACCCGAACGCCGATGAACACGGGTTCCGCCGTGACGTGCTCGACCTCACCCGCGAGATGGGCGTCTCGATCGTCCGCTACCCGGGCGGCAACTTCGTCTCCGGCTACCGCTGGGAGGACGGGGTCGGCCCCGTCGAGCAGCGTCCCCGCCGGCTCGACGGCGCCTGGCACACGGTCGAGACGAACGCCTTCGGTCTGCACGAGTTCGCCGCCTGGGCCAAGGATGCGGGGGTCGAGGTCATGGAGGCCATCAACCTCGGCACCCGCGGCGTCGAGGAGGCCCGTGCCATCGTCGAGTACGCGAACCACCCGGGCGGCACGGAGTGGTCGGACAAGCGTCGCGCCAACGGAGCCGAGGAGCCGTTCGACATCCGCGTGTGGAACCTCGGCAACGAGCTCGACGGCCCCTGGCAGATCGGCCACAAGACCGCCGACGAGTACGGCCGCCTGGCGCAGGAGGCCGGCAAGGCGATGAAGCTCGTCGACCCGACGATCGAACTCGTCGCGGTCGGCTCGTCGAACTCGCACATGCCGACCTTCGGGTCGTGGGAGTACACGGTCCTGTCGCACGCCTACGACGAGGTCGACTACATCTCGATGCACGCGTACTACCAGGAGCACGACGGCGACGCGCTGTCGTTCCTCGCGAGCGCGAACGACATGGACTACTTCATCGAGTCCGTCGTGGCCACGGCCGACGCCGTCAAGGCGAAGCGCCAGTCCTCCAAGGTCGTCAACGTCTCGTTCGACGAGTGGAACGTCTGGTACCAGCGTGGGCTCGAGACCGAGGACCAGCCGCACGTCGTCGGCAAGGCCCAGTGGCGCGAGCACCCGCGGCTCATCGAGGACCAGTACAACGTCACCGACGCGGTGGTCGTCGGTACCTTCCTCAACTCGCTCCTCCGCCACGGCGACCGCGTCACGATCGCGAACCAGGCCCAGCTGGTCAACGTGATCGCGCCGATCCGCAGCGAGGAGAACGGTCCCGCGTGGCGTCAGACCATCTACTGGCCGTTCGCCCGCACCGCGGAACTCGCCCGCGGGGACATCCTCCGCACCGTCGTCCGGAGCGACCGGTTCGCCTCGTCCCAGTACGGGGACGCCGACGTCGTCGACGCGAGCGTCACGTACGACGCCGACCGCGGCCGCGTCGCGGTGTTCGTCGCCAACCGCGGTCTCGAGGAGGCGTCGGACGTCACCGTGGCCCTCCGCGGCTTCACGGCCGGCCAGGTCACGCGTGCCGAGGTCCTGACGATCCCCGAGGGCGGGGACCGCTTCACCGCGAACACCGAGGCGGCGCAGGACGCCGTCGGCCTCACACCGCTGCAGGCGTCGGTCCAGGACGGCGCGCTTCGCACCACCCTGCCGCCGCTGTCGTGGGCGGTCCTGGAGGTCGAGGTCACCCAGGCCTGACTGGCCCCGGCTGGCCCCGGCTGGCCCCGGCTGGCCCCGGCCACCGTGCCGAAACCACCGGCCAGATCGCAGAACATGCCGCTCACGTTCACACGTGAGCGGCATGTTCTGCGATTTCGAGCTCCAGAGGACCGGGAGCCCGGAGACCGGTGGTCAGCGGCGAGCAGCCCCGCGCCCCGCGAACCGCGTGTAGATGAACAGCACGATGACCGCGCCGATGATCGACCCGATGATCCCGGCAGGCTGGAAGAAGCCGTCCATCGGGTCGTGCTGGAAGATGAGGAACCCGAGGAACCCACCCACGAACGAGCCGATGATGCCGAGCACGATGGTCGCGATGATGCCCATCGACTGCCGGCCGGGGATGATGAGGCGGGCGAGCGCACCGGCGATCAGGCCGATGATGATCAAGCTGATGATGAGACCGATCAAGAGGTCCTCCTGGTGTTGCGTTAGTCCGCTACGCCACGGCGGGTTCGCCGTAGCGGTGATCAGCACCTGAGTCAACTCCGAATCCGCCCGACGTGTTACGCCGCCGTGCGCGCGTCGGGTCAGCCGTCGCGGCGCAGCGTCGTGTTCGGGGCCTCGCCGAACTCGGCGGCGTAGGCCGCGGCGAAGCGTCCCTTGTGGCCGAATCCGTGGGCGCCCGCGATCTCGGCGACGGTGTCCGTGCGGTGGTCGGCCGCGAGCAACCGGTCCCGCACCATGCTGAGCCGAACGCGACGGAGGTACGTGGTGGGCGTCATCCCGTGCGTCCGGTTGAACGCCTCCTGCAGCCCGCGCATGCTCATCCCGGCCGCGGCGGCGACGTCGGTGATGCCGATCGGGCTCGTGGCGTGCTCGCGGATGAAGCGCTCGGCGGCAGCGACCCGGGCTTCCGCGGCCGTCCCGACCCCGTCGGGGTCCGTCGCCGGCACGACCGGCCAGTGCGGGAACGCGGCCAGGAGGCCCTCCGCAGCCGTCCGCGCCAGCGCGCGCTCCGCGTCGAGCGTCACGGTCGCGGGACCGCTGATGAGCGTCGCCGCGACCTGCCGCACCATGGCCCACCATGCCGAGCGCGCGTCACCCGTGGGGATGTGGTCGTGGTCGAACCCGAGCGGTCCCGGAGCCCAGCCCCCGCGTTCCGCCGCGACCTCCTCGACGATCGACCGATCCACGTGGAGCAGGTCCTTGTCGAAGCCGTCGTAGCGGAACGGGAACGACCCGGTCGGGTAGAGGACGGGTTCGCCCTCGGACACGTCGAGGCCCGCGATGGAGCCGCTGCCCTCCTTGAGCCACGCGACGACGTACTCGTCGGCCGACGTCTCGAGTTCGCCCGACACCATCCCGGTCAGCCGGGTGGACGCGAGCGACAGCAGTCCGGTCCCGGTGACGGTGTGTCGGAAACCGAACGGCCGGCCGTCGGCGTCGGCCTGGACGTCCCAGCCGACGGCGTGGTGCGTGGTCTGCAACAACACCCGCGCCTGCTCGACGTCCTGGCTCGTCGCGACCCTGCGCTCCCGGGTGATACGGGCGGTTCCTTCCATCGTCCGCTCATCATCACGGTGCTGTGCAGGGTTCGGCAATTCCGTACGCGCACTGTTCGGCCAGACTCCGTACTGCCCGCGCTCTTCGGATGATCGACCGGTCACCGGACCGTCATCGCGAGGACCGATCGCCCATCGGGAGCACCTGCGGCCAGGTCACTGCGGCTCAGAGGTCACCGCCGGGTCGACGGCGTCGAGCACGGCTCGGTAGGTGCGCGGATCGCTGAGGATCCGGAAGTGCCCGCCGACGGGCAAGCGCTCGTTCTTCGCCCCGACGAGGGCACTGCCCTCGGGGATCATCGTGTCGAAGACGCCGTAGACCGACGTGATCCGGCCGTTCGCGTGCACGTCCGCGAGGAGCGCGGCCAGGGTCGGGTCGTGCACCGAGAACGCCCGGAGCGTCGCGTTCGGCGCGAACCGTGCGTACGACGAGCCGCCGAACGGGGCCGACACGGCGACCATCCGGTCGACGCGACCACCGCCGTCCAGCAGGGTCATCGCGTACTTGCCGATCAGTCCGCCCTTGCTGTGGGTGACGAGGAGCACGTCGTGGAGGTCCTCGGCGCGGATCTGGTCCATCACGAGTCGGGCACCGGCGCGCACCGACTGCCGGTTGTGCCGCAACGCCGTCACGACGAACACCGGGTGCCCGTGATCGTGCAGCGCGTCCATGAGGGGCCGCATGAAGTGCCACGTCTCGTACACGCCCGGCACCACGACGATCGGCTGGCGGTCACCGCTCCGGTAGTCGTCGGCCGTCGTCGGCCCGAGGCTCCGCAGCTGCCACACCGCCGCGTACCACCAGTCGAGGAGGAACCATCGCGCGTCGCGCAGGTGCACGGCCAGGCGGGGAGGCGGGTCGGGCGTGCTCCGCGCCTCCCGGTCCCGCCACCCGGTCGCGCCCGTCACCGGAGCTGCCCCACGGTCTGGACGCGGATGAACTCGTCGACGATCGCCGCGACGGCACCGGGGTGGGCGTCCTGCACGTGGTGCGGTCCGGGCAGCTCGATGAACGCGGCTTCTCGCGCGACCCCGGCGACACGGGCGGCCCAGCCGCGGGGGGCGACCGGGTCCTCGGTGCCGCGCATCACGAGCACGGGGACCTCGAGCGCAGCGACCGACCGCAGCGTCGGGTACCGCATCATCACACGGAGCTCCCGCAGGTACGTCGGCATGCTCCGGAGGTAGTCGGTGAGGAGCGTCGCGTTCATCGCCGGCCGCTCGCGGATGCCGTCGACCGCGAGCGAGAACCCCTGCTGCAGGAGCGTCCGCCGCCGGTCGTCGATCACCGGGCCGATGAGCCCCACCGAGGTCACGAAGCCCGGGTCCTGGAGTGCCATCCCGACGACGACCTGCGTGCCCATCGACTGCCCGATCGCCAGACACTGCTCGACGTCGCAGGCGCGGAGCGCGGTGATGACGAGTCGGGCGAGGTCCTCGATCTCGAGTCGGCGATCGGGAGACGGGGAGTCGGCGAAGCCGGGCAGGTCGACCGCGATCGTCCGGTACGAGCGCGAGAGCACCCGCTGCACGCGCTTGAACGACCGGTGCGACATGCCGATCCCGTGCACCAGGACGATCGTCGGCGCCAGGGTGTCCCGAGCACGGCCGGCGGGGGCCAGGGTGCGGAGCCGGAGGACACACCCTTCGACGTCGACGGTCTCGACGAGTGGGCGCATGGAGATGACGCTACGCGGCACGCCCGACGGGATGACCATCCGCGACATCAGCGTCGTCCTCGGCGTCTCCCACCAGCGCGTGCATCAACCGCTGCACGTGGAGGAGCACCAGCCGTCGCGCGTCCTGAGCCCCGGCGGTCACTCCCGCCGAACGCGGGTCGCCAGGTGCAGCGCCAGCCGGGTCTCGGGATCGGCGAGGTCGACCGCGAGCAGCCGCTCGACGCGTGCGATGCGGTCGGCGACGGTGTTGCGGTGCACGCCGAGCACGGCGGCGGTCTCGGCGAGCGACGACTCCGCGTCGAGGTAGGCGGCGAGGGTGACCCGGAGTGCGCCGCCGCCGCGCTCGAGCGGTGCCAGCAACTGCTCCGCGGCCGGGAGGAACGTGTCGGTCTCCGTCCACGCGAGCAGGAGCTGCGCGAGGCCGAGTCGGTCCACGTGGACGAAGTGCCCCGACTCCGGCCGGCCACCGGCGAGCCGGGCGGCATCGGTCGCCTCGCCGAGGGTCCGGACGAGCCCGACGAGCCCCGCTTGCACGCTGCCGACGCCGACGGCGGTGTCGAGCCCGGGGCGGAGCGCCGCCTGCGCACGGCGGACGGCGGTGGCGACGGCACCGATCCGCAGGTGGTCCGGTTCGTCGAGGTCCGACGTCCAGAGCGCCCATCCATCACCTTGTTCGACGACGTCGACCTCGAGCCCGGCGGCCGCCATGGCGACCTCGACCTCGCCGCGGAGGGCGACCTGGTCGACGGGGTGCCGGGTGACCACACGGATGCCGACGTGCCAGGCGTCGAGCTGCCACCCCGCCGCGAGCGTCCGCTGCACGAGGCCCGGCTCCGGGCTGCCGTCCGCCGCGCGGAGCTCGTCGAGCATCGCGGTGCGGTAGCGGGCGTCGCGTTCGTCGTCGAGCCGGGTGAGCACGAGCCGGTGTCCGACGGCGACCGCGGCCACCCGGAGCGCCACGGCCATCGTGGTGCGCTCGGCTCGGACCGGCGCGGTGAGCCCGACGCCGAGCCACGCCCGCGCGCCGATGCCCGTCCCGACGGGGACGAGCACGAGGGTCTCGTCGCCGTCCGTGACCGTGATGGGGTCGCTGCCGCCGGCGGCGCGGGCGAGCATCCGCACGGCCCCGGCGCCGACCCCGGGTCCGCGGAGCGGCCGGCCGGCGGCGTCGAGGAAGCGCACGGGTGCGCCGAGCTGGCGGTCGAGCTGCCGGAACAGGTCGTCGAGGTCGGGTCCGGCCTCGAGCCCGATCCGCGCGACGGCCACCGCGGCACGGGCTGCCGGGGCCTCTCCCGTGCCGACGAGTTCGTGCAGGCGGACGGAGGTGGACCACGCGTCGTCCGTGGCGAGCACGGCCACACCGAGGCGGTCGGCGAGCGCACGGGTCCCCGGGCCGGGCGTCGGGGCGGAGTCCGGGACGGCGGCGGGGTCCGGCCGGACGACGAGCGTGCGGACCCCGACGCCGGCGGCGCGCCGCAGGAGGACGTCGAACCGCGCGTCGAACCGGGCGACCGGTGTCAGGAGCACCACGGCGCACCCGTCACCGCCGGCCGTGCCGGAGAGCTCGCGACCGACGACGTCCACCGCTCCGACGAGTCCGAGCACCCGCGCGACACCGGGGTCGTCCGGCCCCGCGAGGAGCCGGACCTCGGACGTGGCGGTCGACAGCATCGCCAGCAGTTCGCGGAGCGGGATCACCGCACGCCCGCCGGTTCGGGCACGACGTCGGCGTCCACCCCGTAGGCCCGGGGCGCGACGCGGCCGAGTCGCACGGGATCGGCCCACCACCAGTCGGCGCCGGGCAGCACGAGCACCGCGAGTTCGTCCCCGGTGCGGATGCGATCCGCCGCGACCGGGTCGAGCGACCGGGCGTCGACCACGACGATGAGGCTCGGGGTGCTCGCGACGGGCTCGCCGTCGACGAGGCAGTGCACGTACTCGCTCCCGGCCTCGATCCGGGCGACCGCACCCGTGCGGGTGTCCACGATCGCGGTGGTGCTGTGCACGAACGCCATGGCGTCACCCGCGCGGTCGACGTCGACGACGCGGCCGAGGGCGACGACCCGCCCGCCGACCGCCCGCGCCAGGGCCTCGGGGTCCGCGGCAGCGGCGAGCGCCCGCCCCGTCCGCAGGGCACGTGTGACGCTCCCCGCAACGGCTCGTGCACGCAGCGCGGCGATGGGCACCGGCCCGATCGCGAACGCGGCCCAGCCACCGCTGTGGGACACGGCCTCACGCCAGACGGTCTCGAGGTCGCCGGGACTCGGCGCGTCGACGACGATCCGGAGGCCGCTGCTCGTGGCTGCGGCCGCGGTGACCGGCAGTGCTCCGGCGGCGAACAACGTGAGCTGGTCGAGGCGGGGGGTCGCCCGGCCGACGAGGTCGGCGTCGACGAGCGGCCGCCCCACCAGGTGCGCGGTGAGCGCGGCCGCCGGCCCGGTCACGCCGCCGATCTGGGCCGGGAGGACCGCGTCGGCACGGTCGCCCGTCCAGCGTTCGACGGCGGCGAGCGCGTCCGGGAGCTCGCGGCCGCTCGGCATCTTCTCCTCGAGCACGGTCGTCGAGCCGACGAGGCCCACCGCTGCGACCCGTTCGAGTCGGGGGTCGTCCAGCGACAACACGGGGACCCCGAAGCCGGGGCCGACGCGCCGGATGGCGCTGACGGTGTGGTCGACGCGACCGCCGCCACCGCAGCCGAGCAGGGCGGCACCACGCCCGAACGCGGGCACGTCGCCGGCCTGGAGGCGCGTCACGCGCTGACCGTGCCCGTCGCCTCCGTCCATGGCTCCATGCTCCCATCGGGCGCCGCGTCCGCCCCCGCCGCCGAGCACATCGGTGGACGCACGTCCCCGACGGCCCCCTGTGGATGGAGCACCTCGACGGGCGTGAACGCGTCGTCGAGCCCGAAGCAGGCCGGCCCGAACACGGCCAGCGCCTCGGGCGTGCGCATGAGCGCGGGCGTCGACACGCCGACGACGCGGACCCGCTGCCCGTACCGGAGCCGTTCGGTGGTGATCGGTTCCGCGGTCTCGGCGTCGAGCACGCAGATGAGATCGGGGACGACGGCGAGGAGCTCGTCACCGCGACGGGCGACGAGGTTCTCGTTCTGGAACACGATCTCGACGTCGCCGGCCGCGCCACTGATCGTCGCCCGTCCACGCGCGAACCCCTCGACCGTGCGCCGCTCGACGTCGACGACCTTGCCCTCGTGCAGCTCGCGCAGGTGCGTGTAGATGGTGCGGGAGAACGCGGCGGCGAGTTCCGTGACGGGGTCGCGATGAGCCTCCCGTGCGTGCCGGACGGCCCGGCCGACGGCGAGCGCGAGCGACAGGGTCCGCGGGACCGCGGTGTCGCGCACCTGCCGGCCGGTCATGGCGTACTCGGCGATGTAGGCGACGCCGCCGAGCCGGATCGTGACGCCGCGCGCGAGCCACTCCATCTGCCGGTTGTCGTGCCCGGTCTCGATCACGACACCGTGGCCGCGCTCGTCACTGATCGCGAGCGGCGATCCGGGCACGCCGTACACCGAGAACGTCTCCATCTGGAGCTCGGGGAACGCGCGCCCCATGCCGTCGGCGTCGACGACCGGGAGGCCCCCGGTCGCGCCGACGAGGAGGGGGATCATCGAGTTGATGCCCCCGCACTCGATGGGCATCGTGGCGGTCGCGGTGCGTCCCAGGTGCGCCTCGAGTCGCCGCAGGGCGCCGAGGGGTTCCGGGCCGGCCGGGATGCGTTCGAGCACGACCGTCGGGGCGCCCATCTGCGCGGTGGGGATCACGAAGGCGTCGTCGTCGAGCTCGTCCGGGTCGAGGATCGTGACCGGGCCGTGCTCCTGCATCGCGGCGCGGACGAGCAGCATCCCGATGGTCGGGTCCCCGCCGCCGCCCGTGCCGAGGAGCGCGGCGCCGCGGGCGAGGTCCGGGAGGTCCTCGATGCCGAGCTGCCAGCTCACGCGCGCACCCCCGGGCTCGTCGTGCCGTCGAAGCGCACCGCGTCGAGGTCGTACCCGAAGTACCGCGGACCGGCGAGTTCGAGCGCTGCGGGGCTGTGCCAGCGCGGGTCCGCCGGCGCGGTGACGATGCGGACCCGGGCGCCGAAGCGGAGCCCCTCGGTCGTGATCGGCTCCCCCGTCTCGGCGTCGAGCGTGATGACGAGGTCCGGTGTCGTGGCGCGGGCGCGGCCGTCCACCTCGACGAACAGGTGCTCGTTCTGGAACCGGAGCACGGCCTCCCGTCCGGTGTCGTCCGCCATCCCGGCGATGTGGGCCGTACCGCGCGCGAACCCGGTGACGGTCTTCCGCTCGACGTCGGTGACCTTGCCGGCGAACACGACCTGGCCGCCGAGGACGTCGGCGACCGCGGCGACCGGGTCCTCGTTCGCGGCACGCGCGTCGACGAGGGCCTCGCCGAGCCGGACGCACAGCGACAGGCTGCCGCGGACGTACGACTCCTTCATCTCCGCGCCGGACATCGCGTACTGCGACGTGATCGCCGAGCAGCCCATCTCGACCGTGGCGGTGCGGGCCAGCCGTTCCGCCCAGCGGTTGTCGATCGTGTCGAACACCGCGGTGTTGCCCTTCTCGTCGGACAGGGACATCGGCGTCGCGCTGATGCCCGACAGCGTCGGCAGGACCATCTGGACCTCGGGGAACGCACGACCCATGCCGTCGCCGTCGACGAGGGGGAGACCGAGCTCCGCGGCGGCGACGATCGGCGTCGTCGAGTTCACCCCGCCGACCTCGATGCAGGCCAGGTGCGTGGGCGTCACGCCGCGGTAGGCGGCGAGGCTGCGCACCGCCTCGGCGAACTGCGTGGCGGACGGCAGCTTCTCGACCATGACCGTCGGCGCGCCGATCATCGCGACGGCGAGCACGACCGCGTCGTCGGGCAGGTCCTCGATCTGCACCACCGGGACCGGCCCGTGCTGCCGGACCGCGGCCTCCGCGAGCAGGCGGCCGATGTAGGGGTCACCACCACCGCCCGTGCCGAGGATCGCGGCGCCGCGGGCGAGCGCCGAGCAGTCCTCGCCGATCACGGTGAGCGGAGCGACGGGCGTGGTGTCGATCGCGCTCATCGGACGAGCGCCCCGAGTGCGAGGTCGCCGACGGCCTTGGCGCGGATCCGTGTCGCGTTGCCCGGCAGGTACGGGATCGGGACCTCGTCGAAGTCGACGATGTCGACCGTGGACGGGTCCGCACCGGCCGCGATCGCCCGGTCCACGGCCTCCTGACGGGCGTCGTCGACGACACTCGCCCGCTTGCCCTCGCTGATGGCGTAGACCTTGTCGATCTCGCCGCTCACCTGTGCGATCGCGGCGCCGATCGCGTTCGCGACCGAGAAGTGCTCGGGCCGGTGCACCACGCCGAGGCCCTCGAGCTCGTCGGGCAGCAGCACCGAGCCGCCGCCGACCGCGACGACCGGCAGGGGCGCCGAGGAGGTCCGCATCCGCTCGACGACGTCGGCGACGCGGGCGGCGATCACCCCGAGCGCGCGCTGCGCCACGGCGTCGGACACCCCGGCGACGAGCGAGGCGTCACCGATCACGCCGCGGCCGCCACGGACGGCGACGTCGGTCGCGGTCAGGGTCGTCCCGCCGAACACGAGCGCCTCCTCGGCGAGCCGGTAGCCGACCGAGTCCGGGCCGACGAGGGCGCCGTCCTCGCGGATGCGGGACCCGCCGCCGATGCCGATGGACAGGACGTCCGGCATGCGGAAGTTCGTCCGGACCCCCGCGACCGCGACCTCGCCCGTGGCCTCGCGCGGGAACCCCGCGGTCAGGACCCCGACGTCGCTCGTCGTCCCACCGACGTCGACGACCGCGCATGTGTCGAACCCGGACAGCACCGCGGCGCCGCGCATGGAGTTCGTCGGGCCGGACGCGAAGGTCGCCACCGGGTAGCGACGGGCGTACTCGACGTCCATCAGGGTGCCGTCGTTCTGGCTGAGGAACAGCGGGGCGTCGATGCCGCTGCCGGTCACCGACGCGGCGAGGCCGTCGACGATGCGCTCGGCGAGTTCGCGCAGGGCGGCGTTGATGATCGTGGCGTTCTCGCGCTCGAGCAGTCCGATGCGGCCGATCTCGCTCGACAGCGAGAACGCCACGTCCGGACCGAGCTCGGCGGCCATGATCTCCTGCGCGCGCTGCTCGAACTCGTCGTTGATCGGCGAGAACACCGACGAGATCGCCACCGACCGGATCCCGGCGGCACCGATCGCCGCCGCGTGCCGCCGGAGTTCGTCCGGGTCGAGCTCCGAGATCGTCCGACCGTCGAACTCGTGGCCGCCGTGCGCCAGGAACGGTCGTGCGCCGACCGCGCCGACCAGGTGCTCGGGCCAGTCCGTGAACGGCGGCAACGACGCGGTGGCCGGCAGCCCGAGCCGGACCGCCGCGGTCGGGGCCAGTCCCCGCGCCTCGACGAGGGCGTTGATGAAGTGCGTGGTGCCGATCATCACGCCGTCGATGTCCTCGGACGTGAACGCCCGCTGCTCCTGCAGGCCGGCGAGCGCGGCGACGATGCCGGACGTGACGTCCGCGCTCGTCGAGCGCTTCACCGCCGCGGCGACCGTGCTGCCGTCCATGAGGACCGCGTCCGTGTTCGTGCCGCCGACGTCGATGCCGATGCGCATGGGGTTCCCTTCGGTGGTGCTGGTGGTGCGTGGGTGGTGCGGGTGGGCGG
>NZ_QKTT01000012.1:0-118858 GCF_003234555.1 Curtobacterium sp. MCBD17_019 | reverse complement strand
TGTATAAGAGACAGCCGGTGCGGAGCGTAGCCTCCGCTCGTCCCCCCACCCCGACCCGACAGGAGCACCCGCATGCGTCACGTCACCCTCGGAACCCTCGACGTCGGCCGACTCGGTCTCGGCTGCATGGGCATGAGCGCCTTCTACTCCGGTGCCGCCGCCGACGACGCCGCGTCGACCGCCACGATCCACCGCGCCGTCGAACTCGGCGTCACGTTCTTCGACACCGCCGAGATCTACGGCCCCTACACGAACGAGGAACTCGTCGGCGCGGCCCTCCGCGAGCACCGCGACGAGGTCGTCATCGCCACGAAGGGCGGCAACATCCGGCACCGCGGCGACGGCCAGCGCGGCACGGACGGCAGCCCCGAGAACATCCGCATCGCCGTCGAGGGCTCGCTGCAGCGCCTCGGCACCGACCACATCGACCTCTACTACCAGCACCGCATGGACCCGGACACCCCGATCGAGGACACGGTCGGCGCGTTCGCGGAGCTCATCGAGCAGGGCAAGATCCTGCACTACGGCCTGTCCGAGGCGGCGCCCGAGCGGATCCGAGCCGCGCACGCCGTGCACCCGGTCACCGCCGTGCAGTCGGAGTACTCGCTGTGGACGCGGGACCCGGAGGAGGCCGTCATCCCCGTCCTCCGCGAACTCGGCATCGGCTTCGTGCCGTACTCGCCGCTCGGCCGCGGGTTCCTCACCGGCGCGCTCCGTGACCCCTCGAAGCTCGACGCCGACGACTTCCGTCGGAACAACCCGCGGTTCCAGGGCGAGGCGCTCCAGCAGAACCTGGCGATCGTCGACGAGGTCGAGCGCATCGCCCGCGAGGTCGACGCGACCCCGGCGCAGATCGCGCTCGCGTGGGTGCTCGCCAAGGGCGACGACATGGCGCCCATCCCCGGGACGAAGCGCATCGAGCGGCTCGAGGAGAACCTCGCGGCCGACGACCTCGTGCTGACGCCCGAGCAGATGGCCGCGCTCGACCGGCTCGAGCCGGCCGCGGGCGACCGCTACCCGGACATGTCGGGCCTCAACATCTGAGGACGCGCGCCCCGACGGACGGACGCGGGCAGCGCCTCCTGGCAGTGGGAATGCCGGGAGGCGCTGCCCGCTTATACACTCCGGTGCGGATTCCGGTCAACTACGGACTGGACAGCACCGAAACCGGCGACCTATGATAGAGGTTCGCGCTCCCTGGCATCGGTGTCGTCATATTGCGGTCGACCAAGGCCCCTGGTGCAGCGCTCCGGCTCTACCCCGTATATGGCGGCGGGGGTGACGGAGCAGCTCGCCTGATCATCCCACACCGACTCATCGGACCCAGGTCCGACACGGTGCGGGGTGCCCACCCGGGGTCGCCGAGCGATCAGTCCATCCACCTACATACTGCCCGTCAGTATCGGCCCGACGGGGCCATCCGGAGGTTACCCCCTTGGCTGCTGCGCCCAACGCATCCACCAACTCACCCAAGAACGGCCGCGCTCACCAGCGGCTCTCGTTCGCCAAGATCAAGGACACGCTCACCGTCCCCGATCTCCTCGCCCTCCAGACCGAGAGCTTCGACTGGCTCGTCGGCAACGACACCTGGAAGGCCCGCCTCGCCGAGGGGCAGGAGCAGGGTCGCACGGACCTCGCGCTCCACTCCGGGCTCGAGGAGATCTTCGAGGAGATCTCCCCGATCGAGGACCTGGGCGAGACCATGCAGCTCTCGTTCACGGCCCCCGAGCTCGAGGACCCCAAGTACTCGATCGACGAGTGCAAGGAGCGCGGCAAGACCTACGCCGCGCCGCTGTACGTCAACGCCGAGTTCATGAACCACATGACCGGTGAGATCAAGACGCAGACCGTGTTCATGGGCGACTTCCCGCTCATGACCGAGCGCGGCACGTTCATCATCAACGGCACCGAGCGCGTCGTCGTCTCGCAGCTCGTCCGTTCGCCCGGTGTGTACTTCGAGCGCGCCCAGGAGAAGACGTCCGACAAGGACATCTACTCCGCTCGCGTCATCCCGTCGCGCGGTGCCTGGCTCGAGTTCGAGATCGACAAGCGCGACCAGGTCGGTGTCCGCATCGACCGCAAGCGCAAGCAGTCCGTCACGGTCTTCCTCAAGGCGCTCGGCCTGACGAGCGAGGAGATCCTCGACGAGTTCAAGGGCTTCGCGTCGATCGAGGCCACCCTCGAGAAGGACGCCATCCTCACCAAGGAGGAGGCGCTTAAGGACATCTACCGCAAGCTCCGTCCGGGCGAGCAGGTCGCTGCCGAGGCCGCGCGTGCGCTCCTCGACAACTTCTACTTCAACCCGAAGCGGTACGACCTGGCCAAGGTGGGTCGCTACAAGATCAACCGCAAGCTCGGCATCGACGCGCCGCTGTCCGACTCGGTCCTGACCGTCGCCGACATCGTCGCGACCATCAAGTACCTCGTCGCGCTCCACGCCGAGCAGAAGACGCTGAACGGCGTCCGCGACGGCGAGCCGGTCCAGCTCCGCCTCGACGTCGACGACATCGACCACTTCGGCAACCGTCGCATCCGCGCCGTCGGCGAGCTCATCCAGAACCAGGTCCGCACCGGTCTGTCCCGCATGGAGCGCGTCGTCCGCGAGCGCATGACCACGCAGGACATCGAGGCGATCACGCCGCAGACCCTGATCAACGTCCGCCCCGTCGTGGCCGCGATCAAGGAGTTCTTCGGGACCAGCCAGCTGTCGCAGTTCATGGACCAGAACAACCCGCTCGCGGGCCTGACGCACAAGCGTCGTCTGTCGGCCCTCGGTCCGGGTGGTCTGTCGCGTGAGCGTGCCGGCGTCGAGGTCCGCGACGTCCACCCGTCGCACTACGGCCGCATGTGCCCGATCGAGACCCCGGAAGGCCCGAACATCGGCCTCATCGGTTCGCTCGCCTCGTTCGCCCGGATCAACTCCTTCGGGTTCATCGAGACGCCGTACCGCCGAGTGGTCAACGGTCAGGTCACGACGAACATCGACTACCTCACCGCCTCGGAAGAGGACGACTACGTCGTCGCCCAGGCGAACGCCCCGCTGACGAGCGACTTCAACTTCGTCGACGACAAGGTGCTCGTCCGCAAGAAGGGCGGCGAGGTCGAGCTCGTCGACAAGGCCGAGGTCGACTACATGGACGTCTCGCCGCGCCAGATGGTGTCGGTCGCGACCTCGCTCATCCCCTTCCTCGAGCACGACGACGCGAACCGCGCCCTCATGGGTGCGAACATGCAGCGCCAGGCCGTGCCGCTCCTCCGCTCCGAGTCGCCGCTCGTCGGCACCGGCATGGAGGGCTACACCGCGATCGACGCCGGTGACGTCGTCACCGCCGACGCCGCTGGTGTCGTGTCCGAGGTGTCGGCCGACGCGGTCACCGTCCAGCTCGACGAGGGCGGGACGCAGACCTACTACCTGCGCAAGTTCGACCGCTCGAACCAGGGCACGAGCTACAACCACCGCGTGATCGTCAACGCCGGTGAGCGCATCGAGGCCGGCGAGGTCATCGCCGACGGCCCCGCGACGGAGAACGGCGAGCTCGCGCTCGGCAAGAACCTCCTCGTCGCGTTCATGCCGTGGGAGGGCTACAACTACGAGGACGCGATGATCCTGTCGCAGAACCTCGTGAAGGACGACGTCCTCTCCTCGATCCACATCGAGGAGTACGAGGTCGACGCCCGCGACACCAAGCTGGGCAAGGAGGAGATCACCCGCGACCTGCCGAACGTCAGCCCGGACCTCCTGGCCGACCTCGACGAGCGCGGCATCATCCGCATCGGTGCCGAGGTCCGCCCCGGCGACATCCTGGTCGGCAAGGTCACGCCGAAGGGCGAGACCGAGCTCAGCGCCGAGGAGCGCCTGCTCCGCGCGATCTTCAACGAGAAGTCGCGCGAGGTCCGTGACACCTCGCTCAAGGTGCCGCACGGTGAAGAGGGCACGATCATCGGCGTCAAGGTGTTCGACGCGCAGGACGGCGACGACGAGCTCGGCTCGGGCGTCAACCAGCGCGTGGTCGTCTACATCGCCCAGAAGCGCAAGATCACCGCGGGTGACAAGCTCGCCGGCCGCCACGGGAACAAGGGCGTCATCTCGACGATCCTCCCGGTCGAGGACATGCCGTTCCTCGCCGACGGCACGCCGGTCGACATCGTCCTCAACCCGCTCGGCGTCCCCGGCCGCATGAACTTCGGCCAGGTCCTCGAGATCCACCTCGGGTGGCTCGCCAAGCAGGGCTGGAACGTCGAGGGCATCCAGGAGTGGGCCGAGAACCTGCCGGAGGCCGCGCGCACCGCGGCTCCGGGCACGAAGGTCGCGACCCCGGTGTTCGACGGCGCGGCGGAGCGCGAGATCGAGGGTCTCCTCGACTCGACCCTCCCGAACCGCGACGGCGAGCGGCTGATCGGCTCCTCGGGCAAGGCGCAGCTCTTCGACGGTCGCTCCGGCGAGCCGTTCCCGGAGCCCGTCTCGGTCGGCTACATGTACATCCTGAAGCTGCACCACCTGGTGGACGACAAGATCCACGCCCGCTCGACCGGCCCGTACTCGATGATCACGCAGCAGCCGCTGGGTGGGAAGGCGCAGTTCGGTGGTCAGCGCTTCGGCGAGATGGAGGTCTGGGCCCTCGAGGCCTACGGCGCCGCGTACGCCCTCCAGGAGCTCCTCACGATCAAGTCCGACGACATCCTCGGCCGCGTCAAGGTGTACGAGGCGATCGTCAAGGGCGAGAACATCCAGGAGCCCGGCATCCCGGAGAGCTTCAAGGTCCTCATGAAGGAGATGCAGTCGCTCTGCCTGAACGTCGAGGTCCTCTCGGCCGACGGCACCGCGGTCAGCCTCCGCGACACGGACGACGAGGTCTTCCGCGCCGCTGAAGAGCTCGGCATCAACATCTCCTCGCGGTTCGAGTCGTCCACGATCGACGACATCTGATCCCGCCCGACACACGTCAGATCCAGCAAGAGAGAAGAACATTGCTCGAAGCAACTTCCTTTGACGCACTGCGGATCGGCCTCGCCACGGCCGACGACATCCGTCAGTGGTCGTACGGCGAGGTCAAGAAGCCGGAGACCATCAACTACCGCACTCTGAAGCCCGAGAAGGACGGTCTGTTCGGCGAGCAGATCTTCGGTCCGTCCCGCGACTGGGAGTGCGCCTGCGGCAAGTACAAGCGCGTCCGGTTCAAGGGCATCGTCTGCGAGCGCTGCGGTGTCGAGGTCACCAAGTCCTCGGTCCGCCGTGACCGCATGGGCCACATCGAGCTCGCTGCGCCCGTCACGCACATCTGGTACTTCAAGGGCGTCCCGTCGCGCCTCGGGTACCTGCTCGACATGGCGCCGAAGGACCTCGAGAAGGTCATCTACTTCGCGGCGTACATGATCATCGACATCGACGAGGAGGGCCGTCACGCCGACATGCCCGGCCTCGAGAACGAGATGCGCCTCGAGATCAAGAACCTCGAGAACCAGCGCGACTCGATCATCGCCGACCGCCTCAAGAAGCTCGAGGACGACCTCGCGGCGCTCGAGGAAGAGGGCGCCAAGAGCGACCAGAAGCGTCGCACCAAGGACGGCGCCGAGAAGGAGATGTCGCAGGTCCGCAAGTCCTTCGACGAGGACATCACGCGCCTCGAGCGGGTGTGGGAGGACTTCCGCAACCTCAAGGTCGGCGACCTCAAGCCCGAGGACGCCGTGTTCCACGAGCTCCAGGACCGGTACGGGATCTACTTCGACGCCTACATGGGCGCCGAGGCGATCAAGCTCCGGCTCGAGGGCTTCGACCTGAACGCCGAGGCCGAGGCGCTGCACCTGCAGATCGCCGAGGGCAAGGGCCAGAAGAAGATCCGCGCGATCAAGCGTCTCCGCGTCGTGAACTCCTTCCTCATCACCGGCAACTCGCCGGCGGCGATGGTCCTCGACGTCGTGCCGGTGATCCCGCCGGAGCTGCGCCCGATGGTGCAGCTCGACGGTGGCCGCTTCGCCACGAGTGACCTCAACGACCTCTACCGCCGTGTGATCAACCGCAACAACCGTCTCCGCCGCCTGCTCGACCTCGGTGCCCCCGAGATCATCGTGAACAACGAGAAGCGCATGCTGCAGGAGGCCGTGGACGCGCTGTTCGACAACGGTCGCCGTGGTCGTCCGGTCACGGGTACCGGCAACCGCGCCCTCAAGTCCCTGAGCGACATGCTCAAGGGCAAGCAGGGTCGCTTCCGCCAGAACCTGCTCGGCAAGCGCGTCGACTACTCCGGTCGTTCGGTCATCATCGTGGGCCCGCAGCTCAAGCTCCACCAGTGCGGTCTCCCGAAGCAGATGGCGCTCGAGCTGTTCAAGCCGTTCGTCATCAAGCGCCTGATCGACCTGTCGCACGCACAGAACATCAAGGCCGCCAAGCGCATGGTCGAGCGGTCGCGCGCGCAGGTGTGGGACGTCCTCGAGGAGATCATCCGCGAGCGCCCCGTGCTGCTCAACCGCGCGCCCACGCTGCACCGCCTCGGCATCCAGGCCTTCGAGCCGCAGCTCGTCGAGGGCAAGGCGATCCAGCTCCACCCGCTCGTGTGTGCCGCGTTCAACGCGGACTTCGACGGTGACCAGATGGCCGTGCACCTGCCGCTGTCGGTCGAGGCCCAGGCCGAGGCCCGCATCCTGATGCTCGCCTCGAACAACATCCTCAAGCCGTCGGACGGCCGCCCGGTGACCCTGCCCGCGCAGGACATGATCATCGGTCTGCACCACCTGACGACCGTCACCGAGGGTGCCGTCGGCGAGGGCCGCGCGTTCTCGTCCGTCGCCGAGGCGATCCTCGCGAAGGACCAGGGCTCGCTGCACCTCAACGCGCTCGTGAAGATCCGCATGTCGGACCTCCACTTCGCCGAGGGCGAGGCCCCCGAGGGCTTCGAGGCCGGTCAGCCGTTCATCCTCGAGACGACCCTCGGTCGCGCGCTCTTCAACGAGACCCTCCCGGCGGACTACCCGTTCGTCCAGAAGGTCGCGGACAAGGGCACGCTGTCGTCGATCGTGAACGACCTCGCGGAGCGGTACCCCAAGGTCGAGGTCGCTGCGGCGCTCGACCGGATCAAGGACGCCGGCTTCTACTGGGGCACCCGCTCGGGTGTCACGGTGGCGCTGTCGGACGTCGTGACCCCGCCCCGCAAGAAGGAGATCATCGCCGGCTACGAGACGCAGGCGGCGAAGGTCCAGGGCGAGTTCGACAAGGGTCTGATCACCGACGCCGAGCGTCGCGCGGACCTGATCAAGATCTGGACCGAAGCCACGAACGAGATCGCGCAGGAGATGCGCGACAACTTCCCGAAGGACAACACCATCAACCGCATGGTGTCCTCGGGTGCTCGTGGTAACTGGCTCCAGGTCCGGAACATCGCCGGTATGCGTGGTCTGGTGAACAACCCGAAGGGCGAGATCATCGCCCGCCCGATCATCAACTCCTACCGGGAGGGCCTGACCGTGGCGGAGTACTTCATCGCCACGCACGGTGCCCGCAAGGGCCTCGCCGACACCGCGCTCCGCACGGCGGACTCCGGGTACCTCACCCGTCGTCTCGTCGACGTGTCGCAGGACGTCATCATCCGTGAGGACGACTGCGGGACGACGCGTGGGCTCGAGCTGCCGATCGCGACCAAGGACGCGGACGGCACGATGCACCGCGACGCCACGGTCGAGAACACCGTGTACTCCCGCACGCTCGCGACCGCGGTCACGGACGAGCAGGGCACGGTCCTCGCCGACGCCGGTGAGGACGTCGGTGACGTCCTCATCGACAAGCTCGTCGCGGCGGGTGTCGAGAGCATCAAGGTGCGCTCGGTCCTGACGTGCGAGTCGGCGGTCGGCGTCTGCGCGAAGTGCTACGGCCGCTCGCTCGCCACGGGCAACCTGGTGGACATCGGCGAGGCCGTCGGCATCATCGCGGCCCAGTCGATCGGCGAGCCCGGCACGCAGCTCACGATGCGCACGTTCCACACGGGTGGTTCGGCGTCGGCGGACGACATCACGCAGGGTCTGCCCCGCGTGACGGAGCTCTTCGAGGCCCGCACCCCGAAGGGTGCGTCGCCCATCGCGGAGGCCGCCGGTCGCGTGACGATCGAGGACACGGACAAGCAGCGTCGGGTCATCCTGACGCCGGACAACGGTGACGAGCCGTTCGTCTACCCGGTGCTCAAGCGTGCGACCCTCCTCGTCGAGGACGGCCAGCACGTCGAGCTCGGCGAGCAGTTCATCGCCGGCACGGTCGACCCGAAGGAGGTCCTCCGGGTCAAGGGTGTCCGCGAGGTGCAGAAGCACCTGGTGGGTGGCGTGCAGGACGTGTACCGCTCGCAGGGTGTGCCGATCCACGACAAGCACATCGAGGTCATCGTCCGCCAGATGCTCCGCAAGGTGACGGTCGTCGACCACGCCGACACCGAGCTGCTCCCGGGTGAGCTCGTCGACCGTTCGCGGTACAACGAGATCAACCGTGCGGCGCTCCAGGAGGGCAAGAAGACCGCTTCCGCCCGCCAGGAGGTCATGGGCATCACCAAGGCGTCCCTCGCGACCGAGTCGTGGCTGTCCGCCGCGTCCTTCCAGGAGACCACCCGCGTCCTGACGCAGGCGGCCATGGAGGGCAAGCAGGACCAGCTCGTCGGTCTCAAGGAGAACGTCATCATCGGCAAGCTCATCCCCGCGGGGACGGGCCTCAGCCGGTACCGGAACGTGGACGTCCAGGCCACCGAGGAAGCCAAGGCGGAGCGGTACCCCAACCGCATCTTCGCCGACGACTCCTCGTTCTCGGACGCCGACCTGAGCTTCGTCGACTTCGACAGCTTCTCGTCGGACGACTTCACGCCGGGTACCTACAACTGAGTCAGGTGACCACGAAGGGCCCCGCACCGATCATCGGTGCGGGGCCCTTCCGCGTTCCCCGGTCCTCCGGTCCCTTCGGGAGATCGCAGTCGTCGCCGTTCCGACCGGGGTCGGAGCGACAACCACTGCGATCTCGCCGGTGCTCTGTGGCCGGCCGCGGCCGGGAGGGGCGGTGGGCGGCCGCCCCGTGCCTCCCGACCGGCGTCAGCCCTTGCCGGGCGCGCGACCGGCGTCGCTGTCGCGCCCGGACTCGTCACGACCCGTCTCGTCGATGAGCGAGTAGAGGCTCAACACGTTGCCGTCGGGATCGCGGAAGTCGAAGTACTCGACGGCGCCGGGGACCCGGGCGATCGGGCCGACGTCGATGCCGAGGGCGCCGATCCGCGCGTGCTGGGCGGCGACGTCATCGACGCCGAACCGGACGGCCACGCACTGCTCCTCGGCGTGCTCGTCCTCGTACAGCTGGATCCAGATGCCGCTGACCTCGTACTCGGCGACGCCGTCGGCGGGCTCGAGGTCGGGCTCGGCGCGCTCGAACACCGCGCCGTACCAGAGGCACGACGCCTCGATGTCGGTGACGGGGAGCCCGACGGTCACGCTCGTGATGTCCATGGTCCATCTTGCGACACCGGCGCTGTGCCCGTCGAGATCCCCGCCGAGCCGGACGGACGGTTCCTGGGAGACTGGCGGCATGAGCACGAGCACCACGTCCCTCGCCGAGCGGGTGACCGCTCCGGCGGCCCTGTCGCTGCCCACGTCGATCGCCGGGCTGTCGTTCCGGCCGCTCGAGCAGCGTGACCTCGAGGCCGTGCACCAGCTCATCGTCGCCGCTGCCGCGGTCGACGCCCCGACGTGGCGGCCCTCCCGAGGCGAGATCGCCCACTGGTTCTCCACAAGTGGCGTCGATCCGCAGCGGGACGGCCTCGTCGGCGTCGATGCTGGTGGGCATGTCATGGCTGCAGCGCTCGACCTCGCGGTCCCCGGACGCGAGACCATGCTCCGCGTCCTGCTCCTCGGCGCCGTGCACCCCGACGTCCGCGGGCAGGGGATCGGCCGACGCGTCCTCGCCTGGCAACTCGGTCGCGGTCGGCAGCTCCTCGCGGCCTCGGAGCTCACGGTGCCGGGCATGCTCGAACTCGCCGCGGCCGAGGGCTCGGGACCGCTGCGTCTCGCCGCACGCGCCGGTCTCGTGCCGCTCCGGTACTGGCTCGAGCTCGAACGTGACCTCGCCGATCCGATCCCCGACCGCGCCGTCCCGGACGGGTTCGTGCTCCGGCCGTCCGTCGAGTCCGACGTCGAGGCGATCCGCATCGCCCGGAACGACGCCTTCCGCGACCACTGGGGATCGCAGTCGACCCCGGCCGAGGACTGGGCGCGCCGGTTCCACGAGGACACCTTCCGCTTCGACCTCTCGTACGTCGTCGTCGACGGGTCGGGAGTCGTGGTCGCGTTCTCGGTCACCGAGGTCGATCCCGACGCCTTCGCGGCCCGGGGTGGATCGCACGCCTACGTCGACTACGTGGGGGTCGTGCGCGACCACCGAGGGCGGGGACTCGCCCCGCTCGTGCTCGGCGCGACCATGCGGGCAGCCCAGCGGGCCGGCCTCGACCACGTCGTGCTCGACGTCGACGCGGAGAACCCCTCCGGGGCGCTCGGCCTCTACGAGCGGATGGGGTTCGTACGGGCGCGCACGACCGTCAGCCACGCAGCGCTGTTCTGATCCAGCGCGGTCCCCCCTCTTTCTGGGACTGCGCCCGGATCATGCGCACGAATTAGCGTGGGTCAACGTCCGAGAACGCGGCGTCCCGGGTCCGATCCGCATCGCGTTCCGGCCGCATCGACGAGGTCTCGGTCATCCCTGCCGTGCCGCGTCCCCTGATCGTGCGAGAACAAGGAGGTGAGGAGCGCCATGGCGACCCTCTCGGAGATCCTCATCCTCAACGGCGCGCTGCCGATCGAGCACCTCGACACCCTCACCGGCGACGAGCAGGTGGACGAGCGGGCGATCCGGTCCCTCGTCGACCAGGGCGTCGTGAGCGAGGCCCAGTTCGTCACGGCGCGTGCGGCGTCGAACAACTCGAAGTCCGTGCCGCTCACCGACTACCCCGTCGACGGCACCGCGGTGTCCATGCTCCCGGCCGCCCTGTGTCGTCGGCACGGGATCCTCGGCGTCGGGTTCGAGGGCGAGGCCCTCGTCCTCGCGATGGTGAACCCCGCGAACGTGCTCGCCCTCGATGACGCCCGTGCCGCGTCCGGTCGGGTCATCAAGCCGCTGCAGGTGGACGAGCGCGACATGGTCGCCGCACTCGACCGGTACCTCCGTGCGGACGACGAACTCAACGACCTGACCTCCTCGCTCGAGGAGGAAGCTGGTGTGCACCACGACGAGCAGGTCGACATCGGCGACGGTGGCCTCGACGACGTCCCGATCGTCCGGTTCGTGAACCTGCTCGTGTCGCAGGCGATCCAGGACCACGCGTCCGACATCCACATCGAGCCCGGCGAGCACGACGTCCGGGTCCGCTACCGCATCGACGGCGTGCTGCACGAGATGACGCCGGCGCCGAAGAACATCCAGAACGGTGTCATCAGCCGGCTCAAGATCATGAGCGACATCGACATCGCCGAGCGACGGAAGCCGCAGGACGGCCGCATGTCCGTGCGGCACGGCGGTCGGCAGATCGACCTCCGCGTCGCGACGCTCCCCACCGTGTGGGGCGAGAAGGTCGTCATGCGGATCCTCGACAACTCGAACACGTCGATGTCCCTGCGCGACCTCAACCTGCTCGAGCGCAACGCCGAGGCGTACAAGCGCTCCTACTCCAAGCCGTACGGCATGATCCTCGTCACGGGCCCGACGGGTTCCGGCAAGTCGACCACGCTGTACACGACGTTGAACGCCGTCGCGAAGCCCGAGATCAACGTCATCACCGTCGAGGACCCGGTAGAGTACCGGATGCCGGGCGTCAACCAGGTGCAGGTCAACCCGAAGGCGGGCCTGACCTTCGCCTCGGCGCTGCGGAGCATCCTCCGGTCCGACCCCGACGTGGTCCTGCTCGGTGAGATCCGCGACCACGAGACGGCCCAGATCGCCATCGAGGCGTCGCTCACCGGTCACCTCGTGCTCTCGACCCTCCACACGAACGACGCCCCGAGCGCGGTCACCCGCCTCACCGAGATGGGCATCGAGCCGTTCCTCGTCGGCTCTGCCCTCGACTGCGTCGTCGCGCAGCGCCTCGCCCGCAAGCTCTGCGACCGCTGCAAGGCACCGGCGAACCACACCATGGAGCGACTCCGGGACCTCCGCTTCATCGACGACGTGGCGCAGCCCCTGCCGACCGTGTACGCACCGGTCGGCTGCGCCGTGTGCTCGAACACCGGGTACCGCGGCCGCATCGCCCTGCACGAGGTCATGACGGTCTCCGAGGAGATCGAGCGCCTCGCCGTCTCCCGCAGCTCGAGCGTCGAGATCAGCCGGGTCGCCCAGGCCCAGGGCATGCTCACGCTCCGCCAGGACGGCTGGGAGAAGGTCAAGCTCGGCCTCACCAGCGTCGAGGAGATCCTGCGCGTCGTCGCGTAGCCCAGAGAACGAACGAACAGGTCATCGCATGAGTGATTCGGTCTACGACCTCGGTGCCGGCTCGGACGAGCCCGTCGCCGGATGGCACCCCGGCTCCGCGGGCAACGTCGTCGGTGGACGGCGCGCGGCGCGGCTCGCGGAGACCGGCCAGCAGCCGGTCGTCGCGGGCACCGGGCGTGTGTTCGACCTGTCGGACGACGCTGCGTGGGCCGCGCCCGAGAGGTCCGGCTCGGCCACGTCCTACACCGAGCCCGCGACGTACACCGAGCCCGTGTACGTCGCCCCGGACGGTGGCGTTCCCGCCACTCCACCCGCGCCGCAGTATCCCGTGGCGCCCCATGTCACGGCGCTCTCGGCGGTCGCGTTCACTCCCGCAACGGCAGCCCACGTCGCGCCCCTGCCGCCGGTCGTCATGGACCAGAACGGCGCGAGGATCGCCTACACGGATCATGCACGAGGGATCGCGGATCCCGATCTCATCATCGCGTTGACCGAAGTGGTGATACAGGGCGCCTCCGACCTCCACGTCACCGCAGACGCGGCACCCACCGTCCGGGTGGACGGCGGACTCAGGCCGGCTGTGCCGGGAGGGGCATGGTCTCGTTCGAAGGTGATCGCCGCGTTGCGGACACTCTTGAGCGTGGACCAGCTCGCGCAGTTCGAGGAGCACCAGGAACTCGACTTCGCGTACTCGCTCTCGAACGAGTCGCGGTTCCGCGTCAACTACTACCAGCAGCGCGGGAACTGGGGAGCAGCGTTCCGACTTATTCCGACGAAGATCAAGACGCTCAAGGAGCTCGGCATCCCCGAGGATGTGAGCGACTTCGCGAACCTCCCGCGCGGACTCGTCCTCGTCACCGGCCCGACCGGCTCCGGCAAGTCGACGACGCTCGCCGCGCTCATCGACCTGGTCAACGAGACCCGCGCGGACCACATCGTCACGGTCGAGGATCCGATCGAGTTCATGCACGATCACAAGCGCTCGATCATCAACCAGCGTGAGGTCGGGGCGGACACCCATTCGTTCGCGAACGCATTGAAACACGTCTTGCGCCAAGACCCGGACGTCATCCTCATCGGCGAGCTCCGCGACCTCGAGACCATCTCGGTCGCGCTCACCGCAGCCGAGACCGGTCACCTCGTGTTCGCGACCCTGCACACGCAGAGTGCGCCCGGCACCATCGACCGCGTCATCGACGTTTTCCCGCCGCACCAACAGGGGCAGATCCGCACGCAGTTGGCATCGACGCTTCAGGGTGTCATCTGCCAGACGCTGGTTCCCCGGGCGAGCGGCAAGGGGCGGATCGTCGCGACCGAGGTCATGCGGACGACCCCCGCCATCGGCAATCTCATCCGCGAGGGCAAGACCTACCAGATCACCTCCGCGATGCAGGCGGGTGCTGATCTGGGGATGCACACGATGGACCAGGACCTCGCCGAACTCGTCAACGTGGGCACAGTGACGCGCCGAGCCGCGATGGAGAAGGTCCACGACAAGGAGGGCTTCGACCGGCTGGTGCAGCGCGTCGAGAGCCCCAGCGAGTCGTCCGCGAGCGCGATCGCCGCAAGCGAGATCGACTTCGGCGACAAGTACTCCGGAGGTTACTGATGTCCCTCGCATTCGACTACCGGGGCCGTGACGTCTCCGGCAATCTGGTCAAAGGGCGGCTCGATGCCGCAAGCGAGGGCGCCGCGGTCGCGCGGCTCCGGACGATGGGTGTCTCCCCGATCGCGTTGAACGAGGCGAAGCCGGGGACGGGCCTGCAGCGCGAGATCACCATCCCGGGCTTCGTGAGAACGGTAGGGCTCAAGGAACTCGCGATCATGGCACGTCAGGCTTCGACGATGCTCTCGTCGGGCCTGTCACTCCTGCGGACCCTCACGATCCTGGCCGACCAGACCGACACCAAGAAGCTCGGCGAGATCCTCGGTAAGGTGCGCGACGAGGTCGAGCAGGGCGTGTCGTTCTCGGATGCCGTCGCGAAGTACCCGGTGGACTTCCCACCGATCATGATCAACATGGTGCGGGCGGGGGAGACCGGGGGGTTCCTCGACCAGGCCATGGACTCGATCGCGACGAACTTCGAGAAGGAGCACAAGCTCCGGACGACGATCAAGTCCGCGATGACCTACCCGACGGTCGTCCTCATCATGTCGTTGACCAGCGTCGTCGTGATGCTCGTCTTCATCGTGCCGATCTTCCAGAACATGTTCTCGAGTCTGGGCGGTCAGCTTCCGCTGCCGACGCTCATCCTCGTCGGCGCCTCACATGCGATGGTCTGGCTGGGGCCGCTCCTGGCCGTTGGCGTGATCGTGGGGTGGTTGTGGTTCCGAGCCAACAAGAACAAAGAATCGGTCCGCGCCGTCCTCGACCCGCTCAAATTACGGCTCCCGGTGTTCGGGCAATTGAACAAGAAGATCGTGATCGCGCGGTTCGCACGCAATTTCTCGAACATGATCGGGGCGGGTGTCCCCATTCTCCAGGCGTTGAAGATCGTCGGTGAGGTGGCCGACAACCACGTCGTGCAGAAAGCGCTCGACCGCGTGAGTGAATCCGTTCGGAAAGGCGAATCCATCGCCGGTCCGCTGGAACGCGAAGCTGTGTTCCCGAGCATGGTTTCCCAGATGATCGCGGTCGGCGAGGACGCCGGATCGATGGAGATCATGCTCGAGAAGATCGCGGTCTTCTACGACGCGGAGGTCGAGGCCACCACCGAGGCGCTGACGTCGTTGATCGAGCCGCTGTTGATTGCCTTCCTCGGCGTCGTGGTCGGCGGCATGATCGTGGCGCTGTACCTGCCGATCTTCCAGATCACCAATCTCATCCACTGAGCGAATGTAGATGAACGCCCCCGTGTGGGGGTGGTTCGCCGCCGGACTGACCCCGCTTCTGGGGGCATTTCCCTGCCCTGATCACCCCCGTTCTCGGGATTCTCGTCTCCGCGTGTCCTGAATACGCTTGTCCCCGGCGGCGAGCACACGCCGGACCCGAATCCCCCTTTCACATTCCTAGAAAGAATGGATACTCATGTACTTCCGTCTCATGGGCAAGCTCAACGCTCGCCGGCAGAACCTGCTCGAGGAGAACGAGAAGGGCTTCACCCTGATCGAGCTCCTGGTCGTCGTGATCATCATCGGCATCCTCGCCGCGATCGCGATCCCGGTGTACCTGGGCGTGCAGAAGAACGCGCAGGACAGCGGAACGCAGACCGACGTCACGAACGCGAAGACCGCGGTGGTGTCGATGATGACGAACACCGGTTCATCCAGCCTGTCGAGTCAGTCGTTGTTGACGACCAATGGCACCGCTCCGACGGCTCCGACCGGCAGCACCCAGAGCTGGTCGGACGCGGGCGTGACCACCTCGGCCAACACCAAGATCCTGTACCTCAAGGTCGGCAGCAACGGCTCGTACTGCGTCACTGGTCAGAGCACGAACAACACGTACTTCGTGGCGACCGACACCACCGGAACCCAGAAGGTGACGACGCTTCCGACCGGCTGCTCAGCCTCCTGACGACTGCTGCAACGTGAAGGCGGGGCGCCTCGGCGCTCCGCCTTCGTCCGGGCCGAGTCCCTGAACGTGATTCCTGGCAACAACGCACTGACTGCGAGGAGGTGGCGCATGATCCGGTACCTGGCCGATCGCCTCCGTCCTCGTGACGGTGCTACCGACGAGTCCGGCTTCACGATCATCGAGGTCATGGTGGCGATGATGGTGTTCGCACTCATCTCCGTCGGCATCGCCTACTCGCTCACCGACGCTCTCGTCCTCACCTCCGACTCCCGTTCTCGGGAGGTCGCCACGAATCTCGCCGCTCAGGCGATCGACGTCGCACGTACGACCTCGGACGTCTTCGACGTCGCCGATGTCAAGGCCGGTGACCCGGGTTCGACCCAGGTGGTGAACGGAACGACCTTCACCGTCACGCGATCGACCAACTGGATCACCTCCAGTGGCGCAGCTGGTGCTTGCGGTACGGGTGCCGGCACGCTGGCATACAAGCGCGTGAACGTCAACGTGACCTGGAACACCCAGGCGAAGCAGACGTCGTCCGTCCACGCCGACACGCTCATCGCGCCCGACAGCGCGGTCAATGACCCGACGCTCGGCACACTCATCGTCACGGTTCAATCGGCAACCGGCGCGGGCAGCCCGGGTGTCACGGTCACGGTCAAACCCGACAGCCCGGCGAACGGCGCGACGACGATCACCACCCAGCCGGACGTGACGGACGCCAACGGCTGCTCGTACGCACTCAAGGTCACGCCCGGGAACTACGTCGTCTCCATCACGCGGTCGGGCGGTGTGAACTCGGTCCCGACGTCCGCGACGAGCGCGCCCTCGGGCTACCTCCAGGACGTGACTCCGTCCAAGTCCGTCGTCGTCGCGGCGGGTGCCGACGCGTCCGCCTCGTTCCAGTACGACTCCGCGACGACGATGAACATGCAGTACGCCGCGAACTACACCTCCACGAGCCCCGCGGCGACGCTGCCGACGAACCTCACGGCGACGTTCGAGAACGCGGCACTCGTACCGCCGATCACGACGAGTGCGTCCACGTCCGTCAAGGCATTCCCGTTCCTGGACGGGTACCAGGTCGTCGCTGGCGCCTACGTCCCGAAGACGTCCGGGGCGAACAGCTGTCTCAGCGTCAACCCGTCCCAGTGGACGACACCAGCTACGTCAGACGGAGCAGTCGGCGCGGCGAGTGCGACGTGGCAGACCACGGTGGGGGCGACCGCTCCGAGCACGGTCACCGTGCCGATGGGTGTCGTCACGGTGCCGATCTCGCCTTCGCAGCCCTACATCACGGCCGTGAGCTCGACGACCTGGCCTTCGGACGACCCCGGATGCAACGACGCCAGCACCTCGGGGGCGCAGGTGTACACGTTTCCGAAGGCGTCCGTGTCCGGCAGCAGTCCCACATTGACCATCGCCCTGCCGTACGGGACCTGGACGATATACCAGAGCAATGTCGCGTCCGGCAAGACGAGTAACCTCGTCGCCGCGAACAGCGGGAAGAACATCACCTTCCGGACCCGAGGGCAGGTCAACACTTCGACGGCGGCGCTGGTCCTGACCTATGCGAACACGATCACGCTCGACCCGCGGATGGTGCCGTGATGCAGGGGCAGAGCGCACTGCGCGGCTTTCACGCGGAGGAGCGCGGGGTGTCGATGATCGAGCTGATCATCGCGATGGGACTCACCGCCATCATCCTGGTGACAGTCGGTGGTTTCCTCGGTGCTGCCGAGAAGGCGAGCGTGCTCAACGGTGCCGTGGACAGGAACACCCGAACGGCGTCCAACGCGATGAAGGAGATGGAGCGGACCCTGCGAGTGGCGACGGCGAATCCCGAGCAGGCGAGCTTGACGGATGATCCCGCATTCATCATCGCAGCTGCGGAAGACGTGAAGTTCTACGCATACGTCAACCTCGCGTCCGCTGAGGAGCAGCCCGTGATCGTCGAGTTCAAGGTCGATCCCACGACGCGGAACCTCGTCGAGTATCAGTACGCCTCGACGCCGATCACGACCGGCTACTGGTCATACGCAGCGGCGCCCACGCGGACCACGGTGCTCGGCGGCCCGGTGTCGGTTCAGACGAGTGGTGGCCAGCCCCTGTTCACCTACGCCGGATCGGACGGTTCGGCTGTTCCCACCGATTCAACCGGTGCGGTGAGCGGAACGACCAACCTCCGGTCCATCGACTCAGTCGCCATCAAGCTCGAGGTCGGCTCGACGACTGCCGGAGCCCGGTCGAACGTGCTCATGTCGAACACGGTCGGCATGGTCAACCTGGGGCAGGCGAACTGATGCGACGTCTCTGGTACTGGCTGCGCGGTCACGACGACGAGCAGGGCGCGGCCCTCGTCGCCGTCGTCGGAGTGGGCGCGGTCCTGATGGTGCTCGCCGCGACGATGCTCGGGGTGGCTGCCAGCGGCACGGTGAAGTCCTCGGCGGACGAGGACTGGACGAACGCCATGTCCGCCGCTTACGCCGGCCTCGCGGACTACCAGAGCAAGTTGACAGCGGACAACTCGTACACGCAGTACGGCAATCCCGCATCGTCATTCAGCGCGGGGAGCACGTTCACAGGCCAGGCGAGCAACCCCGCGTTCTCGATCGCGGCCGGTTCGTGGGTGTCCGTGCCGACATCGAACACCGGCGGTGTCAAGGAGTACTACCGGTACGAGGTCAACAACCGGAACTACTACTCGAACGGCGTCATCAAGGTGCGTGTGACGGGGAAGAGCGGCAACGCCACTCGGAGCCTGGTTGCGGACCTCAAGGGCACCGGGTTCATCGACTACCTCTACTTCACCGACTACGAGGTGAGCGACCCGGCGATCACCGGCTCGACGTGTACCCCTGAGCACCTCACGGACTCGGGTTACTCGTCACGCGTTGATTGCAATCGAATCCAGTTCGCATCCGCCGACGTCCTCGAGGGACCGGTGCGTACGAACGACGAGTTCACGATCTGCGGCGCGACCTTCGACATGAGCGTCGAGTCGACCGCGGCGGATGGCGCCTACGTCAAGCCGACCGGGTGCAACAGTCCGACCTTCAACAAGGCCTACAACGGGGGCAGGACCAAGCACGTCCCATCGATCGCGCTCCCGGCGACGAACGCCAACCTCAAGCAGGAGACGCGGTCGGACCTCACGTCGAGCACCGTGCCGAACCCGGGCTGCCTGTACACCGGACCGACCTCGATCGTGTTCAACAGCGACGGGACCATGACGGTTCGATCGCCGTGGACCAAGAAGACCGAGATCGCTGGGGATCCGGCGTCATCCGGCACCACGCCAGCTGCCTGTGGGACCGTCGGAACAGGCACGAATCAACTCGGCAGCACGGCGGGGCAGACCCTCGCCGTTCCGAATCAGAACCTGTTGTACGTCCAGAATGTGCCCGCGACCACGGGCGACCCGAACTACTGGGCTTCGAACGCTCAACCGAACACGAAGTCGTGCAAGGGTGCGGACGGGACCACCACGGGGAACGGCATCGGCTGGCCGTTGACGAACGAGGACACGTCCCAGCTCGACGCGACGACCCCGTACGGATGCCGGAATGGTGACGTGTTCGTGTCGGGTACGGTGAACGCCAAGGCGACGGTCGCCGCTCAGAACTACGTGTACGTCACGGGAAACCTGACCTATCAGGACAAGAAGGACGACATCCTGGGCTTGGTCGGGCAGCAGGCCGTCTGGGTGTCCAACCCCGTGTCCAAGTCGACATCGTGCTCCTACTTCGGCTGCAGCACGTCCTACACACCCATCAACGGGTACAAGGACCGTGAGATCGATGCGGCGATCGCATCCAACGAGGGCACGTTCACCGTTCAGAACTACGACCAAGGCAGCAAGTCCCTCGGTACGCTCACCGTGTACGGATCGATAGCGCAGAAGTTCCGTGGCCCGGTCGCGCAGTCGTCGACCGGCGGTAACGTGGGCAGCGGCTACGTCAAGGACTACCAATACGATGCGCGTCTCCAGTACGAGGCGCCGCCGAAGTTCCTGCAACCCGTCTCGACGAACTACGGGATCACGACCCAGGTCGAGGTGAAGGCGGCGTACAAGCCGGACGGGACACCGACCTCGTGACCGGCATCACCGCAGTGGCCTCGGTGATCGCCTTGCTGGGCCTGCTCATCGGATCGTTCCTCAACGTCGTCGTGTACCGCGTGCCGGCCGGGATCTCCGTGGTCGCTCCCGCGAGTGCATGCCCGACCTGCGGCCACGCCATCCGTGCCGTCGACAACGTCCCGGTGCTGTCCTGGTTGCTCCTGCGCGGACGCTGCCGGTACTGCCGAGCGCGGATCTCGGTGCGCTACCCGCTCGTCGAGGCGATCACGTGCGGGTTGTTCCTGGCCGTGGCCGTCCGGATCTGGGCCCTCCCAGCCCGACCTGCGAACGATGCGGATCGAGCGCTGGCCGCACACTCCGTGCTCCTCGTCGCGTTCTTGTACCTCATGGCGATCAGCGTTGCGCTGTCCCTCATCGACGTCGAGACGCACACGCTGCCGAACGTGATCGTCCTGCCTGCGTACCCCGTGTGCCTTGTCCTGCTCGCAGGTGTCTCGGTGCTCACGGGCGACGGAGCGGCGTTCGTTCGAGGGGTCATCGGACTCGCGGCGCTCGGTCTCGGGTACCTCATGCTGGCGATACTCGTCCCGGGCGGGATGGGGCTCGGCGACGTGAAACTCGCGGGTGTGCTCGGGTTCGTGCTGGCGTACCTCGGATGGGGACCCCTCGCAGTGGGTGCTTTCGGTGCTTTCCTGCTCGGCGGTATCTTCGCCATCGTCCTGGTGGCGATGCGCCGAGCGCGGCGCGGGAGCGGCATCCCCTTCGGCCCCTGGATGATCGGTGGCGCGTGGGTGGGCGTGTTTCTCGGCGGAGCGATCTGGAACGGGTACCTCGGCATCATCGGGCTGGCCTGAGGGCCACGAACGGGAGAACGACACATGGCGAAGAGCATCGTCGGCCTGGACATCGCTGGCACCTCCGTGCGGGCGGTCGAGGTGAGCGACGCGACGAAGGCCCGACCCACCATCGTGAGGTTCGCAGAACTGCCGCTCCCCGAGGGCGCCGTCAGCCGCGGTGAGGTGATCGAGCAGAACACGGTCGCCGGGGCATTGAAGAAGCTCTGGTCGCTCGGGCGCTTCCGCTCCAAGGACGTCGTGCTCGGGATGGGCAACCAGCGAGTGCTCTCGCGTGACCTCACCGTTCCGAAGCAGCCGCTCGCGCAGATCCGGGAGTCGCTCCCGTTCCAGGTCCAGGACATGCTGCCGGTCCCGGTGGTCGACGCGATCCTCGACTTCTACCCGACGTCCGAGGGCGCGAGTGAGGCGGGATCCGTGGTGAACGGCCTCCTCATCGCCGCGGTGAAGGACGCCGTCCTCGCGAACGTCCAAGCCGTCCAGCTCGCCGGCCTCAACCCCGCCGGAGTTGACCTCATCCCGTTCGCCCTCAACAGGGTGTTGGTCGGTCGTCAGAATCTCCGGGGCACGGTGACGATGATCGAGATCGGCGCTCAGACCACCAGCGTGGTCGTCACGACGGACGGTATCCCCAAGTTCGTCCGACTCATCCCAACGGGTGGGGAAGACGTGACCAAGACCCTGTCGGCGCGGCTCGAGATCCCGTTCGAGCACGCGGAGACGGTGAAACGACACCTCGGTATCGCGGGTAGCCCGCAGACCGTCGACGACAGCCGCGCGATCGCGGTGACGCGTGAAACCGTGAACGAGCTGCTCGCGAGCCTCCGGAACACGATCAACTACTTCACCAGCACGCACCCGTCGGAGCAGGTGTCTGGGATCGTGCTGTCCGGAGGAGGCGCTCACCTCCCCGGATTCGCTGCCGCACTCGCGGAGTACGCGCGCCTTCCGGTCATGATCGGGAACGCGTTCGAGAACGTGGCGGTTGCGCGGTCCATCTCGCAGCAGGACGTCGCCCAGCGCGGTGGATCGATCGCCGTTGCCTACGGTCTCGCAGTCGGGAGCAAGGCAGCATGAGCGCGACGAGGGAGTCGATCGCGGTGGACGGGGCGTTGGCGGGAAGCAGCATGAAGGGCGCATCAAAGCCGCGGGCGAAGGCGTCGAGGACCGTGCGGGTGGGACGCGGGAACGCCGGCGAGCGGCGAGGAGGCCGGTCGCAGGAGGTGGGCGGCAACGCGTCGGTTGCCCCACAGCTCGTCCTCGTCGGCGCTGAGCCGCGAGTCGACCTCCTACCGAGTGAGGTGCATGTCCACCGCCGCGAGCGGGCCGCCATCCGGCGGGCTTGGCTCGCAGTGGTGGTCGTCGCGGCGCTCGTCATCGCTGCGACTGCCGGCGCCGCCGCGGAGTCTGTTCACTCACGGGTCGACCTCGCGACGGCGAACACGGAGACGAACGCGCTCGCATCCCAGCAGGGACAGTTCACGGACCTCCGTGACGTCGAGCAGCAGACGGCGCTCCGGGAGGCGGCGCAGACCGTGGGTGGTTCCACCGAGATCAACTGGTCGGACCTGCTGCACCGGGTGGCGAACTCGCTCCCCGCCGGTGTGACGATCACGTCATTGAGCATCGACGCGGCCAACGCGACCACGCCCTACACGCAGGCGACGACCCCCCTCCAGGGGCAGCGAGTGGCGACGATCCAGCTGCAGGCGGTCAGTGCCTCCGTGCCCGCCGTGCCGACTTGGCTCGACGCAGTCAAGGAGCTGCCCGGTTATGTCGATGCGAACGCGGGTTCGGTCACACAAGCTTCGGGAGCCGGGGAATACACGGTCGCTCTGACCATCCACGTCGGCGAGAAGGCCTACGACGGCCGGTACGCCGCGGACAAGACCGGAGGCGAGTGACCGTGACCAGGAACCGGATCCACCTGCTGATCGCCATCGCCGCGTCCGTGGTCGTCGCGGTCGGCGGCTTCTTCCTCGCCGTACGTCCACTGCTGGCATCGACGGACTCGAACGAGGCACAAGCATCGACGGTTGACGCCTCCAATGCGCAGAGCCGTGCCGAACTCGCGCGCCTCACCGAGAAGAACAAGTCCCTCGCAGCGCTCAAGACGGCGCTCGCGAAGCTTCAGCGCTCGGTGCCGTCTACGCCGTCCGCTGATTCCTTCTACCGCGAGCTCTCGACCGCTGCCTCCACGAGCGGCGTGACGATCGGCACGATCACCACGGGTGATGCAACCGGCTACACCTCTCCGACAGCCAGTACCTCGACGAGCACGACCTCGACATCCACCTCGTCCTCGAGCACGGCGACGGCCTCCCCGAGCGCGACCCCCTCACCGTCCCCGAGCGCGACGCCGACAGCGGCGCCGACGCCGACGGCGCCGGTGCCCGCGACGAACGCGCTCATCACGCCCTCGAATTTCTCCCTGATCCCGGTGTCCGTGCAGGTGAGCGGAACCTACGACCAAGCGCTTGCCTTCACGAAGGCGGTGCAGTCGGGCGACCGTTTGTTCCTCGTCGACGCCATCACCGCTTCGACGTCGTCGCAGGACTCCTCGACGGGGACCACCACCTCCGGCGCGATGTCCTGGACGCTCGGCGGTGACATCTACGTCCTGGCCTCGACGGCCTCTGGGGCGAAGAACGGTTGAGCGTCTGCCACCCATCCGCCCCCGGCACTACGCTCGTCCCATGTCCCGGTGGCTCCTCGCGACGATGACGACGGTGCTGTTCTTCGCGCTCGTCATCGCGGTCACGGGGTTCGAGAGCCTGTTCTCCGGCCTCGAGGTCATCCGCCAACCCGACGCCACCCCGTACCTCGGCCCGGCGATGGTGACGGGCGTCGCGATCGTGGTGTTCGCAGGCACGGCGGTGGGTGCGCGGAGCGGCAGTCCGGCGATGTCCGGGCTGGTGTGTGCGGCCACGGCGTACCTCGTCATGCTCGGCGTCGGGTCGGTCGGCTACGCGTTGGTCCACGGTGACGCCGCGCAGCTCGTGGTGTTCCCCGCCGGCTACGCGCTCGGCCCCTTCGTCGTGGGCACGGTCGTCATCGCGCTCGTGGTCGTGATCGCGGCGGTGCTCCTGGCCCGCCACGAGGACCGCCGCCGCCAGGAGGGCGGGTCCGGCTTCCGTACCGGGCGGTCGTGACGACCGAGGAGGCCGCCGCCGCCCACACCGTCCCTCCCGTCCCGATCCCCGGTGCCATGACGGCCGCTCCGGTCGGCCTCACCCGGGAGCGCGTCGTTCTCGGCGACGTTCTCGAGTCCGGCCGAACGGGCATCGCGAGTGCGGGTCCGGTCGCGTTCCCCGCGGACGGTGTCGTCACGGGCGTCACGGGCGTCACGGGCGTCACGGGCATCACGAACGCGGGAGCGGTGTGCCGACCGACGGTGACGAACGGCACCGACGCGGGCACGGCCTCCTGAGCGGGATTGACCGCCTCTGTCACGCCGAGTAATCTTGTTCCGGTGTGCGCCGACAGCGGCGTGCCCGGAAGTCCGAACGCTCACGGAGCGGTACAGGACATGTCCGTCCCAGGCGGTACCGCGAGAGCGGTCGCCCGCCGTGGTCCGACGTTGGAATCGTCGGCCCGGTGTCGGGGTTGTACGGGAAGCGACACGGATCACCGTGTCGGGCGCCGTCCGGCCGCGGGACGAGGAAGCCGACGGATCACGTCGGCCAGGGAATCGAGCAGGAACCAGGAGCAGCAGTTGCCTACGATTCAGCAGCTGGTTCGCAAGGGCCGCGCGCCGAAGGTCGTCAAGACCAAGGCGCCCGCCCTCAAGGCGAACCCCCAGCAGCGTGGTGTGTGCACCCGCGTCTACACCACCACCCCGAAGAAGCCGAACTCGGCACTGCGCAAGGTCGCTCGTGTCAAGCTCTCGAACGGCACCGAGGTCACCGCGTACATCCCCGGTGAGGGCCACAACCTCCAGGAGCACTCGATGGTGCTCGTCCGTGGTGGTCGTGTGAAGGACCTCCCCGGTGTCCGCTACAAGATCGTCCGTGGTGCGCTCGACACCCAGGCCGTCAAGAACCGTAAGCAGGCCCGCAGCCGCTACGGCGCGAAGAAGGGTTGAGATAGATGCCTCGTAAGGGACCCGCCCCCAAGCGCCCCGTCGTCGCCGATCCGGTCTACGGCGCTCCGGTCGTCAGCCAGCTCGTCAACAAGATCCTGCTCGACGGCAAGAAGGGCCTCGCCGAGCGCATCGTCTACGGTGCACTCGAAGGCGTCGCCGCCAAGAACCAGCAGGACGCCGTCGCGACGCTCAAGAAGGCCCTCGACAACGTCCGCCCGACCCTCGAGGTCCGCAGCCGCCGCGTCGGTGGTTCGACCTACCAGGTGCCGGTCGAGGTCAAGCCGCACCGTGCGAACACGCTCGCGCTCCGCTGGCTCACCTCGTACGCCAAGGCCCGTCGCGAGAAGACGATGACCGAGCGTCTCATGAACGAGATCCTCGACGCGTCGAACGGTCTGGGTGCCGCGGTCAAGCGCCGCGAGGACACCCACAAGATGGCCGAGTCGAACAAGGCCTTCGCGCACTACCGCTGGTAACACTCCCGGCCCCATCGGGGGTGCCGGCGACATGATCCCGGCGCCCCCATGGGCGCTGTCGACTCCCACAACTACTCGGAGGAACCCTGTGGCACAGGACGTGCTCACCGACCTGAACAAGGTCCGCAACATCGGCATCATGGCGCACATCGATGCCGGCAAGACCACCACCACCGAGCGCATCCTGTTCTACACGGGCATCACCCACAAGATCGGGGAGGTCCACGACGGGGCCGCCACGATGGACTGGATGGCGCAGGAGCAGGAGCGCGGCATCACGATCACGTCGGCCGCGACGACGTGCTTCTGGAACAAGAACCAGATCAACATCATCGACACGCCTGGTCACGTCGACTTCACCGTCGAGGTGGAGCGTTCGCTCCGCGTCCTCGACGGCGCCGTCGCCGTGTTCGATGGCAAGGAGGGCGTCGAGCCCCAGTCGGAGACCGTCTGGCGTCAGGCCGACAAGTACGACGTGCCCCGCATCTGCTTCGTCAACAAGATGGACAAGCTCGGCGCGGACTTCTACTTCACGGTGGACACGATCATCAACCGCCTCGGCGCGGAGCCGCTCGTGATCCAGCTCCCGATCGGTGCCGAGAGCACCTTCGAGGGTGTCGTGGACCTCGTTGAGATGCGGGCGCTCACCTGGCGCGGTGACGCCAAGGGTGACGTCCAGATGGGCGCGCACTACGAGATCGAGGAGATCCCGGCCGACCTCAAGGACAAGGCCGACGAGTACCGCGCGAAGCTGATCGAGCGCGTCGCCGAGACCGACGACGCCCTGCTCGAGAAGTACTTCGGTGGCGAGGACCTCTCCGTCGACGAGATCAAGGGCGCCATCCGCAAGCTCACGGTCAACAGCGAGGTCTACCCGGTCCTCTGTGGTTCGGCGTTCAAGAACCGCGGTGTGCAGCCGATGCTCGACGCGGTCATCGACTACCTGCCGAGCCCGCTCGACGTCCCGGCGGTCGAGGGCCACGACGTGAAGAACGAGGAGACCATCCTCACCCGTCACGCCGACTCGACCGAGCCCTTCTCCGCCCTCGCGTTCAAGGTCGCGGTGCACCCGTTCTTCGGTCGCCTCACTTACGTCCGCGTGTACTCGGGCTCCATCGAGTCCGGGTCGCAGGTCATCAACTCGACCAAGGGCAAGAAGGAGCGCATCGGCAAGATCTTCCAGATGCACTCCAACAAGGAGAACCCGGTCGACAGCGTGACCGCGGGCCACATCTACGCGGTGATCGGCCTCAAGGACACGACGACCGGTGACACCCTGTGCGACCCGGACAACCAGATCGTCCTCGAGTCGATGACGTTCCCGGAGCCGGTCATCGAGGTCGCGATCGAGCCGAAGACCAAGCAGGACCAGGAGAAGCTCTCCACCGCCATCCAGAAGCTGGCGGAGGAGGACCCGACGTTCCGGGTCGAGCTCAACGCGGAGACCGGTCAGACGGTCATCAAGGGCATGGGCGAGCTCCACCTCGACATCCTCGTCGACCGCATGAAGCGCGAGTTCAAGGTCGAGGCGAACGTCGGCAAGCCGCAGGTCGCGTACCGCGAGACCTTGCGCAAGCCGGTCGAGCGGTACGACTACACCCACAAGAAGCAGACCGGTGGTTCCGGCCAGTTCGCGAAGGTGCAGATCGCGCTCGAGCCGATGGAGGTCACGGCCGAGAAGGTCTACGAGTTCGAGAACAAGGTCACGGGTGGCCGCGTTCCGCGCGAGTACATCCCCTCGGTCGACGCCGGCATCCAGGACGCCATGCAGGTCGGCATCCTCGCGGGCTTCCCGACGGTCGGCGTCAAGGCGACCCTCCTCGACGGTGCGGCGCACGACGTCGACTCGTCCGAGATGGCGTTCAAGATCGCCGGTTCGATGGCCTACAAGGAGGCTGCGCGCAAGGCGAACCCCGTCCTGCTCGAGCCGCTCATGGCCGTCGAGGTCCGCACCCCCGAGGAGTACATGGGCGACGTCATCGGCGACCTGAACTCCCGTCGTGGGCAGATCTCGTCGATGGAGGACGCCTCGGGCGTCAAGGTGGTCCGCGCGAGCGTGCCGCTGTCCGAGATGTTCGGCTACGTCGGCGACCTCCGGTCGAAGACGTCGGGCCGCGCCGTCTACTCGATGGTGTTCGACTCCTACGCCGAGGTCCCCAGGGCCGTGGCGGACGAGATCGTGCAGAAGAGCAAGGGGGAGTGACGCCCTCGGCGTGACTCCCCAGGCGAGGGGGTCGGCAGCGGCCCCCTCGCCACCAAGTACAGTAGTTCCACACCAACACGCAGCGCCGCCGGACGTGAACCGGGGGTCCTGCATCCGAGTCCTGAGGAGGACCCACAGTGGCTAAGGCCAAGTTCGAGCGGACCAAGCCGCACGTCAACATCGGAACCATCGGGCACGTCGACCACGGCAAGACGACGCTCACCGCGGCGATCACCAAGGTCCTGCACGACAAGTACCCGGAGCTGAACACGGCCTCGGCGTTCGACCAGATCGACAACGCGCCTGAGGAGAAGCAGCGCGGTATCACGATCAACATCTCGCACGTCGAGTACCAGACCGAGAAGCGCCACTACGCGCACGTCGACGCCCCGGGCCACGCGGACTACGTGAAGAACATGATCACGGGTGCGGCGCAGATGGACGGCGCGATCCTCGTGGTCGCCGCCACCGACGGCCCGATGCCGCAGACGCGTGAGCACGTGCTGCTCGCCCGTCAGGTCGGTGTCCCCTACATCGTCGTGGCCCTCAACAAGGCCGACATGGTGGACGACGAGGAGATCCTGGAGCTCGTCGAGCTCGAGGTCCGCGAGCTCCTCTCGAGCCAGGAGTTCGACGGCGACAACGCCCCGATCGTCCGCGTCTCGGCGCTCCAGGCGCTCGAGGGTGACGAGAAGTGGGCCGCGACGGTCGCCGACCTCATGGACGCCGTCGACGAGAACGTGCCGGACCCGGTGCGCGCCACCGACCAGCCGTTCCTGATGCCGATCGAGGACGTCTTCACGATCACCGGTCGTGGCACCGTCGTCACCGGTCGTGTCGAGCGTGGCACCCTCAAGGTGAACGAGGAGGTCGAGATCGTCGGCATCCGCGCGACGCAGAAGACCACCGTCACGGGCATCGAGATGTTCCGCAAGCTGCTCGACTCCGCCGAGGCCGGTGACAACACGGGTCTGCTCCTCCGCGGCACCAAGCGCGAGGACGTCGAGCGCGGCCAGGTCGTCGTGAAGCCGGGTTCGGTCACGCCGCACACCGAGTTCTCCGCGAACGTCTACATCCTGTCGAAGGACGAGGGTGGTCGTCACAACCCGTTCTACGGGAACTACCGCCCGCAGTTCTACTTCCGCACCACGGACGTCACCGGCGTCATCACGCTGCCCGAGGGCACCGAGATGGTCATGCCCGGCGACACCACCTCCATCACGGTCGAGCTGATCCAGCCGATCGCCATGGAGGAGGGCCTCCGCTTCGCCATCCGTGAGGGTGGTCGTACGGTCGGCGCCGGTACGGTCGAGAAGATCATCAAGTAACTCCGGTTGCTGCGACAAGGGGTCGGACCTTCGGGTCCGGCCCCTTTCGTCGTTCCCGGACGGGACGTGGCGTCCCCGGACGGGACGTGGCGTCCCCGGGCGGGACCTGGCGTCCCTGGGCATGACGGGGCGTCCCTGGGCATGACGGGGCGGGACGAGGCAGGGCGCGACGTGCGCGAGCCCACCGCGAGCCGGGAGGACCGTGGGCACCTCGGTGGGTCATCGGCGGGGATGCCGGTGTTGACTGGTCGCATGACACGTCTGCGCCGTTCGAGGACGACGGGACGCGGATTCCACCGGGTCCGATCCGGTAAGGGGTTCTCCTACCGCGATCCCGACGGCGGTACCGTCCACGACGCCGACCTCCGCCACCGGTTCGACGAGCTGGTGATCCCGCCCGCGTGGAACGACGTGTGGATCTCGCCGTACGAGAACGGACACATCCTCGCGACGGGCATCGACGGCGCCGGTCGGCGCCAGTACATGTACCACCCGGGTTGGCGCGAGCGGATGGACAAGATCAAGTACGACCGGGCGCTCGCCCTCGCCGAGTCGCTCCCGTCCGCTCGACGGATGGTGACCATGGACCTCCGCCGACCGGACCCGGACCTCCGACGTGCGCAGGCCGCGGCCTTCCGGATGCTCGACCAGGGGTCGCTCCGGGTCGGCTCGGAGCGGTATGCGCTCGAGCACGGGAGCCACGGCCTGTCGACGCTGCTGTGTTCCCACGCGCACATCTCGGGCGACGACATCGAGCTCGGGTTCCCGGGCAAGAGCGGGCAGGAGTGGTCGTCCACCATCCACGACCACGACCTCGCGCGGGTGCTCGTGGGCATGAAGCGTCGGGGCGGGAACGCGCGACTGCTCTCGTTCCGCGACGAGCCCGGTGCCGAGTGGCGTCCGCTGTCGGCCGAGCTCATCAATGAGTACGTCAAGGAGCGCGCCGGCGACGACTTCACGGCGAAGGACTTCCGGACGCTGCACGGTACGGTCGCCGCGGCCGTGGACCTGGCGAAGACGGGCCCCCAGTCGTCCGACGCCAAGCGCAAGAAGGCGATCTCGCATGCGGTGAAGGCCGCGTCCGACGTGCTCGGCAACACCCCGACCGTGGCGCGGCAGAGCTACATCGACCCGCGCGTGATCGACGCGTACAACCACGGCGAGACGATCGATCCTGCCCGGTTGGCCTCTGCGGAGTCCGAGGTCCGCGCGCTGCTCTACCGCGACTGAATGACGTACCGTTGATGCACGTGCCGACCGTTCGGGCGTCGGCACGGAGAGGCCAGCGTGACCGACGAGTGCATCCACGGTTTCCCCGTCGAGCTCTGTGACATCTGCACCCCACGGCAGCGGGCGGAACCGGTCGTCGCACCGACCCGCGCTCCGCGGCGTGCCCGTCCGGTCTCGCTCCGGTCGGACGGTCCGTCGGACGCGCCCCGGGCCTCCCGGAGTGCGACCCGGACCGCGGTCCCGGTGGCGGTGGAGCCCCAGGTCCGCCCGTTCGCGTCGATGCGCGCGCACCACTGGACCCATCGCGACAACCTCGCGGCCATCGTCGCCGAGGGTGCGCTGCTGGCCGCGTCGTCGGTGGTCCCCGAGTTCGACGTCAGCGCGGCGGAGGTCCGCGCGGCCCGAGCGGCCGCGGCCACCCCGGACGGCGGGTCCGTCGCGGACCACGTCCCCTTCGTGCTCACCCCGGAGGCCCTGACCTGGCAGTCGCTGCGCACCGGCGCCGAGGACGACCGGTGGTCCGACGCGGCACGTCGCAGTCGTCCGGTCGACTACGTCATGCTGGTCGTGCCGACCGTCGCGTTCGGGGCGTCGGTCATCGTGACGGATCTCGACGCGGAGGACCCCGCGGCGCGCTCGGCCGTCGGCCCGGAGGCCGCGGGCACCCTGCTCCGACGCGCTTCGCTCCAGGACCCCGAGTTGCAGCGCGTCGAGCTGCTGGCGGGTCCGCGTGTGCCGTTCTCGGCCGTCGCGGTCGTCGGCGTGCCGAACGACCGCGTCCGCGACGACGTCCGCTCGGTCCTGGCGGAGGCCGGCGGTCACGCCCCGCGCGTCGCGGTGTTCCCGCCCTGGTTCCGTCCGACCGTCTGACGTCCGGCGGGCGGTCGCCGGACTCCCGACGGGAGGCCCGTCACCAGGTCGCCCCGGACCGCCCGTCCGCCGCTCCTCGAGCCCCGCAACGGCGTGGATCGCACGCGACACGCCCGGGTTGCACGAGTGCGGAGGACATGCGAGACTTGTCCGGTTCCAAATTCCGCGGACACACGTGTCCGCCGGGTCACTGCCCAGGCAGTGCACAGGCCCCGCCCTCCGGGTGGCTGCGCCTGGGCCGCAGGCAGCAAGAACACCACATCGACTCCACACCTGGAACGCACGGGGACACCCGTGTGCTCCGCGGAGGCGATACGGGTCCGACCGGAACGGTCGAAATCCCCCTCCTGCGGAGTGGGTTCTCGATCGGCCCGGGAGGGCAGTTGACAGGAGAACAGCGGTCATGGCCGGCGGGAGTGATCCCGACGGTGACGTGCCGGTGATCTAGGCAAACAGCCTGCCCGACGAGGCAGGCGGCGTCAGGCGGCCCACGCGGTGCGCGGCGCAGAGAGGAACGAGAGAGACATGGCGGGACAGAAGATCCGCATCCGGCTCAAGTCGTACGACCACGAGGTCATCGACACGTCGGCCCGGAAGATCGTCGACACGGTGACCCGTGCCGGTGCGACCGTGGTCGGCCCGGTGCCGCTCCCCACCGAGAAGAACGTGGTCGTCGTGATCCGTTCTCCCCACAAGTACAAGGACTCGCGCGAGCACTTCGAGAAGCGCACGCACAAGCGGGTCATCGACATCATCGACCCGACGCCGAAGGCCGTCGACTCGCTCATGCGTCTCGACCTGCCCGCCGACGTCAACATCGAGATCAAGCTGTAAGGGGGCGACAACGATGGCCATCGCAACCAAGACCGTCAAGGGCCTGCTCGGCAAGAAGCTCGGCATGACCCAGGTGTGGGACGAGAACAACAAGCTCATCCCCGTCACCGTCGTCGAGATCACCCCGAACGTCGTGACCCAGATCCGCACCGCCGAGAAGGACGGCTACCAGGCCGTCCAGATCGCCGCCGGCGCGATCGACCCCCGCAAGGTCAACAAGCCCTCCGCCGGGCACTTCGAGGCCGCCGGTGTCACGCCGCGCCGCCACCTCACCGAGATCCGCACCGCTGACGCCGGCGAGTACGCGCTCGGCCAGGAGCTCGCCGTCGACATGTTCGAGGCCGGCCAGAAGGTCGACGTCGTCGGCACCAGCAAGGGCAAGGGCTTCGCCGGTGTCATGAAGCGCCACAACTTCAAGGGTGTCTCCGCCTCGCACGGTGCGCACCGCAACCACCGCAAGCCCGGTTCGATCGGTGCTTCGTCGACCCCGTCGCGCGTCTTCAAGGGCATGCGCATGGCCGGTCGCATGGGTGGGGAGCGCGTCACCGTCCTCAACCTCACGGTGCACGCCGTGGACGCCGAGAAGAACCTGCTGCTCGTCAAGGGCGCGGTCCCCGGTGCTCGCGGTCGCATCGTCTTCGTCCGCACCGCCGTGAAGGGTAAGTGAGCATGGCCACCACGACTGCAACCACGATCGACGTGCTCGACGCGTCGGGCGCCCAGGCCGGCACGGTCGAGCTCCCCGCCGAGATCTTCGACGTCGAGACCAACGTCCCGCTGATCCACCAGGTCGTCGTCGCGCAGCTCGCCGCCGCGCGTCAGGGCACCCACAAGACCAAGCGCCGCGGCGAGGTCTCCGGTGCCGGCCGCAAGCCCTTCAAGCAGAAGGGCACCGGCCGCGCGCGTCAGGGCTCGATCCGCGCCCCGCAGATGACCGGCGGTGGCATCGTCCACGGACCCGTGCCGCGCGACTACGCGCAGCGCACCCCCAAGAAGATGATCGCCAAGGCGCTGCTCGGTTCGCTCTCGGACCGCGCTCGCGGTGGGCGGATCCACGCGGTCGAGGCCTTCCTCGACGCCGAGGTCCCCTCGACCAAGAGCGTCCGCACGCTCCTCGAGAAGATCGCCCCGTCGAAGCACGTCCTCGTCGTGCTCGAGTCGACGGACGAGGTCGCGCTCAAGAGCGTCCGGAACCTGCCCAACGTCCACGCGCTCACGTACGGCCAGCTGAACGCCTACGACGTCCTCGTGAGCGACGACGTGGTCTTCAGCAAGAGCGCCCTCGACGCCTTCGTCGCGTCGAAGACCGCGAAGGAGAACAACGCATGAGCGGCTTCAACAAGGACCCGCGCGACATCATCATCGCGCCGGTCGTGTCGGAGAAGAGCTACGGCCTCATCGACCAGGGCAAGTACACGTTCCTCGTGGACCCGCGCGCGAACAAGACCGAGATCAAGCTCGCCATCGAGAAGATCTTCGACGTCAAGGTCGCGGGCATCAACACCCTGAACCGTCCGGGGAAGACCCGTCGTACGCGGTTCGGCATCGGCAAGCGCAAGGACACCAAGCGCGCCATCGTCACGCTCAAGTCCGGATCGATCGACATCTTCACGGCTGTCGGCTGAGGACCGGAAGGGATACATCATGGCTATTCGTAACTACAAGCCCACGACCCCGGGTCGTCGCGGCTCCTCCGTCGCCGACTTCGCCGAGATCACGCGTTCGACCCCGGAGAAGTCGCTCCTGCGTCCGCTCCCGAAGACCGGTGGCCGCAACAGCTCCGGCCGGATCACGACGCGTCACATCGGTGGTGGCCACAAGCGCCAGTACCGGGTCATCGACTTCCGTCGGAACGACAAGGACGGCGTCGACGCCAAGGTCGCGCACATCGAGTACGACCCGAACCGCACCGCGCGCATCGCGCTGCTGCACTTCGTGGACGGCACCAAGCGCTACATCCTCGCGCCGAACCGCCTGAAGCAGGGCGACGTCGTCGAGTCGGGTGCCGGCGCCGACATCAAGCCGGGCAACAACCTGCCGCTCCGCAACATCCCCGTCGGTACGGTCGTGCACGCGATCGAGCTCCGTCCGGGTGGTGGCGCCAAGCTCGCCCGTTCCGCGGGTGCCTCGGTGCGCCTCGTGGCGAAGGACGGCCCCTACGCGCAGCTCCGCCTGCCGTCGGGCGAGGTCCGCAACGTCGACGCGCGCTGCCGCGCGACGATCGGCGAGGTCGGCAACGCCGAGCAGTCGAACATCAACTGGGGCAAGGCCGGCCGCATGCGCTGGAAGGGCGTCCGCCCGACCGTGCGTGGTGTCGCGATGAACCCGATCGACCACCCGCACGGTGGTGGTGAGGGCAAGACCTCCGGTGGTCGCCACCCGGTCAGCCCGTGGGGCCAGCCGGAGGGCCGGACGCGCAAGCCGAACAAGCCGAGCGACCAGCTCATCGTCCGTCGCCGCACCGCCGGTAAGAAGCGCAAGTAGGAGTTGTAGAAGATGCCACGCAGTCTGAAGAAGGGCCCCTTCGTCGACGAGCACCTGCTTCGCAAGGTGGTCGTCCAGAACGAGGCCAACACGAAGAACGTGATCCGCACGTGGTCGCGTCGCTCGATGATCGTTCCGAACATGCTCGGGCACACGATCGCCGTGCACGACGGCCGCAAGCACATCCCGGTGTTCGTCACCGAGTCGATGGTCGGTCACAAGCTCGGCGAGTTCGCGCCGACCCGCACCTTCCGTGGTCACGTGAAGGACGACAAGAAGGGCCGTCGCCGCTAACGCGGGGACGCTGAAGGAGGAACGAAATGGTGGAGTCGATCGCACGCGTGCGACACATCCGCGTCACGCCTCAGAAGGCCCGTCGCGTCATCGAGCTGATCCGCGGCAAGCAGGCCCACGAAGCCCTCGCCATCCTGAAGTTCGCCCCGCAGGGCGCTTCCGAGCCGGTCTACAAGCTGGTCGCCTCGGCGATCGCGAACGCCCGGGTCAAGGCGGACCAGACGAACAGCTTCCTCGACGAGCGCGACCTCTACGTGAGCCGCGTCTTCGTCGACGAGGGCACGACCCTGAAGCGGTTCCAGCCGCGTGCCCAGGGGCGAGCCTTCCGCATCAACAAGCGCACCAGCCACATCACGGTCGTCCTCGCGACGCCGGACGAGGTCGAGGCGGCCGCTACCAGCAAGAAGGCGAGCAAGTAATGGGCCAGAAGGTCAACCCGTACGGCTTCCGTCTCGGGATCACGACGGACCACGTGTCGCACTGGTTCTCGGACAGCACCAAGAAGGGCCAGCGGTACAGCGACTACGTCGCCGAGGACGTCCGCATCCGTCAGATGCTGACGAAGTCCCTCGACCGCGCCGGCGTCGCCCGCATCGAGCTCGAGCGCACCCGTGACCGCGTCCGCGTGGACATCCACACGGCACGTCCTGGCATCGTCATCGGCCGCCGTGGCGCCGAGGCCGAGCGCATCCGCGGCGACCTCGAGAAGCTCACGGGCAAGCAGATCCAGCTGAACATCCTCGAGGTCAAGAACCCCGAGACCGAGGCGCAGCTCGTCGCCCAGGGCATCGCGGAGCAGCTCAGCGCTCGTGTCGCCTTCCGTCGCGCCATGCGCAAGGGCCTCCAGGGCGCCCAGCGCGCTGGCGCCAAGGGCGTCCGGATCCAGGTGTCGGGTCGTCTCGGCGGCGCCGAGATGAGTCGTTCGGAGTTCTACCGCGAGGGCCGCGTGCCCCTGCACACGCTCCGCGCCAACATCGACTACGGCTTCTACGAGGCCCGCACGACCTTCGGTCGGATCGGTGTGAAGGTCTGGATCTACAAGGGCGACATCACCAACAAGGAGCTCGCTCGCGAGCAGGCGAACCAGCGTTCGTCGCGCCCCGAGCGTCGTGACGGCGGCCGTGGCGGTCGTGGCGGCCGTGACGGCGCCCCCCGCGGCGACCGTCGCGAGCAGCAGGCTCCGCAGGAGGCGCCGGCCGGCGCAGGAGTTGAGGCGTAACCATGCTTATCCCCCGTCGAGTCAAGCACCGCAAGCAGCACCACCCCACGCGTCGCGGCCAGGCGACCGGCGGCACCAAGGTGTCGTTCGGTGACTTCGGTATCCAGGCCCTGACCCCCGCCTACGTGACGAACCGCCAGATCGAGTCCGCTCGTATCGCCATGACGCGTCACATCAAGCGTGGCGGCAAGGTGTGGATCAACATCTACCCGGACCGTCCGCTCACGAAGAAGCCCGCCGAGACCCGCATGGGTTCCGGTAAGGGTTCGCCCGAGTGGTGGGTCGCGAACGTCAAGCCGGGACGCGTGCTCTTCGAGCTCTCCGGCGTGAGCGAGGACATCGCCCGCGAGGCGATGACCCGTGCAATCCACAAGCTGCCCCTCAAGGCACGCATCATCAAGCGCGAGGAGGGCGACGCATAATGGCGATCGGTTCCAAGGAGCTCCGTCCGTCGGAGCTCGACACCTTCGAGGACGAGCGTCTCGCTGACGAGCTGAAGAAGGCCAAGGAAGAGCTGTTCAACCTGCGCTTCCAGTCGGCCACCGGCCAGCTCGAGAGCCACGGCCGCCTCCGTGCCGTCAAGCGCGACATCGCCCGCATCTACACGGTGCTGCGCGAGCGCGAGCTCGGCATCCGTGCCACCCCGACCCCGGTCGAGGCGAGCACCACCACGACCAAGAAGTCGTCCCGCAAGAAGGCCGACGCGGCCGAGGCCACGACGACCGACACCGCTGCATCGACCAGCACCGAGGAGAAGTGATGGCCACCGAGAAGCAGGCCACCGAGGTCGACGCCGCGACCACCGCGCGCGGCTACCGCAAGACGCGTCGTGGCTACGTCACGAGCGACAAGATGGACAAGACGATCGTCGTCGAGGTCGAGGACCGCGTGAAGCACCCCCTCTACGGCAAGGTCATCCGTCGCACCTCCAAGGTGAAGGCCCACGACGAGCAGGGCACCGCCGGCATCGGCGACCTGGTCCTCATCAGCGAGACCCGTCCCCTCAGCGCCACCAAGCGCTGGCGCCTGGTCGAGATCCTCGAGAAGGCCAAGTAAGCCCCCGGGCCTACTTGCGGAATAGGAGACAGCAGTGATTCAGCAGGAATCCCGCCTGAAGGTCGCCGACAACACCGGAGCCAAGGAGATCTTGGCCATCCGCGTGCTCGGTGGCTCGGGTCGTCGCTATGCCGGCCTCGGTGACGTGATCGTCGCGACCGTGAAGGACGCGATCCCGGGCGGCAACGTCAAGAAGGGTGACGTCGTCAAGGCCGTCATCGTTCGCACCAAGAAGGAGACCCGTCGTCAGGACGGCTCCTACATCAAGTTCGACGAGAACGCCGCGGTGATCCTCAAGGCGGACGGCGACCCCCGGGGCACCCGCATCTTCGGGCCGGTCGGTCGCGAGCTCCGCGACAAGAAGTTCATGAAGATCATCTCGCTGGCACCGGAGGTCATCTAGTCATGGCGAACATCAAGAAGGGCGACCTGGTCCAGGTGATCTCGGGCCCGTCGCAGGCGCGCGGTGGCGACCGCGGCAAGCAGGGCAAGGTCATCGAGGTGCTCCCCGACGAGCAGCGTGTCGTCGTCGAGGGCGTGAACTTCGTCAAGAAGCACGTCCGCGTCGGTCAGACCCAGCGCGGCTCGAAGACCGGTGGCATCGAGACCCACGAGGCCCCGATCCACGTGTCCAACGTGGCCGTGGTCGACCCGAAGACCAAGAAGCCGACCCGTGTCGGTCACCGCACCGAGACGGTCGAGAAGGACGGCGTCACCAAGACCGTCCGCGTCCGTTACGCCAAGAAGTCGGGGGAGGACCTCTGATGAGCGACACCACTACGGCGCCGGCCGAGGCCGCGTCCAGCGAGAAGGTCCAGCCGCGGCTGAAGCAGAAGTACAAGAACGAGATCGCCGCGGCGCTCACCGAGCAGTTCGGCTACACGAACGTCCACCAGGTCCCCGGCCTGGTCAAGGTCGTCGTGAACACCGGTGTCGGCGAGGCCGCTCGTGACTCGAAGGTCATCGACGGTGCGGTGCGCGACCTCACGGCCATCACCGGCCAGAAGCCGCAGGTCACGAAGGCCCGCAAGTCCATCGCGCAGTTCAAGCTGCGCGAGGGCCAGCCCATCGGCGCGCACGTCACCCTCCGCGGTGACCGCGCGTGGGAGTTCCTCGACCGCCTGCTGTCGCTGGCACTGCCCCGCATCCGCGACTTCCGCGGTCTGAGCGACCGCCAGTTCGACGGCAACGGCAACTACACCTTCGGTCTCACGGAGCAGAGCGTGTTCCACGAGATCGACCAGGACCGCATCGACCGCGTCCGTGGCTTCGACATCACCGTCGTCACCACGGCCAAGACGGACGACGAGGGCCGCGCGCTGCTCCGCCAGCTCGGTTTCCCGTTCCGTTCCAGCGAGCAGACGGTCTAAGATCGTTCGGACGGCCGGGCCGGAGGGGCGCTCCCTCCGGCCCGCCGCACGAGCACCGAGACGTCGGGGAATCGCCCTGACGTCGCCCGATCACACAGGTCGGCATCCGTGGAACGGGTGTCGAAACCGGGTGAGAACAGGATGAACCAACCATGACGATGACCGATCCGGTCGCAGACATGCTGACGAGATTGCGCAACGCGAACTCGGCGCACCACGACGCCGTCTCGCTGCCCAGCTCGAAGCTGAAGACCCACATCGCCGAGATCCTCAAGCGCGAGGGTTACATCAGCGAGTGGCGTGTGGAGGATGCCCGCGTGGGGCAGACCCTCACCATCGACCTCAAGTACGGCCCCGAGCGCGAGCGCTCCATCGCCGGCATCAAGCGCGTCTCCAAGCCCGGTCTCCGGGTCTACGCCAAGTCGACGGAGATCCCCCAGGTCCTCGGTGGCCTCGGCGTGGCGATCCTGTCGACTTCCTCGGGTCTCCTCACGGACCGCGAGGCCGAGCAGAAGGGCGTGGGTGGGGAAGTCCTCGCCTACGTGTGGTGATCGACCATGTCTCGTATCGGACGTCTTCCCATCGACATCCCCGCCGGCGTCACCGTGACGGTCGACGGCGCGAACGTCGCCGTCAAGGGGCCGAAGGGTGAGCTCGCGCTCACCGTCGCCAGCCCCATCGCGGTCGCGATCGAGGACAACCAGATCCTCGTCACCCGTCCGGACGACGAGCGCACCTCGCGCTCGCTGCACGGCCTGACCCGGACGCTGATCGCCAACCAGATCACCGGCGTGACCCAGGGCTACTCCAAGGGCCTCGAGGTCGTCGGGACCGGCTACCGCGTCCAGGCACGCGGCACGAGCGTCGAGTTCGCACTCGGCTACTCGCACCCCATCACGGTCGAGCCGCCCGCGGGCATCAGCTTCACCGTCGAGGGCAACAACCGACTCACCGTGAACGGCATCGACAAGCAGGCCGTCGGTGAGGTCGCCGCAAACATCCGCAAGCTTCGCAAGCCCGAGCCGTACAAGGGCAAGGGCGTTCGCTACGCCGGCGAGGTCGTCCGCCGCAAGGCCGGAAAGTCAGGTAAGTGATCATGGCTCTCGGAACTCGAGGAGCGAGCAAGTCGGCCGCCAAGGCGCGCCGTCACACCCGCCTCCGCAAGAAGATCACCGGCACCGAGACGCGTCCGCGTCTGGTCGTCACCCGCTCGTCGCGTCACGTGTTCGTGCAGGTCATCGACGACACCAAGGGCCACACCGTCGCCAGCGCGTCGACCATGGAGGCGGACCTCCGCAGCCTGGACGGCGACAAGACCGCGAAGTCGCGTCGCGTCGGCGAGCTCGTCGCCGAGCGCGCGAAGGCCGCGGGTGTCGAGGCGGTCGTGTTCGACCGCGGTGGCAGCAAGTACGCCGGTCGCGTCGCCGCGATCGCCGAAGGCGCCCGTGAAGGAGGGCTGAACCTGTGAGCGACACCGCGAGCAGCACCAATCAGGAAGCACCGGTCGAGAAGCCGGTCGAGACCGCAGCCGGCTCCGCGTCGGCGAACCGCGAGAACACGGGCCCCGAGCGCGGACGCCGTGGTGGGGGTCGTGACCGCCAGCAGGGTGGTCGCGGCGACCGCAACAACCGCGCCGCCGAGAGCCAGTTCCTCGAGCGCGTCGTGACGATCAACCGTGTGTCGAAGGTCGTCAAGGGCGGTCGTCGCTTCAGCTTCACCGCGCTCGTCGTGGTGGGTGACGGCAACGGACTCGTCGGCGTCGGCTACGGCAAGGCCCGCGAGGTCCCGACCGCGATCTCCAAGGGCGTCGAGGAGGCGAAGAAGAACTTCTTCCGCGTCCCGCGCGTCGGCAACACGATCCCGCACCCCGTGCAGGGTGAGGCCGGCGCTGGCGTCGTGCTCCTCCGCCCGGCCGCTGCCGGTACCGGCGTCATCGCCGGTGGTCCGGTGCGCGCCGTCCTGGAGTGCGCCGGCATCCACGACGTCCTGAGCAAGTCGCTCGGGTCGTCCAACACCATCAACATCGTGCACGCCACCGTCACGGCGCTGCAGCAGCTCGAGGAGCCCCGTGCGGTCGCCAGCCGCCGTGGCCTCGACGTCGACCGGGTCGTCCCGGGTCGTCTGCTGCGTGCCGAGGCCGCGGCCCGCACGGCTGCGACCGAGAAGGCAGGTGCCTGATGGCCGGCAAGATCAAGGTCACCCAGATCAAGTCCGTTATCAGCGAGAAGCAGTACCAGCGCGAGACCCTGCGCAGCCTGGGCCTCAAGCGCATCGGCCAGTCGGTCGAGCGTGAGGACAACGCCCAGAACCGCGGGTACGTCGCGACGGTCGCGCACCTCGTGAAGGTCGAGGAGATCAACGCATGAGCGACGAAACCCCCAAGGCCGGACAGGCCGGCAACACCGAGGGCCGCGTGCAGGTCCTCAAGGTCCACCACCTCCGTCCCGCTGCTGGCTCGAAGAAGGACCGGACCCGCGTCGGACGCGGTGAGGGCTCGAAGGGCAAGACGGCCGGACGTGGCACCAAGGGCACGAAGGCCCGCTACTCGGTCAAGGCCGGGTTCGAGGGTGGGCAGATGCCGCTGCACATGCGCACCCCGAAGCTCCGCGGGTTCAAGAACCCGTTCCGCGTGGAGTACCAGGTCGTGAACCTCGACAAGCTCGGCGAGCTCTACCCGCAGGGCGGTGACGTCACCGTGAGTGACCTCGTCGCCAAGGGTGCGGTTCGCAAGAACGAGAAGGTCAAGGTCCTCGGCCAGGGCGACATCAGCGTGGCGCTCAACATCACGGTCGACAAGGTCTCCGGCTCCGCCGAGGAGAAGATCGTGGCGGCGGGCGGCACCGTCTCCAAGTAGTACCTGACCGGCGGTCCGAGCACAGCTCGGGCCGCCGGTTCGGCATCGCTTGACGCGATCCGAGATGCTCGGGTCGCACTGAACGAAGTACGGAGAACTCGTGTTCAGAGCGGTCGCGCGGATCTTGCGCACCCCCGACCTTCGCAAGAAGATCGGCTTCACCCTCGCGATCATCGCGCTGTTCCGCCTGGGGTCCTACATCCCCGCGCCGTTCGTCGACTACGCCAGCGTGCAGTCGTGCCTCGCGAGCGCTTCATCCCAGGGGAGCCTGTACGGGCTCGTGAACCTGTTCTCCGGCGGCGCGCTGCTGAAGCTCTCGGTCTTCGCGCTCGGCATCATGCCGTACATCACGTCGTCGATCATCGTGCAGCTGCTGCGCGTCGTGATCCCGCACTTCGACGCCCTCTACAAGGAGGGCCAGGCGGGTCAGGCCAAGCTGACGCAGTACACGCGGTACCTCACGATCGCGCTCGGGGTCCTGCAGTCGACGACGCTCATCACGGTCGCGCGCTCGGGTGCCCTCTTCGGCACCTCGGCGTCGACCTCCTGCACGTCGATCATCTCGAACGACAGCTGGTACGCGATCCTCCTCATGGTGGTCACGCTGACGGCTGGCACCGGACTCATCATGTGGATGGGCGAGCTCGTCACCGAGCGCGGCGTCGGCAACGGTATGTCGCTCCTCATCTTCACGTCCATCGCGGCCCAGTTCCCGACCGCGCTCTGGGCCATCGAGCAGTCGCAGTCCTTCGAGCTCTTCCTCTTCGTGATCCTCGTCGGACTCGTGATCATGATGGCGGTCGTGTTCGTCGAGCAGTCGCAGCGCCGGATCCCGGTGCAGTACGCCAAGCGCATGGTCGGGCGTCGCACCTACGGTGGCAACAACACGTACATCCCGATCAAGGTGAACATGGCCGGTGTCGTGCCCGTCATCTTCGCGTCGTCGCTGCTCTACCTGCCGGCGCTGGTCGCACAGTTCAACCAGAAGTCAGACGGGACCGAGCCCGCGGCGTGGGTCACCTGGATCCAGAACAACCTGACCTCGGGCGACAACGCCTTCTACATGGTCCTCTACTTCCTCCTCATCGTCGGGTTCACGTACTTCTACGTCGCGATCACGTTCAACCCGGAAGAAGTCGCCGACAACATGAAGAAGTACGGCGGGTTCATCCCGGGCATCCGTGCCGGACGTCCGACGGCGGAGTACCTCGACTACGTGCTCACACGGGTCACGCTCCCCGGCGCTCTCTACCTCGGCATCATCGCGCTCATCCCGCTCGCCGCACTCGCCTGGTTCGGCGCCAACCAGAACTTCCCGTTCGGTGGTGCCAGCCTGCTGATCATCGTCGGTGTGGGCCTCGAGACCGTGAAGCAGATCGACTCGCAGCTGCAGCAGCGCCACTACGAGGGACTCCTCCGATGAGCGCGCGGCTGATCATCGTGGGCCCGCCTGGTGCTGGCAAGGGCACCCAGGCAGGGCGGATCGCCGAGGCCTTCGGGATCCCGGCGATCTCGACGGGCGACATCTTCCGGCAGAACGTCCGTGACGAGACGCCGCTGGGCATCAGGGTCAAGGCGATCCTGGACGCCGGCGACTACGTGCCCGACAGCCTCACGAACGAGCTCATCGCCGATCGGCTCCGTCAGCCGGACGCCGAGCCGGGGTTCCTGCTCGATGGCTACCCCCGGACGACGGCGCAGGTGGAGTTCCTCGACGGGTTCCTCGCCGAGCAGGGGCAGGCCCTGGACGCGGTGGTGCAGCTCGTCGCCGACCGGGACGCCTTGGTCGACCGGCTCCGCAGGCGTGCGCTCGAGCAGGGTCGCAGCGACGACACCGAGGACGCCATCCGGCACCGGCAGGACGTCTACCTCGAGCAGACAGAGCCGATCGTTGCGGTGTACGCACAGCGGGGGCTCGTCATCGACGTCGACGGTCTCGGCGGTGTCGACGAGGTCGGTGACCGCATCGCCGACGCGCTCGCGACCCGCGGCCTCGGCCGCGCCGTCGCCTGACCGTGGCGCGGTTCCGCCGCCCGTCGCTCTACAAGTCGTCGGAGGAACTCCGGGCGATGGTCCGGCCGGGGCTCCTGACCGCCCAGGCACTGGACGCCGTCCGGTCGGCGCTGCGCGTCGGCATCACCACCGGTGAACTCGACGCGATCGCGGAGCGTGTCATCCTCGAGGGCGGTGGCGTCCCGAACTTCCAGCTGGTCCCCGGTTACCAGCACACCCTGTGCGTCTCCGTCAATGACGAGATCGTGCACGGCATCCCCGGCGAACGGGTGATCGAAGCCGGCGACATCGTGTCCATCGACGCGGGCGCCGAGGTTGACGGCTGGAACGGCGACAGCGCCGTGACGGTCGTCGTGCCCGGGGGAGACCCGGAGCGGGCCGCGGCACGGACGATGCTCGCGGACGTCACCGAGCGGTCGATGTGGCGGGGGATCGCGGCTCTCGCGACGGCACGGAACCTCAACGAGATCGGCGCGAGCATCGAGGACGCGATCGACGAGACCGGCGCCTGGGGCATCGTGGAGGACTTCACGGGTCACGGCATCGGTCGTTCCATGCACGAAGATCCGCCGGTGTTCAACTACCGGGTGCGGGGCGGGGGTCCCGCGGTCCGTCCGGGGCTCGCGGTGGCCATCGAGCCGATGGTGACCGCCGGCACGATCGACAGCAGCACCGATGCGGACGGCTGGACCGTCCGCACGCTCGACGGCTCGGACGCCGCGCACTGGGAGCACAGCGTGGCGGTGCACGAAAACGGCATCTGGGTGCTCACCGCAGCGGACGGCGGTGCCGCCGCCCTGGCACCGCTCGGGGTGCAGCCGCAGCCCATCGCGTGATCCAGCGCAGCGCGTGAACCAGCGGCGCGGGTGAACCAGCCGCAGTGCGGGAACCAGCGGCGCGGGTGAACCAGCCGCAGTGCGGGAACCAGCGGCGCGGATGAACCAGCCGCAGTGCAGGAACCAGCGGGCGACGCGACGTCACAGGTCACTCGACGCCCCGGTTCGTCTCATCCGAGGCGGGAGCACGTCACGCCTCCCGAGCCGGGCGAGCGGGCGGGCTGCGCCGCGCCTCCCGATCGTGCGGAAGTCAGCGGCGGACCGGCGGGCCGCCCGCCCGGCCTGCGACCGCTGTCAGTTGCCGACCGAGCAGGTCTGCTCGGCGGCCGACTGTCCGGTGATCGTCGAGGGCAGCGGCGTCGCCGTCGCGCTCGGCGTGCTCGATGCCGAACTGCTCGCCGAGGACCCGGAGGAGGGTGCACTCGACGTCCCGCTGCTCGACGTCCCGCTGCTCGACGACCCGGAGCTGCCGGTGCCGGAGGAAGACGCGCTGCCGGTCCCACCCTCGGCCTCGGAGGCACGGCCGGTGCTCGAGTCGGTGAGGCTCGTCTTCGTGTCGTTCTGCAGCGCGACGTTGAGCGTGTGTGCGTCGCTCTGGGAGACGATCACGCGGTTCGTGTCGTAGGGATCGTCGGTCACCGGGTACTGGACGAACAGCATGTCCGCCGTGCTCATGCTCTTGAGGGTCGTGGCGAGTGACACGAGCGTCTGGGCCGAGGCGAGACCGTCGGACAAGGTCATGTTCGAGATCGCGGCGCGCGCGAGCTTGTACAGGGTCAGGGGATTCGACAGCGTGCCGTTCGAGGTCACCTTGCGGAGCAGGGCGGACAGGAACACCTGCTGGGAGCTGATGCGCGCGAGGTCGCTGCCGTCGCCGACGCCGTGGCGGGTCCGGAGGAACTGGAGGGCCTGCGTGCCCTGGAGCGTGTGCGTCCCGGCCGACAGATGGAGGCCCGTGTAGCTGTCGTTGATCGAGTTCGCGACGCAGACCGAGACACCGCCGACCGCGTTCGACATCTCGATGACGCCGTCGAAGGTGATGAGACCGGCGTACGGGATGGACAGGCCGGTCAGGTTCTCGACGGTGTCCACGACGCACGAGACACCGCCGTTGCCGAGCGCCGTGTTGATCTGCGCAGCGGAGGACGCCGGGTAGGACGTCCCCGTGTCCGGGTTCGTGCAGGCGGGGAGGGGCACGACGAGATCGCGGGGGAAGCTCACGGCGGTGAGCTGCGTGTGGTCGGCGGAGATGTGGATGAGGATCGTGACGTCATTCCGCGCACCCTCGGTGTCGAGCGACTCCGCCTTCTGCCCCACGCGGGTGTCGCTGCCGATGAGCAGGATGTTCGCCCCGCCCTTCATCGCCGTGATGGAGGTCTTGTTGGCGCTCGCCTGGTCGTCGTCGCTGAGCTTGACCGTCGAGACGGATCCCGTGAGCGTCACCGCGGCGAAGGCCGTGACGGCGACGCTGCTGACGAGGGCGACACTGAGCACGGACGCGATGACGGTGAGCAGGGTCCGCCAGGAGCTCGGACGACGGAGCCGTCCGTGCCGGGCGATGCCGGGGCGACCGCGACGGCGGCGCAGCGGGGCGTCGGACACGAGGTGGACTCCGTTCGGTGGGCGCATCAGCGCGGGGCGTGGGCGGCATCGCGGGTGGCGGAGCGTCGCCGGGCGGAGGTGCGCGGCGGCACTCCCGTGGAGAACCGTACGATGGCGCTCCTGTCGCACTCCTGGAAATCGCCGGAGAACCCCTGAAGAGGGGTCGCTGACGGCGCGATCGCGGGTCGCGAACAGGACGCGCCGAGACCGGGCCGGACTTGGCAATCGTCCCGCTACCACATAAGATCGATCTTTGGTGTGTCATGCCGTTCGGCGTGGCGCAGGTGACCGCTCCGGTGGTCACCGGTTCGGTCTGCACATCCTGCCAGACCGGGCGCCGAACCCGCAGACCGGTTCGGATCACTCCCAGCGACAGCAACCCAAGCGACAGTGAGGCTATGGCCAAGAAAGACGGCGTCATCGAGATCGAGGGCTCGGTGCTCGAGGCTCTGCCCAACGCGATGTTCCGCGTTGAGCTGACCAACGGACACAAGGTCCTCGCGCACATCTCGGGGAAGATGCGTCAGCACTACATCCGCATCCTCCCGGAGGACCGCGTGATCGTGGAGCTCAGCCCGTACGACCTCACTCGCGGCCGGATCGTCTACCGCTACAAGTGATCCTCGCCGGAAAGGAACGGCCCGACGGCCCCGTCGGGTACGAAGCCAGCGAGATCGAGGAATCGACATGAAGGTCAACCCCAGCGTCAAGCCCATCTGTGAGCACTGCAAGGTGATCCGCCGGAAGGGCCGCGTCATGGTGATCTGCAAGAGCAACCCGCGCCACAAGCAGCGCCAGGGCTAGTCCCTCCGCCGCGGCCGGGTGCCGTGCGGGGTCGCCAGGCCCCGCACCGGCTCGACAGCGAACAGCTGAGCAGCACGCACAACTGAACATCGACAACGCAGTGCCAGAACCGATCGGCGACGAACCGACCGGGGACACCTCGGGGCGGAGGCCCGAGCACCGGTACTGCGCCACACCTCCACCGAAAACAGGAGCAGCCAGACATGGCACGTCTAGCAGGCGTCGACATCCCGCGCGAGAAGCGCGTGGAGATCGCACTCACGTACATCTACGGCGTCGGCCGTACCCGTTCCCTCCAGGCGCTCGCCGAGACCGGTATCTCGGGCGACATCCGCGTCAAGGACCTCACCGACGACCAGCTCGTCGCCCTCCGCGACTTCATCGAGGGCAACTTCAAGGTCGAGGGTGACCTCCGCCGTGAGGTGGCCGCCGACATCCGCCGCAAGGTCGAGATCGGCAGCTACGAGGGCCTCCGCCACCGTCGTGGTCTCCCGGTGCGTGGACAGCGCACCAAGACCAACGCGCGGACCCGCAAGGGCCCGAAGCGCACCGTGGCAGGCAAGAAGAAGGCCCGATAGGAGATCACCATGGCTACCCCCAAGACTGCTGCCCGCAAGCCGCGGCGCAAGGAGAAGAAGAACATCGCCGTGGGCCAGGCCCACATCAAGTCGACGTTCAACAACACGATCGTCAGCATCACCGACCCGTCGGGCGCCGTCCTGAGCTGGGCCTCGTCCGGTGCTGTCGGCTTCAAGGGCTCGCGCAAGTCCACGCCGTTCGCGGCGCAGCTCGCCGCCGAGTCGGCCGCCCGCCAGGCGCAGGAGCACGGCGTCAAGAAGGTCGACGTCTTCGTCAAGGGTCCGGGCTCGGGCCGCGAGACCGCGATCCGCTCGCTCCAGGCCGCCGGCCTCGAGGTGGGCTCGATCAACGACGTCACCCCGCAGGCGCACAACGGGTGCCGCCCGCCGAAGCGTCGTCGCGTCTGAGCTAGGAGCTCTCGGCCGCGACCGGACGCCCGCTCATCGAGCGGGGTCGACCGGTCGCGGCCATTCCTGGTCGTTCGATCGCGCACGTCGGTGCGCGTGATCACAACTCAACAGACCCGGCGAGGCCTTGGGCCCCGTCGTACCGCCAAGTGTCATATAGCGGACACTTCGCCGAAAGGAATCCACAGTGCTCATTGCACAGCGCCCCACCCTGACCGAGGAGCCGATCTCCGAGTTCCGCTCGCGGTTCATCATCGAGCCGCTCGAGCCGGGCTTCGGCTACACCCTCGGCAACTCGCTGCGCCGCACGCTCCTGTCCTCGATCCCCGGTGCCGCCGTCACCAGCATCCGCATCGACGGTGTGCTGCACGAGTTCAGCACCGTGCCGGGTGTCAAGGAGGACGTCACCGAGATCATCCTCAACATCAAGAACCTGGTCGTCTCGAGCGAGCACGACGAGCCCATCACGGCGTACCTCCGCAAGCAGGGCGCGGGCCAGGTCACGGCGGCGGACATCTCGGCTCCGGCCGGTGTCGAGATCCACAACTCGGACCTCGTCATCGCCACGCTGAACGACACCGCCCGGTTCGAGCTGGAGCTCACGATCGAGCGCGGTCGTGGGTACGTCTCGGCGACCCAGAACCGCTCCGAGTTCAGCGAGGCCGGTCAGATCCCGATCGACTCGATCTACTCGCCGGTCCTCAAGGTCACCTACCGGGTCGAGGCGACCCGTGCCGGTGAGCGCACGGACTTCGACCGTCTGGTCGTCGACGTCGAGTCGAAGCCGGCGATCACGCCTCGCGACGCCATCGCCTCCGCCGGCCGCACGCTGGTCGAGCTGTTCGGGCTCGCCCGCGAGCTCAACACGGCGGCCGAGGGCATCGAGATCGGCCCCGCGCCGGTCGACGCGGTGCTCTCGAACGAGCTGCAGACCCCGATCGAGGACCTCGACCTGTCGGTCCGCAGCTACAACTGCCTCAAGCGCGAGGGCATCAACACGGTCAGCGAGCTCGTCGCCCTCTCGGAGACGCAGCTCATGAACATCCGCAACTTCGGTCAGAAGTCGGTGGACGAGGTCAAGGACAAGCTCACCGAGCTCGGCCTGTCCCTCAAGGACACCGTTCCCGGATTCGACGGCGCCCACTTCTACAGCGGGTACGACGAGGACGAGTCCAACTGATCCCGTGCCGCTCCTGACGGAGCGCAGCACACCCACCCCCTTCCCACCACTGGAGAACTGACATGCCCAAGCCCACCAAGGGCCCCCGCCTCGGAGGCGGTCCCGCGCACGAGCGCCTGCTCCTGAGCAACCTCGCGAACGCGCTGTTCACGCACGGCCGCATCACCACGACCGAGACGAAGGCCAAGCGCCTCCGTCCCGTCGCGGAGCGTCTCGTGACGTTCGCGAAGCGTGGCGACCTGCACGCCCGCCGCAAGGTGATCAGCATCATCCGGGACAAGTCCGTCGTGCACACGCTCTTCACGGAGATCGCGCCGCAGATGGCCGACCGCCAGGGCGGTTACACCCGGATCACCAAGCTCGGCTTCCGCAAGGGCGACAACGCGCCGCTCGCGTCGATCGAGCTCGTGCTCGAGCCCGTCTCGGGCACGCCCGCTCCGGTGAACCGTCGCTCGAACCGTGCGTCCGGTTCGGCCGCAGCCGGGGCCGTGTCGACGACCGCCGCCGAGGAGGCCGCCACCGAGGAGACCACCGACGACGCCGCCGTCGCCGCGGAGACGACCGAGGCGACCGCGACCGACGCGACCGCGACCGACGCCGCTGAGGCCGAGAGCACGGACGCCGTCGCGGAGTCCGAGCCCGTCGCCGCCGAGGAGACGACCGACGCGGCCGCCGAGGTCGAGGCGGACGCCGCCAGCAAGGCCGACGAGACCGAGTAGGTCCTCGCCAGCACGCCACACGGAGGGCCTCCGCAGCGATCGCTGCGGAGGCCCTCCGTCGTCGGTGGGGCCCCCGGTCCCTAGACTCGACGCGTGACCGGTCAGCCACGCGTCGCCGTCCTCGGCCCGGTGCTCGTCGAGTCCCCGGCAGGGGACCTCGATCCGCTGCCCGGCGCGCTCGCCCGGACGTTCATCGCGGTCCTCGTGCTCGCCCGGGGCAACACCGCCACGACCGAGACGCTCATCGACGAGCTCTGGGGCGACACCCCGCCGAAGGGGGCGCGCGCCGCGCTGCAGACCCTGGTGTCGCGGGTACGGCGGTCGACCGTCGAGGGCGTCGTCGCGTCGACGGGCACCGGCTACCGGTTGGCCCTGGACCCGTCGGCGCTCGACCTGGGACGGGCCGAGCAGGTCGCCGAGCGGATCTCCGACGAACTCCGGACCGATCCAGCCGGCGCGGCCCGCCGGGCATCGGCCGTGCTGGCCACGTGGCGCGGTGAGCCGGGTGCGGACCTCGAGGGACGGGTCGCCGAGGAGCTCGCGGACCGGGCGGCGACCGTGCAGCGGATCCTGCGGCGCGCCCTGGCCCAGGCGCTCTCGGCGTGCGACGACCCCGACGGCGCGGCGCGGCTGTGGGAGCAGGAGGTCGTGGCCCACCCGTTCGACGAGGCTGCGGTCGCGGGGCACATGCGGGCACTCGTCGCGGCCGGACGGGGCGCCGAGGCCCTCACGGTGTTCGCAGGACACCGCGATCGCCTGGCCGAGGAGCTCGGCGCGGACCCGTCGGCGGACCTGGTGCGGCTCAACATCGAGATCCTCCGAGCGACGTCGACGTCGGCCCGTTCCGTGCGGCGCCTCGGTCTGCGCCGATCCCCGACCACGCTCATCGGCCGGGACGCCGAGGTGGAGGCCGTCGAGCGGCTCGTCGAGGAGGAGCGGCTGGTCACGGTCCTCGGTGCCGGAGGCCTCGGCAAGACCCGGCTCGCGCAGGAGGTCGCCGGGCGCACCGCGCCCGACGTCGCCGTCGTCGTCCTCGAGCTCGCCTCGCTCACGGACGGCGCGGACATCGTCCCCGCGCTCGGCGCGGTGCTCGGGATCGCGGAACTCCGCGCCGGACGGTCGCTCCGGGACGTCGTGCTCGCGGACCTCCGGTCACGGGTCCTCCGGGCTCTCGGGGAAGCGCCGACCTTGCTCGTGCTCGACAACTGCGAACACGTCGTCGGGGAGGTCGCCGCACTCGTCGTCGACCTGCTCGGCGAGGTCCCGAGCCTCCGCGTGCTCACGACGTCACGTGCCCCGCTCGCGGTGCCGGGCGAGGTGGTCGCACCACTCCCGCCCCTGCCGGTCGAGGCCGACGGCGCCGCCGTCCGGCTGTTCACCGAGCGTGCCCGGGCCGCCCGGCCCGGCGCCGTGTTGCCGGTCGATGCGGTCCGTCGGATCTGCGCCCGGCTCGACGGCTCGCCGCTCGCGATCGAGCTGGCGGCGGCACGCGTCCGCGGCATGAGTGTCGACGAGATCGAGCGACGGCTCGACGACCGATTCGCCCTGCTCCGCGGAGGCGATCGGACCGCGCCCGAACGGCATCGGACGCTGCTCGCCGTGATCGAGTGGAGCTGGCGGCTCCTCGACGACGGCGCCCAGGACCTGTTGACCCGCTTGGCGCTGTTCCCGGACGGCGTCGCGGTGGAGGCGGTCGAGGCCGTCGTGCGCCCGGACCGGGTCGACACGGCGCTCGACGACCTCGCGGAACTCGTCGAGCAGTCGCTCGTCCAGTTGACGGAGCGCGAGGGCGAGCCCGCACGCTACCGGTTGCTCGAGACGGTCCGGGAGTTCGGTGCCGCGCGGCTCACCGAGCGGGGTACGACCGAGGACGTGCGCACGGTGATGATCCGGTGGGGCGCGGCCCACGCCCTCGATCGGAACGTGCTCCTCGCCGGTCCCGGGCAGCGTCGCGTGTTCCGCGAGGTCGAACGCGAGGTCGACAACCTCGTCGCGCTCCTGCGGTGGTCGCTCGGCCGGGGCGACCACAGGGCGATCGCGCCGATCGCCGCAGTGCTCGGGACCTACTGGTCACTCCGGGGCGTGCACGGGGAGGTCGTGGCGATCGCGCCCGACGTCGTCGCGGCGCTGGCGGGCGGCGCGCCCGACCCCGACCTGCTCCTGCCCACCGTCGTGGCCCTCACCGTCATGGGGGCGTCGTCGGCGTTCACCGACCTCCGGACGGCCGCCGTCGCCGTGTCCGCCTTGCGCCGACTGCGTCGGCAGCACGGTCCGACCGGAGTCCGCCTGGCGGATGCGCAAGCGGAGCTCTTCACCGCGATCGGACGCGCCGACCTCGCGATGGCGGCCCTCGCCCGCCTCCGCGACGACGACGACCCCGAGGTCGCGTGCTTCGCCCTGACGATCAGTGCGCCCCTGGCCGAGAACGCGGGCGACGTGGCGGACGCGCTCCGCTACGCCCGCCGGGCGGAGGCGCTCGCGAGCGCCCACGGCGACCTCTGGACGGCGGGAACGGCCGACGTGTCCCGCGTGCAGCTCCTCACCCAGACCGGGCACCCCGAGGAGGCACTGGTCGCCGCGGATCGCGCACGGGAGCGACTGCAGTGGTTCGGCGCGGACGACGACCTCGCCGAGATCAGCTGGTCGATGGGCCTGGCTGCGGCTGCTGCCGGTCAGCCGGACCGGGCGCGCGCCGTCGCGGTCGACCTCGACCTGCCCCGACCGGGCGCCCGACTCGACGACGACGGACTCCAGTTCCGGACGCTCGCGTTCGCCGTCCGGGCGGAGGCCGCCCGCGCGGAGGGCGACGTGCAGACCGCGCTGGAGGAGTACGACCGCGGCTTCGCGTACGTCCGTGACCACATGAAGCAGGCACCGCAGTGGACGCTCATGGTCGCCGCGGCGCGCATCGCGATCGACCTGGAGGCCCGCGAGCGGGACGGGGGTGCACCGCGCCTCCCGGACGACGGCAGGGCGACGGAGGCGGCCCGGGTGGCCAAGGTCGGCGCGCTCGTCGCGATCCGCATCGGCGCGTGGTGGCTCGACCTGCCGGTGATCGGCGACGCGCTCATCGCGGTTGCCCTGTGGGGGGCCACCACGCAGCGCGTCGAACCGGGTCTCGTCGCGGCGATCTGGGGGACCGCCGTGCGCGTGGGAGCGCGGCAGGACCTCGCCGTGCTCCGGTACGAGCGCGTCCGGGACGTGCTCGCGCGGTGGACGGGACGGGCCGCCCTCGCGGACGCCGAAACGGCCTCGGCCGGTCTGGACCGGGCCGAGGCCGTCGCGCGGGCCCGAGCGCTGCTCGAGCAGGTCCGCGTCCCGCGGCGGGCGGAGGCTCAGGCCTTCCGCATGTAGGCGCGGACGGTCAAGGGGGCGAAGACCGCGACGACGACCGCGGCACCGACGAGCGAGAGCACGAGGTCGCTGCCCACCTGCCCGTGGTTGACGAGGTCGCGCACGGCGGTGATGAGGTGCGAGATCGGGTTCACCTCGCTGAACCACCGGAGCCAGGACGGCAGCGTGTCGGCGGGGACGAACGCGTTCGACAGGAACGTCAGCGGGAACAGGACCATGTTCGAGATGCCCGAGACGCTCGACGCGGTGCGCGCGACGACACCGAAGAACGCGAACACCCAGCTGATCGCCCAGGCGACCACGACGACGAGGAGTCCCGCGGCGACGACCGACCCCAAGCCGCCCTCGGGACGCAGGCCCATGCAGAACCCGACGACGAACGTGATGGTCGTCGCGATCGCGTAGCGGACCGTGTCGGCGAGCAGCGCTCCGGCGAGCGGGGCGATGCGGGCGATGGGCAGCGACTTGAACCGGTCGAACACGCCCTTGTCCATGTCCTCGCGGAGCTGGACGCCCGTGACGATCGACGAGGTGATGTTCGTCTGCACGAGGATGCCCGGGATGATGATCGGCAGGTAGGCCGTGACACCGCCCGCGATCGCCCCGCCGAAGATGTACGTGAACATCACGGTGAAGATGATCGGCATGAGCGTGACGTCGAAGAGCTGCTCCGGCGTGCGGCGGACCTTGATCAGTCCGCGGTAGGCCATCGTGAGCGACTGGCGCACCGTGGCCCCGAGTCCCGAACCGCCGACGCCGGGGCGCGGAGCGATGGTGCGGGGCGTGCTGGTGATGGTGGTCATGCGAGGGTCCCTTCGAGGACGCGGTCGGTGTCGCTGGTCGGGTCGTCCTGCGCGACGGGCCGACCGGTGATGGTGAGGAAGACCTCGTCGAGCGTCGGCTTCTGCACGCTCATCTCGGCGAGGGAGACGCCCGAGTCGCGGAACGCGACGAGCAGGTCCGCGACGCGGTCCGGGTCGGCCATCGGTGCGGTGATGCGGGCGCCCTCGGGTGAGACGGCGGCGCCGGCCCCGAGGATCCGCTCGACGATCGCCTGCGCCGCACCGAGCCGGGCGGCGTCCGCGAGCCGGAGCTGCAGGGAGGCGGTGCCCACCGATGCCTTGAGGTCGTCCGCCGTGCCCTCGGCGACGACGCGTCCACGGTCGATGACGGCGATGCGGTCGGCGAGCTGGTCGGCCTCGTCGAGGTACTGCGTGGTGAGGAGCACGGTCGATCCGGTCGCGACGAGCTCGCGGATCGTGTCCCACATCTGCGCACGCGTCCGGGGGTCCAGCCCGGTGGTCGGCTCGTCGAGGAAGATGAGTGGCGGTTGCGCGATGAGGCTCGCGGCGAGGTCGAGGCGCCGTCGCATCCCGCCGGAGAACGCCTTGAGCGGGCGCTTCGCGGCCTCGGTCAGTCCGAAGCGCTCGAGGAGGTCCGAGGCCTTCGCCCGCGACTCGGCCCGACCGAGGCCGAGCAGTCGGGAGAAGATGACGAGGTTCTCGGTCGCGCTGAGCGTCTCGTCGACGGAGGCGTACTGCCCGGTCACGCCGATGAGCCGTCGGACCGCCTGGGCCTCGTGCCGCACGTCGTGTCCGAAGATGCGTGCGTCGCCCGCGTCGGGCTTGAGCAGCGTGGCGAGCATGCTGATGGTGGTGGTCTTGCCCGCGCCGTTCGGCCCGAGCACGCCGTACACGGTGCCCGCCTCGACCCGCAGGTCGACGCCGTCCACCGCACGGTTCTGCCCGAACGTCTTGACGAGGCCGGTCGCCTCGACGGCGAGCGTCGCCTGGTCGTTCATGGGGTGTCCTTTCGTTCGACGGTGCCCATGCTCCGGGCGGGCGCTGACGTGGCACTGACGTGGTGCTGACGCCGGTACCCTCGTCCCGTGACAGACGAGGCCGGCACCGTGCGTCTCCGGCTCGACATCGCCTACGACGGCAGCGGTTTCGCGGGATGGGCTCGGCAGCCGACCCTCCGGACGGTGCAGGGCGAACTCGAGTCCGCGCTCGAGACCGTGTTCCGGCGCTCCGGTCCGGCGCCCCGCCTCACGGTGGCGGGCCGGACGGACGCGGGCGTGCACGCGACGGGGCAGGTCGCCCACTGTGACCTCACCCCCGAACAGTGGGGAAGCCTCGCTCGGCCGCACCGCGGTGCGGCCGGCCGACCCCAGCGGCTGCCGACGGACGCCCTCCTGCACCGCCTGAACGGCATCGCGGGGCTCGACAGTGACGTCGTGGTGACGGCCGTCGCGGTCGCGCCGCCGGGGTTCGACGCCCGGTTCTCCCCGGTCTGGCGACGGTACGCGTACCGCGTCGCGGACCTCGGGGCACCGCGGGACCCGCTCCGCCGCGGCCACACGCTGTGGTACCCCACGCGCCTCGACGAGGGCGCGATGGAGACGGGCGCCCTGACGCTGCTCGGCCTGCACGACTTCGCCACGTTCTGCAAGCCGCGGGAAGGCGCCACCACCATCCGAACGCTCCAGGAGTTCCGATGGCACCGTGAGCCGGACGGCGTGCTCGTGGCGTCCCTCCAGGCCGACGCGTTCTGCCACAGCATGGTGCGGGCGATGGTGGGTGCGTCGCTCGCGGTCGGCGAGGGGCGGCTCGCGCCGCACCGGCTGGCGGAGCTGCGCGAGGACGCGGTGCGCACGAGCGCGTTCACGGTCGCCCCGGCGAAGGGGCTCGTCCTCACCGAGGTCGGCTACCCGCCCGACGACGAGCTCGCGGCCCGCGCGGAGCAGACCCGGGCCCGCCGCGACCAGGACGGGCACCGGTCGGAGGCCGACCAGGCTCGACAGGTCGCCATCAGCACCGCCGCGCCCACCGCCGTCCCGGAAGGCCCCGCAGGGTCGGGTGCGGTCGCGGAGCGACGCGCGTGAGCCGGCGCAGGCCCCGGGCCGTCGTCGCGGTCGCACCGGGCGTGGTGTTCGTCGAGGGACCCGTGTCGAACTGGGTCGTGCTCGCCGAGGAGGACGGGGTCGCCCTCGTCGACGCCGGGTACCCCGCCGACGCCGGACTCGTGCTCGACACCATCCGGTACGCGGGACACGACCCGGCCGACCTGCGCCGGGTGTACGTCACGCACGGGCACGTCGACCACATCGGTGGCCTCCCCGCGATCCTGGAGGCCCACCCCGGCGTGACCGTGCTGGCCCACGCCGACGAGGTCGCGGCCGTGCGCGGGCCCGAGCGGGACCAGGCGACGCTCGGCGACATCGGTGGCCGGATCGCGGCGCCGCGGGTGCTCGGCTGGGCCGCCCGTGCCGTCCGCTCGGGTGGCCTCGACCCCGTGACCGTGCCCCCGGTCCGCGCGTTCACGGCCCGCGACTTCGACGAGCGGGCGATCGCACCCCTGCCGGCACCCGGGCACACGCTCGGGTCGACGGCGTACCTGTTGCCCGCCGCGGACGCGCTCGTCACCGGCGACGCGGTCGTCACGCACCACGACGTGCAGCCCCGGTCGTGGTCGCCGCGGCCGCGGATGATCCCGGCCCTGTTCACCGCCGACACGGCCACCGCTGTGGAGTCGGCCGCGGCGCTGCCCCTGCCGGGGATCGTGCTGCCGGGCCACGGGCCCGCCGTGCACCGGGTCGGTGACCGCTGGGTCCCGATCGGGCACTGAGTCCGTCGAGGTTTGACGGTACCGCGACGCTCCGGTAGTGTTGTCGATTGGTCTGCGCCTCGTGCGTCGGACCCGAAGTTGAGCCCTCCACCGGAGCGTTCGCCGGGCGTCGCCCCGCGGAACACCCCACCGGAGTGGGATTCACGGACACCTCACCTCGACACGAAAGCAGCACACCTGTGACTCGCACGTTCTCACCGAAGCCCGCGGACGTCCAGCCGAAGTGGCTCGTCATCGACGCCACCGACGTCGTCCTCGGCCGTCTCGCCTCGCACGCCGCGGCGCTCCTGCGCGGCAAGCACAAGGCCACCTTCGCTCCGCACATGGACATGGGTGACTTCGTCATCATCGTCAACGCCGAGAAGGTCGCCCTGACCGGCTCGAAGCTGGCGCAGAAGACGTACTACCGGCACTCCGGCTACCCGGGCGGCATCACCGCCACGACCTACCCGGAGATGCTCGAGAAGCACCCGACCCGCGCCGTCGAGAAGGCGATCCGCGGCATGCTCCCGAAGAACAGCCTCGGCCGCGCCCAGCTCAAGAAGCTCAAGGTCTACGCCGGTCCCGAGCACCCGCACGTCGCCCAGCAGCCGACGCCGTACACCCTCGACCAGGTCGCGCAGTAACGACGGCCACGCAGCAGAAGACACAGGACTCCACACTCATGGCTCAGATCGCAGACTCCATCGACCAGACCCCGTCGAGCTTCAGCACCGAGAGCGCCCCGGCGACCTCGGAGGCGGCTCCTCGTCAGATCCTCAACGTCTCGGGCGCGGCCGTCGGTCGCCGCAAGGAGGCCATCGCCCGCGTGCGCCTCGTCCCCGGCGCCGGCACGTTCTCGGTGAACGGCCGCTCGCTCGAGGACTACTTCCCGAACAAGCTCCACCAGCAGCTCATCAACGACCCGTTCAAGGTCCTCGAGCTCATCGGTTCGTACGACGTCACCGCCCGCATCACCGGTGGGGGCCCCTCGGGCCAGGCCGGCGCGCTGCGTCTGGCGATCGCCCGGGCGCTCAACGAGATCGACCGCGAGAACAACCGCGCCACGCTCAAGAAGGCGGGCTTCCTCACCCGTGACGCCCGCGTCATCGAGCGCAAGAAGGCCGGTCTCAAGAAGGCCCGTAAGGCGTCGCAGTTCTCGAAGCGCTGATCGCGCTTCGGACGGCATCACCGTGCCACGTCTGTTCGGAACGGACGGTGTTCGTGGTCTCGCCAACGGCGAGCTGACGGCCGCGCTCGCACTGGGCCTCGCCCAGGCGAGCGCGGCCGTGCTCACGCACGGACACCACGCGGACGCACGTCGTGCGTCCGGTCGGCCGCGTCCCATCGCGGTCCTGGCGCGCGATCCGCGCGTCTCCGGGGAGTTCCTGGGCGCGGCCGTCGCGGCCGGCCTGGCGAGCGCCGGCGTCGACGTCCTCGACGCCGGGGTCATCCCCACCCCCGCGGCGGCGTTCCTCGTCGCCGACATCGACGCGGACTTCGGCGTGATGGTCTCCGCGTCCCACAACCCGGCGCCCGACAACGGGATCAAGTTCTTCGCCGCTGGCGGCCGGAAGCTCCCCGACGAGGTCGAGGACCGCATCGAGGCAGCGATCGGGAGCGCCGAGGTCCCGGTGCCCACGGGCGCCGACGTCGGGCGGATCACCCGCTTCGCCGACGCCGAGGACCGCTACGTCGTCCACCTGCTGAGCACCCTGCCCGCGCGGCTCGACGGCATCCACGTCGTCCTCGACTGTGCGAACGGGGCCGCGGCTGCCGTGTCGCCCGAGGTGTTCGTCAACGCCGGCGCGCGGATCACCCTCATCGGTGCGGACCCGGACGGCGTCAACATCAACGACGGCGTCGGGTCGACCCACATCGACAACCTCGCCCGCGCGGTGCTCGAAGCCGGCGCCGACGTCGGGATCGCCCACGACGGCGACGCCGACCGGTGCCTGGCGGTCGACGCCGAGGGCAACGCGATCGACGGCGACCAGATCATGGCGATCCTCGCGCTGTCCCTCAAGGAGCGCGGCCGGTTGCAGGACGACACGCTCGTGGCCACCGTCATGAGCAACCTCGGTCTCCGCCGGGCGATGGCCGAGAACGACATCGCGGTGCTCGAGACCGCCGTGGGCGACCGGTACGTGCTCGAGAAGATGGTCGAGGGCGGGTACTCGCTCGGCGGCGAGCAGTCGGGCCACATCATCTTCAACGAGTTCGCCACGACCGGCGACGGCATCCTGACCGGGCTCCACCTGGTCGCCGAGATGGCCCGCACGCGCAAGACCCTGGCCGAACTGGCCGCCTGCATGACGGTGTTCCCGCAGGTGCTCGTCAACGTGCGCGGTGTCGACCGGCACGGCCTCGACGACGCCGGTGTCCAGCGCGCCATCGCGGGCGCGGAGGCAGCCCTCGGGGACACCGGGCGGGTCCTGCTCCGGCCGTCGGGCACCGAACCCGTGGTCCGGGTGATGGTCGAGGCGGCGGACCAGGCGACCGCGGAGCGCGTCGCCAACGAACTCGCCGCGGTCGTGCACGACCGGCTCGGACTCGACGCGGCCTGATCACGGGCGGGAGGCGCGGTGCGGATCGGACCCGCACCGCGCCTCCCGGACCCGCACCGCGCCTCCCGGTCGTGTCCGGGTGGTGCGTCAGATCTTGCGGAGCAGCACGCTCGAGACGGAGTGGTCCGCACCCTTCTTGAGCACGAGCGTCGCGCGGGATCGCGTCGGCAGGACGTTCTCGAGGAGGTTCGGCTCGTTGATGCTCCGCCAGACGTCCGTCGCGGTGCGGACGGCGTCCTCGTGGGAGAGCGTCGCGAAGCGGTGGAAGAACGAGTTCGGGTCCGCGAAGGCCGCCTGCTGCAGGGCGAGGAAGCGGTCGACGTACCAGGACTCGATGTCGCGGGTCTTCGCGTCGACGTAGATCGTGAAGTCGAAGAGGTCCGACAGTGCCAGGCCGCCGTTGACGGGTGGTGCGAGCACCGTGAGCCCCTCGACGATGAGCACGTCGGGCTGGCGGACGACGATCTCGGCGTCGGGCACGATGTCGTACTGCAGATGTGAGTAGAACGGGGCGCGGACCTCGGCCGCACCGCTCTTGACCTGGCTGACGAAGCGCAGCAGGGCGCGGCGATCGTAGGACTCGGGGAACCCCTTGCGGTCCATGATCCCGCGGCGCTCGAGCTCCGCGTTCGGGTAGAGGAAGCCGTCCGTCGTCACGAGTTCGACCCGCGGGGTGTCCTCCCACCGCTTCGTCAGCTCCCGGAGCAGCCGCGCGACGGTCGACTTGCCCACCGCGACGGACCCCGCGACGCCGATCACGAAGGGCGTGCGTGACGCTCGCTCGCCGAGGAATCCACTCGTCGCCGCGTGGAGGCTCCGGGCGCCCGCCGCGTAGAGGTTGAGGAGCCGGGACAGCGGGAGGTAGACCTGCTGCACCTCGTCCATGTCGAGCCGGTCCCCGAGCCCGCGGAGCTGGACGATCTCGGTCTCGGTGAGCGCGAGGTGCTGGGAGGGTGCGAGGGCGGACCACTCGGGGCGGTCGATCTCGACGAAGGGCGTCGGGTGGGCGACGGTCTCCGCGTGGGCGTTGGCCATGAGGACGAGGGTAGACGAGAGGATGGTGCAGTCTCCGAGCCGACGCGGTGTGGACGACGTGCTGTCCACAGCGGGTGGACCGGATCACAGCGCCGCGGGAGACCCTGAGCGCACAGCCGGCGCTCGCCGGCGTCGCGATCCTCGTGATGGCGGTCGTCATCCCCACCGCACTGGCCCTGGGCCTCCACGCGGAACTCCGTCTCGAGGCGCCGCCCGTGCAGTGGTGGGGCGCGCCTCCCGCAACGAACCGGCCGGCCCCTGCGTACGCTCCGCGCACTCCCTCCGCCGTCTACACCCCGCCCCAGGCCTCGTCGAAGTGACCGAGCGCGTCGCTCATCTGGGCGTACTGCTGTCTGTTGTCTGAGTAGGGTCGGCCGCATGGAATACCGTCATCTGGGCAACACGGGACTGCAGGTCTCCACGATCAGCCTCGGCACGATGGGGTTCGCCGGCACCGGCTGGGCGAGTCCGGTCGGCCACATCGACGTCGATGGGGCTCGCCGGCAGATCGACATCGCGCGCGACGCGGGCGTCAACCTCATCGACACGGCCGACGTCTACTCCGACGGCGCGTCCGAGGAGATCCTCGGCCAGGCGCTGGGCAGCGCGCGTGAGGACGTGCTCATCGCCACGAAGGTCCGCGGGGGCATGGGGCCCGGACCGAACGACGGCGGACTGTCCCGCCACCACATCGTCAAGGCCGCCGAGGACAGCCTCCGTCGGCTCGGCACCGATCACATCGACCTCTACCAGCTGCACGGCTGGGACGGATCGACGCCCCTCGAGGAGACGCTCGGCGCGCTGGACGACCTCGTCCGGTCGGGCAAGGTGCGCTACATCGGTGCATCGAACTTCTCCGGGTGGCACCTCATGAAGGCGATGTGGGCCTCCGACAAGCACCACCTGGAGCACTTCGCGAGCCAGCAGATCTACTACTCGCTGCAGTCCCGCGACGCTGAGAACGAGCTCGTGCCGATCACGCTCGACCAGGGCATCGGCATCCTCGTCTGGAGTCCGCTCGCGGGCGGGCTGCTCACCGGCAAGTACCGTCGCGGTCAGGACGTGCCCGAGGGTTCGCGGCGCTTCGAGGGCTGGACCGAGCCGCCCATCGACGACGAGGACCGCCTGTACGACACGATCGAGGTGCTCGTCGACATCGCCGAGCAGCGGGGCGTCACCGCGACGCAGGTCGGTCTGGCCTGGACGCTCGCGAAGCCGGGCGTGACGTCGGCGATCGTCGGCGCGCGGACCGAGGAGCAGCTCACCGACAGCCTCGGAGCGGCGGACGTCCAGCTCTCCGCGGACGAGATCGCCCGCCTCGACGACGCGAGCGCGACCCCGCTGCAGTACCCGTACTGGCACCAGGCGAACACGGCGGACGGTCGCTCGAGCGCGGCCGACCTCAGCCTCATCGGGCGGCACCTGCACCAGGACTGACCGCCGATCGGTCCGAGGCCCCGCACGCCACCGAGCGTGCGGGGCCTCGCCGTCGTTCAGCACCCCGCACGCCGTTCGGCTCAGGAGCAGGCTCAGGCGGGGAGCGCGGCCTCGATCACGGCGACGATCGCCGGGTCGTCCGGCACGGTGGTGGGCCGGAACCGGTGGACGGCGCCGTCCGGCGTCACGACGAACTTCTCGAAGTTCCACGTCACCCGTCCGGCCTTGCCGTTCGCGTCCGGGGTCTGCTTGAGCTCCTGGTACAGCGGATGGGCGCCGCGGCCGTTCACCTTGACCTTCTCGGACATCGGGAACGTGACGCCCCAGGTGGTGCTGCAGTACTCCTCGATGGCCTCGGACGACCCGAGCTCCTGCAGGAACTGGTTGCTCGGGAACCCGAGGACGGTGAACCCACGGTCGCCGTACCGGCGCTGGAGTTCCTCGAGCTGCTCGTACTGCGGCGCGAGGCCGCATCGGGAGGCCACGTTCACCACGAGGACGACCTTGTCGGTGAACGCGCCGAAGGTGGTCTGCTCGCCCTGGAGCGTGGTGATCGGGATGTCGGTGAGGGTCACGGGCCGAAGCTAGACCCGGCAGCTGGGCGCCGTGCGTGTCCCGGGACCGGCGACCGGCAGGGCGATCGCGCGACGCCCGTGCGGCGGGCTCCCGCCGCGCACCCCATAGGATCGAGCGCATGTGTGGCATCGTCGGGTACGTCGGCAACGGCAGCAGTCTGGAGGTCCTCCTCGGCGGACTGGGTCGGCTCGAGTACCGGGGGTACGACTCCGCGGGCGTCGCCGTGATCGACGCCGCGGGCGACCTCGAGTCGCGCAAGCGGGCCGGCAAGCTGCAGGTCCTCAAGGACGACCTGCAGGCCGACCCGATGACGGACGGCCGCACGGGCATCGGCCACACGCGATGGGCGACGCACGGCGGCCCGACCGATGGCAACGCCCACCCGCACCTGGCCGACGGTGGCAAGTTGGCGCTCATCCACAACGGCATCATCGAGAACTTCGCCCTGCTCAAGGACGAGCTCCTGGCCGAGGGTGTGACGTTCCACAGCGAGACGGACAGCGAGGTCGCGGCGCACCTGGTCGCGCGGGAGTTCCGTGCCGGCCACGACCTGACCGAGGCGATGCGGCGGACGGTCGCCCGACTCGACGGCGCCTTCACGCTGCTCGTCGTGCACGCGGACGAGCCGGACGTCGTGGTCGGCGCCCGCCGCAACTCGCCCCTGGTGGTCGGCCTGGGCGACGGCGAGAACTTCCTCGGCTCGGACGTCGCGGCCTTCGTGTCGCACACCAAGCGCGCGCTGGCGATCGGGCAGGACGAGATCGTCACGATCCGCCCCGACGCCGTGACGGTGATCGGGTTCGACGGCACGCCCGCGACCGCGAGCGAGTTCGAGGTGTCGTGGGACGCGTCCGCAGCCGAGAAGGGCGGCTGGTCGAGCTTCATGGCGAAGGAGATCAGCGAGGAGCCCGAGGCGGTCGCGAACACGCTGCTCGGCCGCGTGCACGACGGCGCCGTGACCCTGACGGACCTCGAGCCGATCGCGGACCGGCTCGCCCAGGTCGACCGCGTCATCGTGATCGCCTGTGGCACTGCGGCATACGCCGGAATCCTCGGCAAGTACGCGATCGAGCAGTGGGCGCGGGTCCCGGTCGAGGTCGAGCTCGCGCACGAGTTCCGGTACCGCGACCCGGTGCTCGACGAGCGGACCCTCGTCGTGTCGATCAGCCAGTCCGGCGAGACGATGGACACCCTGATGGCGGTCAAGTACGCCCGTGAGCAGGGTGCCCGCACGCTGTCCATCTGCAACACCCAGGGCGCGACGATCCCGCGCGAGTCCGATGCCGTGCTGTACACGCACGCGGGCCCCGAGGTCGCCGTGGCCTCGACGAAGGCGTTCCTGGCGCAGGGCGTCGCGCTGTACCTGCTCGGCCTGCACCTCGCGACGCTCCGGGGCACGCTCACGCCGGAGCAGGTCGCGGCGCAGGTCGCGGAGCTCGACGCGCTCCCGGCCAAGCTGCAGCAGACGATCGAGGACGCCGCCTCGGTGACCGAGCTCGCGCGCTGGATGGCGGACACCCGGAGCGTGTTGTTCCTCGGGCGCCACGTCGGCTACCCCATCGCCCTCGAGGGGGCGCTCAAGCTCAAGGAACTCGCGTACATCCACGCCGAGGGCTTCGCCGCAGGCGAGCTCAAGCACGGCCCGATCGCGCTCATCGAACCGGGGCAGATCGTGTTCGTCATCGTGCCGAGCCCCCGCGACGAGCGGTCGCTCCACCCGAAGGTCGTCTCGAACATCCAGGAGATCCGGGCCCGTGGCGCGCGGGTCATCGCGATCGCGGAAGAGGGCGACGCGGCCGTCCTGCCCTACGCCGACGAGGTCCTGCGCATCCCGCTGGCGACGCCGCTGTTCGAGCCGCTCCTGGCGGTCGCGCCGCTGCACATGTTCGGGATGGAACTGGCGGCGGCCAAGGGGCTCGACGTGGACCAGCCCCGCAACCTCGCCAAGTCGGTGACCGTCGAGTAGTCCCGTGATCATCGGCATCGGTGTCGACGTCGTGGACCTCGCTCGGTTCGCCGGGGTCCTCGAGCGCACGCCCGCGCTCCGGCGTCGCCTGTTCACGCCGGCGGAGCTGCTGCGGGACGGCGAGCCCCGCCCCACCGCCTCGCTCGCCGCCCGCTTCGCGGCCAAGGAGGCCCTGATCAAGGCGTTCGGCACGAGTGCGGGACTGAGCTGGCAGGAACTCGAGGTCGTCGCGGACGACCAGCGTGCACCGTCGCTGACCCTGCACGCGGGGGCCCAGGCGGTGGCCGACGCGCGTGGCGTGACGGCCGTCCATCTGTCACTGTCGCACGATGGACCGATCGCGACGGCGTTCGTCGTCATCGAAGGGAACTGAGGAGTTGACCGACCATACGTGGAGGCCGCGCGGGAGCGCGCGGCCGACCCAGCACGCCGGGGCCGAACCGTGCCTCCCGTCCGTGGTGGTGACCCGGTGAGCGCGTTCACCGGCGTCACCGTCGACCGGGAGGCCCTGATCGCCAACTACGCGACGCTCGCCGAGCGGGTGGCACCGGCGGGCGTGATCGCGGTCGTCAAGGCCGACGGGTACGGGCACGGCGCCGTCGAGGCGGCACGCGCCTTCGTCGACGCGGGCGCGGAGTGGCTCGGCGTCGCGGACGTCGACGAGGCCCTCGCGCTCCGGCGCGCGGGCATCGACGTCCGGATCCTCGCGTGGCTGCACGCCCCGGACGAGGACTTCGTGCGCGCCGCATCCGAGGGCATCACGCCAGCCGTCTCGTCGGTCGAGCAGCTCGCCGCGGCGGCCGGCGCGGAGGTGCCAGCGGTCCACCTCGTCCTCGACACCGGCCTGAGCCGCAACGGCGCCGTCGAGTCCGAGTGGCCCGAGCTCTTCGCCGCTGCCGCGGCGCTGCCGCGGACACGGGTGGAGGGCGTCATGTCGCACCTGGCCAACGCGTCCCGCGAGGACGACCTCGCCCAGGACGCCGCCCTCGACCGGGCGCTCTCGGCGCTCGCCGCCCACGGGATCGTGCCCGAGGTCGTCCACCTCGCGGCGAGCGCGGCGTCGATCGCGGTGCCCGAGACGCGACGCGACCTGGCCCGGATCGGCCTGTCCCTGTACGGCCTGAGCCCGTTCGCGGACCGGACGTCCGCCGAGCTCGGACTCCGCCCGGCGATGACGGTCACGGCGTCGGTCCTCCGGACGATCCGGGTGCCGGCGGGGCACGGTGTCTCGTACGGCTACACCCACCGCACCGAGCGCGAGACGACGCTCGCGATCATCGGACTCGGCTACGCGGACGGCTTCGACCGTGGCTTCGGCAACCGGGTGTCGGTGTCGATCGGCGGCCGACGCTTCCCGGTGGTCGGCCGCGTGGCGATGAACGCGATGCACATCGACGTCGGCGACGCGGAGGTCGCGGCGGGCGACGAGGTCGTCCTCTGGGGCGACCCGGCCACCGGGGTGCCGTCCGTCGAGGAGTGGGCGGCCGCCATCGGCACGATCAACTACGAGGTGGTCGCACGACTCGGCCCCCTCCTGGCGAGGAGGACCATGTGAGCGCGCCGCTCCGCGAGGCCGTCGTCGACCTCGATGCGTACCGGGCCAACATCGACCTCCTGCGGTCGTGGATGGACCCGGTCGAGGTCATGGTGGTCCTCAAGGCCGACGGGTACGGACACGGCATGGTGCCCCTCGCGCTCACCGCGGTCGACGCGGGCGTCCGCTGGCTCGGGGTGCTCACGGTCGAGGCGGCCCTGCGGCTGCGCTCGGTCGGTGTCGGCGAGGACGTCCGGTTGTTCGCGTGGCAGCACGACCCGGACCTCGACCCCCGGGACGCCGTGGACTCCGGTGTCGACCTCGGGGTGTCGAACGTGGCCGAGCTCGACCGGATCGTCGCGGCCGTGACCCAGCGGCCGGCGCGCGTGCACCTCGGCGTCGACACGGGCCTCCACCGCGACGGCGCGACGCCGGACCGGTGGCCTGCGCTCGTCGAGCGTGCCCGCGACGCCCAGCGCGCCGATGCGATCGAGGTCGTCGCCGCGTACACGCACCTCGCGGAGGCGTCCGACGACGACGACGCCGCGGCGGTCGCCGTGTTCACCGAGGCGGTCGACGCCGCCGCGGGACTCGGGCTCGAGCTGCCGATCCGGCACGTCGCCGCCAGCCTCGCCGGCCTCGAGCGGCCCGAGTTCCGGCACGACATGGTCCGCATGGGGGCGAACACGTACGGCATCCCCGGCGCGGACGGCGTCGTCGCGGCGGACCTCGGGCTCACCCCCGTGATGACGCTCACGGCGTCGGTCGCGAAGGTCAAGCGGGTCCCCGTCGGCACGGGTGTCTCGTACGACTACACCTACCGGACCGCCGCCGAGACCACGCTCGCCCTCGTGCCCGTCGGCTACGCGGACGGCGTGCCCCGGCGCGCCCAGGGACGGGTCGAGGTCACGATCGGCGGCGTCCGCTACCCGATCGCGGGCCGGGTGGCGATGGACCAGTTCCTCGTCGACGTCGGGGACGACGACGTCCGTGTGGGCGACACGGTCGTGTTGTTCGGCACGGGCGAGCGCGGCGAGTCGACGATCCTCGAGTGGGCCGCGGGGCTCGACACGATCGGCGAGGAGCTCGCCTGCCGGATCGGCGGACGCGTGCCACGGCGCTACTCCGGGCGGCACGCCGAGGAGTTCAGCCAGCGTGCCGCCGTCCTGAGCCGCAGTGCGGGTGGCCGACCGTGACCGTGTTGCTCGACGTCGTGGTCGACGGCACCGGGGCGATGGAGGCGCTCGGAGCCCGGCTCGCAGCGGTGCTCCGTGCGGGGGACCTCGTCGTGCTGACGGGGCCCCTGGGCGCGGGCAAGACGACCCTGACCCGCGGCCTCGGCGCCGCCATGGGCGCACGGGGTCAGGTGTCGAGCCCGACCTTCGTGCTCGCCCGGACCCACCCGACGGCCCGGGGCGTCGACCTCGTGCACGTCGACGCGTACCGGCTGTCCGACCCGGTCGAACTCGACGACCTCGACCTCGACTGGGACGGCTCGGTCGTCGTCGTCGAGTGGGGGCGGGGCATGGTGGACGGCATCAGCGCGGACGTGCTCGAGGTCGAGATCGAGCGGGCGAGTGGTGCTGCGCTGCCCGGCGACGGTGCGGGCGTGATCGACACGGACGACGTCGACCCGGACGACGTCCCGGACGAACCGCGCCACGTGGTGGTCCGCGCCGTGGGCCCGCGCTGGGACGGCGTCACCGTCTGACGCTGTACTCCCCGGGTCGGCTGCGCACCATCCGTCCCCCGAGCGCACAGGTCACGATCCGGTCACGCCGCTACCGTCACCGCCATGAAGATGCTCCCGAAAGCAATCCTCGTGTCCATCCTCGGTGTGGCCGCGTCATCCGGCCTCGTCGGACAGACCGCGTTCGCGGAAGCGGCCGACTCGACGGCGCCCTCCGCGGCGAACGCGACGCGACCGCACATCGTGACGATCGGCGACTCGATCATGGCCGGCTACGGCCTCGCCAGCCCGGACCAGGCGTGGCCCGCCCTGGAGGCGGCGGACGAGCACGTCGACGTCACGAACCTCGCGTGCAGCGGTGCCGGGTTCGTCCGCGTCGGCGACTGTGGGACGGACTTCAACGGGCTCGTCGGGCAGGCCGTCGCGGCGCACCCCGACCTCGTCGTCATCCAGGCGTCCGACAACGACCAGGGTCAGAGCGCCGCTGCGATCGCCAGGGGAGCCTGGAGGACCGTGGCGCGCATCCACGGAGCACTGCCGGATGCCCGGATCGTCGGGCTGAGCACCCTCTGGAACCAGCCCGGGCCCGCGGACCCGGTGGTCGCGGAGAGCTCGGACGCCCTCCAGGCCGCGGTGACCGCCGCCGGCGGGACGTTCGTCGACGTCGGGCAGCCGCTCGCCGGACAGCCGCAACTCCTCCAGGGGGACAGCGAGCACCCGACCGTCGAGGGCCAGCGGGTCCTCGGGGACGCGATCGCGGACGACCTCGCCGCGGCCGGCATCAGCAACTGAGCAACCCGCCGGCCGGTGCCGTGCACCGGCCGGCGACGGTGCGCCCGCGCTCGTCCAGCTCGTCGGACAGCTCGATCCCGTCCCCGCGTGCGCCGGGGAGGCGCGGGTGGCCACCCTGCGTCCCCACCACGACCGTACGATGGTCCGGTGCTCCTGACCATCGACACGTCCGCCGGCACGGCCGTCGCCCTCGTCGACCCGGCCGCCCGGACCGTGCTCGCCGAGCGGAGCACCGAGGACACCCGGCGGCACGCCGAGGTCGTCGGGCCCTTCCTGGCCGACGTCCTGTCGATCGCCGGCGTCACCCCTGCGGCGGTCACGGGCGTGGTCGCGGGCATGGGTCCCGGGCCGTTCACGGGCCTCCGTGTCGGGATCGCCGCGGCGCGGACGTTCGCCGTCGCGCGATCGGTGCCGTTCCTCCCGGTCGTGAGCCACGACGCCGTCGCCGCGGCCGAGGCCGACGGCGGGCCGCTCGTCGTCCTGACCGACGCGCGCCGACGCGAGGTCTACTGGAGCGTCTACGCGGGCGGCAGCGAGGCGGTGGCGACCGGCCGGTCGGACCGGCACCGTGCCTCCCGACCGCTCCCGGTGCGGACCGCCGGGCCCGGGCTCGCGCGCCCGGACGACCTCGACGCCGTGCTCGGTGACGCCGCCGACCTGCGTCGCGTCACCGCGGTGACGATCCCGGCCGGGCGCCTCGGACTGCTCGCCGCCGAACGTCTGGCGGTCGGCGCACCGTTCGCCGACGACGAGCCGCTGTACCTCCGGGACCCGGACGTGACCATGCCGGGTGCGCCGAAGCGGGTGCGCTCGTGAGCTGGCGGATCCGGCCCGCCCGGCCCGACGACCTCGACGCGGTCATGCGGCTCGAGCGGACCTCCTTCCCGACCGACGCGTGGTCGACCGCGCAGATGAGGGAGGAGTTCCGCTCGCCCTACGGCCACTACGTCGTGGCCGAGACGACCGACGAGGCACCGGAGCCGGTCCTGGTCGGGTACGCCGGGTTCTCGTCGTTGCCCGGAGGACACGACGGTGACGTCCAGACGATCGCCGTGGCCGCCGACCACCGCGGGCAGGGCCTCGGGCGAGCGCTGTTCCGCGAGCTGCTCGACGAGGCCGCCCGCCGCGACGTGCGCGAGGTGTTCCTCGAGGTCCGTGCTGACAATCCCGTCGCGCAGGCCATGTACCGCTCGTTCGGCTTCGAGGCCATCGGCACGCGGCCGCGGTACTACCAACCCGACGACGTCGACGCGCTGGTCATGCGGGGCTCGGTCCGGGACCGAACGACGGGAGGCACGGCATGAGCACGACGACGGACGGCCCGCTGGTCCTCGGGATCGAGACGAGCTGCGACGAGACCGGCGTCGGCATCGTGCGGGGCCGCACCCTGCTCGCGAACGTCATCGCGTCGAGCATGGAGGAACACGCCCGCTACGGCGGGGTCGTGCCCGAGGTCGCGGCGCGTGCCCACCTCGAGGCCATGACCCCGACGCTCGAGCAGGCACTCGACACCGCGGGCGTGCGGCTCGACGAGCTCGACGCCGTCGCCGTGACCGCTGGACCCGGGTTGGCCGGTGCCCTCATGGTGGGGGTCGGCGCGGCGAAGGCGCTCGCGGTCGCGACCGGCAAGCCGCTCTACGGCGTGAACCACCTGGTCGGCCACGTCGGGGCGGACGTCCTGCGTGCCGACGGCACCGAGATCGAACTGCCGACCGTCGCACTGCTGGTGTCGGGCGGCCACACGTCGCTCCTGCTCGTGCGGGACCTCGTCGACGACGTCGAGCTCCTCGGCGAGACGATCGACGACGCTGCCGGTGAGGCGTTCGACAAGGTCGCACGGCTGCTCGGGCTGCCGTACCCGGGCGGGCCCGAGATCGACCGAGCCGCCGCCGATGGCGACCCCTCCGCGATCCGGTTCCCCCGCGGCCTCACCCTGCCGAAGGACATGGCGGCCCACCGGTACGACTTCTCGTTCTCCGGCCTCAAGACCGCGGTCGCCCGCTGGGTCGAGCGCTGCCGCGACGACGGGCGCGACGTCCCCGTCGCCGACGTCGCCGCGAGCTTCCGCGAGGCCGTCGTCGACGTGCTCCTGACGAAGGCGCTCGCCGCGTGCCGGGACACCGGCGTCGACCGGCTCCTGCTCGGCGGGGGTGTCGTCGCGAACCGGCGGCTCCGGGCCGTGGCCGAGGAACGGTGCGCGGCCGCCGGCGTCACGCTCCGGATCCCGCCGCTCGACCTCTGCACCGACAACGGCGCGATGATCGCCGCGATCGGGGCGCAGCTCGTGGCGTCCGGGCACGCCCCGAGCGACCTGGGGATCGCGGCGGACTCGACGTTGCCCGTGACGACCGTGCAGGTCTGACGACGGTGCGGGTTTGACGAGGGTGCAGGTCCTGACGAGGGTGCAGGTCCGACGACGGTGCGGGCCTGACGACCGCGGCGGCGCGGCACCGCGCGTCCGCTGGCCGTGCCTCCCCCGCTCCGGGGGTGCTGGCGGCCGGTCGTGCGCACGCGCCCTGTGGGAGGATCGGCGGGACGCCCGCACCGTGGGCGACGAGGAGGGGAGAACACGTGTCCGACCAGAACGACCAGCCGCAGTACGGACAGACGCCGTCCGGCCAGGCGCCGTCCGGACAGACACCGTCGGGACACCACGGGTACGGACAGCCGCAGTTCGGACAGCCGCAGCACGGGCAGCAGTCGCCGTACGGACAGCAGGGTCAGCACGGTCAGCAGCCGTACGGGCAGGCGCAGTACGGCCAGCAGCCCTACGGACAGCAGCCGTACGGCCAGCCGCAGTACGGCCAGCCCAATCCCTACGGGCAGCCCGGGTCGGGGTACCCGCAGGCGTCGTCGAGCTGGAACCTGTTCTCGATCCTCGCCATCGTGTTCGGCTTCGTGGTGGCGCCCCTCGGGGTGGTGTTCGGGCACATCAGCCTGCACCAGATCAAGCGCACGGGGGAGCAGGGGCGTCCGCTCGCGCTCACGGGGCTCATCGCGGGCTACGTGATCACGGCGCTGTGGGTCGCCTACATCGTGTTCATCGTCATCTTCTTCGCGTTCGTCGCGTCGCACAACGGCGACTACTCGAACTACCCGAACACCTGATCCCGGGCCGCCCGGGCCGCCCGGGCCGCCCCGCCCGCCCGCCGACGGCGGTCCTCACCGAGATCGCACAACACGCCGCTCACCTTCGAAGGTGAGCGGCGTGTTGTGCGATCTCGGCGGATGGGGCAAGCAGGACCGGCGTCATGGGCGATCGCACAGGACGGCTGCGTGCCGTCCCTCCAGGCGGGTGAGGACGAGCGTCGCCTGCCCGGACCCGCCCTGCAGGCGCAACCGCCGACGGAACTGCGCGGGGTCCACATCGACGCCGCGCTTCTTGATCTCCACCCGGCCGACGCCGTCCGCTGCCAGCCGCGCGCCGATGCGCTTCGGGTCGAGCGGCAGGACGTCGCGGACGCGGAACACCTGGGCGAACGGGGTGTCGACGGGTGCGTCCGTGCTCAGGTAGGCGATGCCCGACGAGAGCATCCGGCCGCCGAGTCGCCGCCCGAGATCTCCGATGAGCCGAGCTCGGATGACCGCGCCGTCCGGCTCGACGAGGTACTCGCCCAGCGGGCCGACCTCGACGTCCTCGGCGTCGGCCGGACCCGTGAGCTCGGCGACCCCGTGCGCGCCGATGACGGTGGCCGCGCGGCGGACGCCCGGCCGCGCGAGGGGACCGAACCACAGCGCGAGTTCGACGACCTCGCGGTCGACGCTCGTCCACTGCGCCTCGGCCGTGTCGGGGACGAGGTCGCGGTCGACGCCCGGCCCGAGCTTGACCCCCGTGGGCAGCTGCGTCGCCGCGGCGAACACCGTGTCGAGGGACGGGGACCAGTCGTCCGGGTCGTCGAGCCGTCGTGTGTCGCTGTGTCCCGCGGTGCGCCGTGCCGGGTCGAGCCACACGCCGTCGACCCGGCCGACGTCGAAGCGGGCCGCGTCCCCGAGCTCGACCCGGGCCGCGGGCCACGGTGCCAGGTTGTGCGTGGCGATCGCGGCGGTGACCTCGTCGCGGTCGACGGCGACGACCTCGAGGTCGAGCGCCGCGAGCGCGAGCGCATCACCACCGATGCCACACCCGAGGTCGGCGACGCGTGTGATCCCGGCGGCGGCGAACCGGCCGGCGTGCTGTGCGGCGACGCGGAGGCGCGTCGCCTGCTCGAGACCGGCCTCGGTGAACAGCATCCGGCCCGCGAAGTCGCCGAACTTCGCCCGGGCCCGCTGACGGAGTCGCGCCTGCGTCAGGACCGTCGCCACGAGCCGTGGATCGTGGCCCTCCGCGCGGAGGCGCGACACGGCACGCACGACGTCGTCGCCCTCGGCGAGGCCCGGGACACGGTCGAGGAGCGCCATGCCCTCGGGTGTGAGCAGCTGTGCGAGGTCCGCGGCGTCCATGCCCCGATCCTCCCAGTTCCCGCACGACGGTTCGGCAAGCCCCCACTTCCGTGACCGTCGGCGGACGGGCGTCTGAACAGTCGGTGACGACGGTGAACGCAGGGGAAACCCGGCCTCGGAGCGGGCTTACGGTGTTCCGCGGATCCCCCCGGACGGGGGTCCGATCAGGGCGTCCCGTGCTGCTCCACGGGGCCGGGAGCGGAAGGGGCTCGGGTGTCGAATCGGTTCGCGTACGGAGTCGTCGGGCTCGTCGTCGCACTCGTCGTGACGGCCGGCATCGTCGTGCCGCACCTCCTGCCGACGCGCGCCGTCCCCGGACACTACGACGTCGCCGCGGGCACCGACGTCTGCGGGACGGGATGGACCGACCCCGCGGACGGCACGCAGACGCTCCGCATCACGAACACCTCGGTCGCGGGCGTCGAGGTGCAGCTCGAGGACCCCCGGTCCGGGGCCGTGTACCTCGACGCCGAGGGGCTCGGTGCCGGCGCGTCCCAGACCTACCGCGTGCGCCTCGGCTCGGGCGCCTACCGGTTCCGCTGCCTGCCGGCGGACGCCGACGCGGTGGTGGGTCCGGTCGTCCACCTCCACGGCACGGCGCACGTGACCGGCGCGACGCCCGGGGTCGTGCCCGTCACCCGCAACGACCTCATCCCCGCCGCGAAGGCGTACGGCGACTGGATCGAGGGTCGACTGCCCGTGCTCGAGGCCGACGTCCGGCGGGTCGCCGCCGACGTGCACGGCGGCGACCGCGCGGCCGCCGAGCGGGACTGGCTGACCGGGCACACGGAGTACGAGCAGCTCGGCGCCGCCTACGGGGCGTTCGGCGACGCCGACACGGCCATCGACGGCACCCCCGCATCGGGGCGGACCGCGCTCGACGACCCGGACCTCACCGGGTTCCACCGCCTGGAGGCCCTGCTCTGGTCCGGCGCACCGGTGTCCGCGAGCGCTCCGGTCGCCGACGCGCTCGTCGCGGCCGTCCAGCACCTCGAGGCCACGTTCCCGACCGCCCGCATCGACCCGCTCGACATCGGGCTCCGCGCACACGAGATCCTCGAGAACGCGCTGCAGTTCGAGGCCACGGGCGCGACCGACGCCGGCAGCCACACGAACCTGGCCACCATCGCCGCGAACGTCGCCGGCACGGAGCGGGCCCTCGACCCGATCAGGGGGATCCTCCGCACCCGGTACCCGCACCTCGCCGCGACCGATGCAGCACTCGCCGCGCTCACGGCGCGCGTCGACGAGGGCCGCCACGCCGACGGCACGTGGACGCCGCTCGCCGACCTCACGACCACGCAGCGGGAGGACCTCGACGCGTCCATCGACCGCGCACTCGAACTGCTCGCGCCCGTCGCGGCGATCTGCGACATCCGGAGGACCTCGTGACCGACCAGCCCCAGTGCCCGCACGCCGCGGCACGCCGTCCCTCCCGCCGTGGGTTCCTGGCGGGAGCGGCCGGAGCCGGCGCCGGGGCGGCGGCGACCATGACCGCGGCGCTGGCACCGGGCCTCCCGGCCGTGGCCGACACGACCGCGGCGAGCGCCGGGAACCCGGCGAGCGACACCGCGACCGACGGTGGTGCCGCCGCGTCGTACGCGTTCCACGGCGCCCACCAGGCGGGCATCACCACACCGGCCCAGCGGTCGGCGGCCTTCGTGGCGCTCGACGTGACCGCGGCTTCCCGGTCCGAGCTGCGCGACCTGCTGCGCACGATCACGGAGCGCTCGCGGTTCCTCACCCGCGGCGGACAGCCGACCGACGTCGGGATCACGGCACCGCCGTCGGACTCGGGCGTGCTCGGACCGGACGTGCCCGCCGACGGTCTGACGATCACCACGAGTGTCGGGGCGTCGCTGTTCGACGACCGGTACGGCATCGCGGACCGGAAGCCCGCGCGCCTGCGGACCATGGAGGACTTCCCGAACGACGCGCTCGACCGGGCGATCTGCGACGGCGACCTGCTCCTGCAGGTGTGCGCGAACAACACCGACACGGTCGTGCACGCGCTCCGGGACGTCACGCGGGCGACGCGCGGTGCGATGCAGGTGCGGTGGCGACAGGACGGCTTCGTGTCCCCGCCGCGGCCGAGTGGCACGCCGCGGAACCTGCTGGGGTTCAAGGACGGCACCGCCAACCCGTCGACGAGCGACCGGACGGCCATGGACGACCTCGTGTGGACCCGGGCGGGCCGGATCGAGGACGGCGTCGTCGAGCCGGACTGGGTGACCGGCGGCAGCTACCACGTCGTGCGGACGATCCGGATGCTCGTCGAGTTCTGGGACCGCGTGTCCCTGCACGAGCAGGAGACGATGATCGGCCGCCACCGCGACTCCGGCGCCCCGCTCACCCGAACGCACGAGTTCGACGACCCGGACTACGCGGACGACCCGACGGGCGACGTCATCCAGCTCGACGCGCACATCCGGCTGGCGAACCCCCGCACGGCCGCGGCGAAGCGCCAGCAGATGCTCCGTCGCCCCTACAACTACGACGCCGGCACCGACGCGAACGGGAACCTCGACATGGGGTTGCTGTTCGCGTGCTTCCAGGCGGACCTCGAACGGCAGTTCGTCACGGTCCAGAAGCGCCTCGCCGACGAACCGCTCGTCGACTACATCTCGCCCGTCGGCGGCGGCTACTTCTTCGCCCTCCCGGGAGTCCGCCACGCGGACGACTGGCTCGGGCGACCACTGCTCAATTGACGCACTGTTCCACACACCACCAGACAGGGGACACCAGTGATCCGACCATCCGCGCTCATGCGGTCGACGAAGGGGCGATTCGCACTCGCCGCCGGAGCGACCGCCGTGGCCGCCGTGACCGTGGGGGCCATCGCCATCGCGCCGCTCACGGCATCGGCCACGAACCAACCGGCCTCGTCGTCGCGCACGAGCACGCCCATCAAGCACCTCGTGGTGTTGTTCGACGAGAATGTCTCGTTCGACCACTACTTCGGGACCTACCCGAACGCGACGAACACCGACGGCACGACCTTCGCCGCCGCCAAGGGCACGCCGAGGGTGAACGACCTCGTCACCTCGGGCACGCTGACGAAGAACCCGAACCTCTACGCGCCGAGCCGGCTCACCCCGTCCCAGGCGCTCACCTGCGACCAGAACCACGGGTACGCGGCGGAGCAGAAGGCGGAGGACGGCGGGAAGATGGACGCCTTCGTACAGAACACCTCGACCGACACGTGCACGGGCGAGTACGGCAGCCCGGGCCTGGCCATGGACTACTACGACGGCAACACCGTCACGGGTCTGTGGAACTACGCCCAGAACTACGCCATGAGCGACAACGCCTGGGACACGACCTTCGGGCCGTCCACCCCCGGTGCGCTGAACCTCGTGAGCGGCCAGACGCACGGCGGCGTGGCGGTCGACTCCGTGACCGGCGCCGTGGTCAAGGGCTCCACCGCGGTCGCCTCGGCGAACGCGGGCGGTGTGGGCACCGTGATCGGTGACCCCGACCCCGCCTACGACGACTGCTCCGACAGCGACCACACGTCGACGTCGAACCTCGTCGCCATGCAGGGCAAGAACATCGGTGACCTGCTCAACGCCAAGGGCATCACGTGGGGCTGGTTCCAGGGCGGCTTCACGCCGACCACGAAGTACGCGGGCTCCGGCACGTACGCCAAGTGCGACGCCACCACCGCGAACGTCGGCGGGACCGCGGCGAAGGACTACTCGCCGCACCACAACCCGTTCGCGTACTACAAGTCGACGTCGAACCCCCACCACCTGCCCCCGACGAGCGACGCGATGATCGGCCACAGCGACCAGGCGAACCACGAGTACGACCTGTCGGCGTTCACCACCGCGCTCGCGCAGGACAACGTCCCCGCCGTGTCGTTCCTCAAGGCCCCCGAGGCGCAGGACGGCCACCCGGGCTACTCCGACCCGATCGACGAGCAGCAGTTCCTGACGCGCGAGATCAACGCCATCGAGCAGTCGAAGGCGTGGTCCTCGACCGCCATCGTCATCAACTACGACGACTCGGACGGCTGGTACGACCACCAGGTCCCGACGATCCTCAACGGGTCGAAGGACACGGCGACCGACAGCACCATCTGCACGAACGCCCGTGCCGCGGTCGCCGGCGGGTACCAGGACCGCTGCGGCCCCTCGCAGCGCCTGCCGTACCTCGTCATCTCGCCCTTCGCCAAGCAGAACGCGGTCGACCACACCCGGATCGAGCAGACGTCAACCACGGCGTTCATCGAGGACAACTGGGGCCTCGGCCACATCGGGGACGCCTCGTTCGACCGTCGCGGTGGATCGCTCGCCGGCATGTTCGACTTCGCGCACCCGCAGCAGCGCGAGGTCCTGCTGGACACCACCACCGGCGCCGTCGCGAAGGTCGTGTCGACCGTCCCGACGCACACGCCGGCCCCGCCGCACGGGCCGGGGAAGCCGGGGAAGCCGGGGAAGCCGGGCTGGGGCGGTGGGCACCACCACCACCACTGACGCCGCCGCGCGTCGGCGGGGGGACGTGACCGCCTGACGGCCGGGAGGCACGGTGCAAGCCCGCACCGTGCCTCCCGTTCGTCGTCGGTCCGGGGCCGCGGCCGCTCGCGGTCCCGCGCGGAGGAGCACGATGGAGGACATGAGCAACGTCGCCGTCATCGGAGCCACCGGTCACATCGGGAGCTTCCTCGTGCCCCGCCTCGTCCGGAGCGGACACCACGTGGTCGCCATCAGTCGCGGGCACCGCGCCCCCTACGTGGCGGACGCCGCGTGGGACGACGTGGAGCGGATCGTGCTCGACCGCGAGGGCGACCCCGAAGGGTTCCCGCGTGCGGTTGCGGACCTCGGGGCCGACGTCGTCGTCGACCTGACGAGCTTCACCGAGGACGACGCCCGGGGCCTCGTCGAGGCGCTCCGTGGGCGCGCCGGGCACCTCGTGCACTGCGGCACGATCTGGGTGCACGGTCCGTCGCTCGTCGTCCCCACCTCGGAGGACGACCCGCGGGGGCCGATCGGCGAGTACGGCACGCGGAAGGCGGCGATCGAGGACCTGCTGCTCGCCGAGTCCGCCCGCGCCGACGGGCTCCCCGCCACCGTGCTCCGCGCCGGCCACATCACCGGCCCCGGGTGGCCCGTCATCACGCCGCTCGGGAACCTCGACGCGACCGTCTGGGAACGCCTCGCCGCGGGGGAGCCGCTCACCGTGCCGGACCTCGGGCTCGAGACGCTGCACCACGTGCACGCCGACGACGTCGCCCAGGCGTTCGCGCTCGCCATCGAGCGGCCGGACGTGGCCGCCGGCCGCGTCTACAACGTCGTGTCGCCGCGCGCGATGAGCGTCCGCGGGCTCGCCGAGGGCGTCGCGAGCTGGTTCGGGCGCACCGCGGACCTCCGTCCGGCCTCGTGGGACGCGTTCCGCGCGTCCACCACGCCGGAGCACGCCGACACGACGTTCGAGCACGTCCGCCGGAGCCACGCGATGAGCATCGACCGGGCCGCGACGGAGCTCGGGTACGCGCCGGGCTGGACCTCCCTGGAGGCCCTCGCCGACGCCCTCGTGTGGCTCGCGGACCACGGCCAGGTCGACCTCGGTGGCTCCGTGCCCGAGGTCTTTCGGACGCTCGCCGCCGGCCGGCGGTAGGCTCTTGGCACTCGGATTGACCGAGTGCCAGACCACCCCCTACAGTTGGGGTTGGCACTGCCCCCGGGGGAGTGCCAGCCCCAGTTTTTCTTCAGTACCGAGAAAGAAGAGGTCAGCCGTGGCTGTCAGCATCAAGCCGCTCGAAGATCGCATCGTCATCCGTCAGGTCGAGGCGGAGCAGACCACTGCGTCCGGTCTCGTCATCCCGGACACGGCGAAGGAGAAGCCCCAGGAGGGCGAGGTCGTGGCCGTCGGCCCGGGTCGCATCGACGACAACGGCAACCGCGTGCCGCTCGACGTCGCGGTCGGCGACAAGGTCATCTACTCGAAGTACGGCGGAACCGAGGTCAAGTACTCGGGCGAGGACCTCCTGGTCCTGTCCGCGCGCGACGTGCTCGCCGTCGTCGTCCGCTAGGACAGCACCAGCAGCAGGACCAGCTCCAGCAGGCCCCGTCGGTTCCGACCGGCGGGGCCTGCTGCTGTCCCGGCCCGGCACCCGGCGTCCGCACGTCAGCCTGGCGCGCGTCCCGTCGGACGACAGCGGTTGCGTCGCTCGGGAACGCGCCAGCGGGGCGACCACGGTGTCGTCGGTGCCTAGGATCGGACGCGTGCCAGCACGACCCGCGTCCGCCGAAGCCCGATCGGAAGCGGCCGTCGGCGTCGTCCAGGCCCTGGCCGCGTACGGGCTCTGGGGCCTCATGCCGCTGCTGTTCGTGGCCATGGCACCGGCGGGAGCCACCGAGATCGTCGCGTGGCGGATCCTCTTCGCACTGGTGTTCTGCGCCGTCCTGACGGCGGTGCTCCGCGCGTGGGGTCGCCTGGTCGCACTGCTCCGACAACCGCGGGTCATGGGCGTGATGGCGCTCGCCGCGTTCCTCATCGTCGTCAACTGGACCGTGTACGTCGTCGCCACGACCACCGGTCACACCGTCGAGGCGGCCCTGGGGTACTTCATCAACCCGCTCGTGACGATCTTCCTCGGCGTCGTGCTGCTGGGGGAACGCCTCCGCGCCGCACAGTGGGCGGCGGTGGGCATCAGCGTCGTGGCGGTGGTGATCGTGGCCGTCGGGTACGGCCGGATGCCGTGGATCTCGCTCGCCCTCGCGTTCTCGTTCGGGCTCTACGGGCTCGTCAAGAAGCGCGTGAGCGGGGTCGTCGACGCGGTCAGCGGCCTCACCATCGAAACCATGTGGCTGACCCCCGTCGCGGTGATCGGCCTCGTCGTCGTCGCCACCGCGTCCCGTGGGGGGATCACCCTCACGGCGAACGGCTGGGTGCACGCGCTCATCACCATCGCGGCTGGGCCGGCGACCGCGGTGCCGCTGCTGCTGTTCGCGTCGTCCGCACGCCGGCTCAGCCTGTCGACGCTCGGCCTGACGCAGTACCTGACCCCGGTCCTCCAGCTCGTGGTCGGCGTCTGGCTGCAGCACGAGCCGATGTCGCCGGAGCGGTGGGTCGGGTTCGCGCTGGTCTGGGTGGCGCTCGTCGTCCTGTCGACCGACGGTCTGCTCGCCGGGCGCCGAGCCCGGCGCCCCGTCGGCGACCCTGTCCGCGTCGACCCGGTGATCTGAGCGCGCCGACAGGCTGACGCTCCGACGGGCCTCCGGGCCGAGCGCGAGCAGCGCCGGCACTGTGCACCCGCTGGGTCCGCATCGCCGTTCCCGTTCGTTCCCACAGGTTCGGTCACGGTTCAGCAACGAAACACCACCCTGACGAGACCGCCACATGGCCGAAACAATCGAACCCTACGTTTGCTCGCATCCCAGCGGACGCACAGCTGCTCGACGATCGAAGCGGTCGCGGCCGCTCAGAGAAAGGGCATCACGGATGATCAGAACCAGCAGCGCCGCCAAGGCGTTCGCGATCGCGGGAGCAGCCGCCATCCTGCTCGCCGCGTGTTCGACGGAGAGCGCCGGCAGTGGTGGCGCATCCGGTGCGGCGTCGACGTCGTCGTCGTCGGGCAAGGACCCGGCGGCCAGCTGCAAGGCGCCGTCGAAGCCCAGCCAGGACGCGTTGGAGTACGGCACGCTGCTGCCCCTGACCGGCAGCCTCGCCTACCTCGGGCCGCCTGCCATCGCCGGTGCAGGACTCGCGATCGATGACATCAACGCCGCTGGCGGTGTCATCGGCAAGGACGTGAAGATCTCGACCGCCACCGACTCGGGTGACAGCACCGACATGACGGTGTCGTCGTCCGCGGCCCAGAAGCTCATCGCGGCCAAGGTCCCCGTGGTCCTCGGCGCCGAGTCGTCGTCCGTGACCCTGAACGTGGTCGACCAGATCACGAGCAACTGCACGATCGAGATCTCGCCGGCGAACACGGCGACCGACCTGTCCGGCTACTCGTCGTACTACTACCGGACCGCGCCGCCGGACACGGTGCAGGGCTCCGCGCTCGGACAGCTCGTCGTCGGCGACGGCAACGCCAAGATCGCGTTCCTCGTCTTCAACGACGCCTACGGCACCGGCCTGCGGAACACCGTGCAGAAGGCCGTCGAGGCCGCGGGCGGCAGCGTGGTCTACGGCGGGAAGGGCAAGGGGCAGGAGTTCCCGCCCGGACAGACGACGTTCTCGTCCGAGGTGACCGCCGCGTTGGCCGCCAAGCCGGACGCGATCGTCATCCTCTCGTTCGACGAGACGAAGTCGATCGTGCCCGAGCTCGTCTCGCAGGGCTGGGACATGTCGAAGACGTACATGTCCGATGGCAACACCGCGGACTACTCGAAGGACTTCGACCCGAAGACGCTCCTCAACGGTCAGGGCACGATCCCCGGTTCGGACCCGAAGGCCGCGTTCAAGACGAAGTTGACGACGTGGTACAAGACGAACGAGGGCAAGGACCTCCACGACTTCGCCTACGCCGCCGAGTCGTACGACGCCATGGTGCTCACCGCGCTCGCGGCAGAGGAGGGCAAGGGCACCGACGCCGGTACCATCCAGGCGCACTTGGCCTCGGTCTCCGGTGCCAAGGGCGGGACGAAGTGCTCGACCTTCGCCGACTGCAAGAAGCTCGTCGACGCCGGCACGAAGATCCAGTACACCGGACCGTCCGGCGTCGGGCCGTTCAACGCCGACAACGACCCATCGAGCGCCTACATCGGCATCTACAAGTACGACCAGGACAACAAGCCGGTCTACCAGAGCGCCATCCAGGGCTCGACCAAGTAGGTCACGTCCGTCTGATCGCAGAGCGGTCCCGGGGCACCGGGGCCGCCCTGCGTCGTCGCTGGATGCACGGTCCGGCGGCTGGGGGTACCGTCCGCGGCATGAGTGACTTCCAGCCCACCACCGCCATCGTCACCGGAGCCGAGTCGGGGATCGGGAGGGCCACCGCGGTGGCGCTCGCCGAGGCCGGGATGGACGTCGGCATCACGTACCTCGAGGACCTCCGCGGCGCGGAGGACACCGCCGCCGAGGTCCGCGCCCACGGACGCCGCGCGGTCGTCATGCAGATCGACGTGACGGACCTGCAGCGCTGCGGGCAGGTCATCGACCGACTCGCGGAGGAACTCGGCGGCGTGGACGTGTTCGTCAACGATGCCGGCACCGGCGACAACGCACCGTTCCTCGAGATGACCCTCGACCAGTGGCGGCACACCGTCGCGACGGACCTCGACGGCGCCTTCGTGTGCATCCAGCACGCGGCCCGACGCATGGTCGAGGCCGGTCGTGGCGGTCGCATCATCGGCATCACGAGCGTGCACGAGCACCAGCCACGCGTCGGGTCCGCCGCGTACGACGCCGCGAAGCACGGCCTCGGAGGCCTGCTCAAGACGGTGGCGCTCGAGCTCGGGCGCCACGGGATCACCGTGAACGCCGTGGCGCCCGGCGAGATCGCGACGCAGATGACGGGCAACGAGGACACCGACCCGCACCCCATCGACCGGCCGGGGGTGCCGCTCGGACGCCCCGGGGATGCGCGCGAGATCGCCGCGGTCGTCGCGTTCCTGGCGTCGCCGCTCGCGTCGTACGTGACCGGTGCCTCGTACGCGGTGGACGGGGGCATGCTCCAGATGGGGCCGCAGGCCGGGTCGCACCTGCAGTCGGACGACTGGCGTCAGGCCTGAGTCGCCTCCGCACTGGGCGGCGGAGCCGGCCTGCTGTCGGCGCGCGCCGCCCGTGCGACCTCACGCTGCGGTCTTCGACGGGATCGATCACGGCGGTTCCTCCGACTCGCCGCGGATCGATCGCCGAAGGAGGGCGATGGGGAGGAGCGGCGTCAGCGCGGCCGGCGGATCCGGATCGGACCGTGGATGTGGTCGGGATCGATCACGGACCCGCGCTGGGTGATCTCGACCTCCCCGCGCGCGACCATGCGGCGCGCGGCCTGCCGCGTCGGCTCCATCAGGCTGCGCCAGTCATCGCCGCCGAGTGCCCGTGCCGCCTCCGACGGGCAGGTGCTCGACGTGGCGGCGCGTGTGTCGAGCAGACGGGCGATCGTCGCCTCGAGGGCGTGATCGGTGTCGGTCAGGACGCCGTCCCCGGCGGTCCGCTGGTCGTCACCCACGACTGCACGCCTCAGTGGTTGTCGTCCGACGAGTCCGCACCCTGCTGCACCCCGCCGGCGACGCCCTGACGGTGTCCGTCGGGGTCGTCCTGCGGCCAGCCGTTGAACTGCCAGCCGGCGACCGCCGGGTGGTCCTCACCGCGCTCGTAGGCGAACCGACGTGCCGCGTCCCGGGCCTCCTGGCAGGCCTGCACGAGACCCGCGTACCGGTCGGCGTCCACGTGGGACAGGGCGTCGGCGGCGAGCGCGAAGCGGTCCATGTCGTTGAGCATGACCATGTCGAACGGCGAGGTGGTGGTGCCGCGCTCCATGTAGCCGTGCACGTGCATGTCGTCGTGGCCGTGCCGGTTGTACGTCATCTGGTGGACGAGTGCGGGGTAGCCGTGGAACGCGAAGACCACGGGCGTGCCGGGCAGGAACAGGGCGTCGTAGTCGTCGTCGCTGATCGGGTGCTCGTGGTTCCGCGGGTCCCCGAGCGCGAGGAGGTCCACGACGTTCACCATGCGGATCGCGACCTCGGGCGCGTTCGCTCGGATGAGGTCGATCGCGGCGATGGTCTCGAGTGTCGGGACGTCACCGGCGGAGGCCATGACGAGGTTCGGCGTGGCGCCCTCCGCGACGGTGCCCGCCCAGTGCCAGACCCCGACGCCGGCCGCGACGTGCGCGACGGCCTCGTCGATCGGGAGCCAGTCGGGCTCGAGGTTCTTGCCCGCGACGATCACCTCGACGCGCTCGGTGGTCTCGAACGCGTGTCGGGCGACGGCGAGCAGCGAGTTCGCGTCCGGCGGGAACTTGACGCGGACGAGGTCCTGCTGCTTCGAGGCGACGACGTCGAGGAACCCGGGGTCCTGGTGTGAGAACCCGTTGTGGTCCTGCCGCCACACGTGCGAGGACAGCAGGATCGTCAGGTTCGAGACCGGGACACGCCAGTCGATGTCCGCGGAGGACTCGAGCCACTTGAGGTACTGGCCGACCATCGAGTCGATGATGTGCGCGAAGGCCTCGTACGTGTTGAACATGCCGTGCCGGCCGGTGAGCACGTACCCCTCGAGCAGCCCCTCGAGCGTGTGCTCGGACAGGACCTCGGTCACCCGGCCCTCGAGGGCGAGGTGCGCGTCGTCCGGTTCGAGCTCGGCGCGCCAGACGCGGTCCGTCGTCTCGAACACCGCGTCGAGCTTGTTCGAGATCGTCTCGTCCGGGCCGAACAGCCGGAAGTTCGACGGGTTGCGGCGGATGAGGTCCCGGAGCCACGGACCGAGCGTCCCGGTGGCGGACGTGTTCGTCGTGCGGTCGTCGGGGACGTCCACCGCGTAGGGCTCGAGGTCCGGCAGGTCGAGCGCCACCCGGAGCCGGCCGCCGTTCGCGTGGGGGGTCGCGCTCATGCGCTTGTCGCCCTCGGGGCGGATCGTGCCGAGGATCCCGATCGGCTGGCCCTGCTCGTCGAACAGTTCCTCGGGGCGGTAGGAGCGCATCCACTCCTCGAGCTGCCGGCGGTGGTCGTCGGAGTCGCGGACGCCCGGCAGTGGGACCTGGTGCGCACGGAAGGTGCCCTCGACCCGCTGGCCGTCGACCTCCTTCGGCCCCGTCCAGCCCTTCGGCGTCCGGAGGACGATGAGGGGCCACCGCGGGCGCTCGGTGCCCGAGCCACCGCGTGCGGCGGCCTGGAGGTCCTCGATCTGCCCGAAGGCACGTCGCAGAGCGGCGTCGAACAGGGCGTGCACCGCGAACGGGTCGTCGTCGACCCGTGCCGAGTCGACGATGATCGGCGCGTACCCGAGCCCGCGGAAGAAGGCGACGAGGTCCTCTTCCGGGATCCGAGCGAGCACGGTCGGATTGGCGATCTTGTAGCCGTTGAGGTTGAGGATCGGCAGGACCGCGCCGTCCTTGACCGGGTCGAGGAAGGTGTGTGCCTGCCAGGACGCCGCGAGCGGACCCGTCTCGGCCTCACCGTCGCCGATCACGCAGGCGACCACGAGGTCGGGGTTGTCCAGGGCCGCGCCGTAGGCGTGCGACAGCGAGTAGCCGAGCTCGCCACCCTCGTTGATCGAGCCGGGCGTCTCCGGGGCCGCGTGGGACGGGATGCCGCCCGGGAACGAGAACTGCTTGAAGAACTGCCGGAGACCGTCGACGTCGGGTGTGATGCCGGGGTAGAGCTCGCTCCACGTGCCGTCGAGCCACGCGTTCGCGTCCATCGCCGGACCGCCGTGCCCGGGCCCGCACACGTACAGCACGTCGTGTCCGCGCTCGCTGATGAGCGCGTTGAGGTGTGCGTACACGAGGCTCAGCGCGGGCGAGGTGCCCCAGTGTCCGAGCAGCCGGGGCTTGATGTCCTCGCGGCGGAGCGGGCGGGTGAGCAGCGGGTCGTCGAGCAGGTAGATCTGCCCGACGGTGAGGTAGTTCGCGGCGCGCCACCACGCGTCGATCGCGAGGAGCCGGTCAGAGGTCGAGGCGCTGTGCGACATGGCCCCCACCGTAGGCGCGCTCGAGCGTCACCGTCCACAGGACCGGACGCACGTGCACAGGTCGCCCCCGTCCACAGGACCGGAGACGCCGGTGCGCGCGGTCCCGGGTCGGGACTACCGTCGACCCCGGCGCCGCACCGACGCGGCCCGGGAGGAACGACACATGGAACACCGCTACCTCGGCGACTCGGGACTCAAGGTCTCGGAGATCACCTACGGCAACTGGCTCACCCACGCATCGCAGGTCGAGAACGACGCGGCCATCGCCTGCGTGCGGGCGGCACTCGACGTGGGCATCTCGACCTTCGACACCGCGGACGTGTACGCGAACACGGGTGCCGAGACCGTCCTCGGCGAGGCCCTGAAGGGCGAGCGGCGGCAGTCCCTCGAGATCGCCACGAAGGTCTTCGGGCCGACCGGGCCCAAGGGACACAACGACACCGGTCTGTCGCGCAAGCACATCCTCGAGTCGATCGACGGTTCGCTGCAGCGGCTCCAGACCGACTACGTCGACCTGTACCAGGCGCACCGCTTCGACCACGAGACCCCGCTCGAGGAGACCATGCAGGCCTTCGCGGACATCGTCCGGCAGGGCAAGGTCCTGTACATCGGCGTCTCCGAGTGGACGTCCGAGCAGATCGAGAAGGGCCACGCGCTCGCGAAGCAGCTCGGGGTCCAGCTCATCTCGAACCAGCCGCAGTACTCGATGCTCTGGCGCGTGATCGAGGGCGAGGTCGTCCCCACGTCGGAGCAGCTCGGCATCTCGCAGATCGTCTGGTCGCCCATCGCCCAGGGTGTCCTGACGGGCAAGTACCAGCCGGGCCAGCCGCTCCCCGAGGGATCGCGGGCGACGGACGAGAAGGGCGGCGCGCAGATGATCTCGCGCTGGATGCGCGACGACGTGCTCGAGCGGGTACAGCAGTTGCAGCCGATCGCGCAGGAGCTGAGCCTGTCCATGGCGCAGCTCGCCGTGGCGTGGACCCTGCAGAACGACAACGTCGCGTCCGCCATCATCGGGGCGTCCCGTCCCGAGCAGGTGCACGACAACGCCGGCGCGGCCGGTGTCCGGATCCCGGCAGAAGCCCTCGCCCGCATCGACGAGGTCCTCGGCGACGTCGTCGAGCGCGACCCGGCGAAGACGAACGACAGCTCGCCGAAGACGCGCGAGGCCTAGGAGCGGTCAGCGGCGGCGCCACCACCGACGCCGCCGCTGCCGTTCCTCCGCATCGGCGGCGGCCTGCTCGGCCGCTGCGGCGCGCTCGACCGCGTGTCGGGCCTCCCGGCGGTCGCGCCACCGCTCGATCTCGACGTCGACGTCCCGGACCGGCGTGACGACCGGCGGGCCGCCCATGAGCTGCCGCCGTGCCTCGACGACCCGCGCGTCGAAGTCCTCGACGATCTCGCGGACGCGTCGCTCGCTCGACTCCTCGTCGAGCCGGGCGTCGAGTTCCGCGTCCTCCTTCCGGAGGGCGAGCGCCGGCGGTCCGAGGCCGGTCAGCTCCTCGCGTTCGACGTAGCGCCGGATCCACCAGTCGGGGTCGTGCCGGCCGTCGTTGTCCGGCAGGGGCTTGCCGCGCAGCGGGTTGTGCTCGAACACCCCACGTTCGTCACCCTCCTCGATGAGCGCGTTGGCGTGCGCGACCATGTCCCGGGCACCCCGGAGCCGTCGCTCGGCACGGACCTCGTCGGGGTCGAGCGATCGCGATGCGGGCGTGCCCGATGCCTCCGTCTCGCGCGCCTGCTCCTCGGCGTACTGCGCGAACCGGTACCGGGCCGCTTTCCGCAGCCGGTCCATCCGGGCGTCGGGGTCGTTCGTCATCCTTCGCGGGCCATCTCCTCGATCGTGATCGCCGCGTTGATGAGGGCGAGGTGGGACAGGCCCTGCGGCAGGTTCCCCATGAACTCCCCCGTGTCGGCGCTGATCATCTCGGCGAACAGGCCGACGTCGTTCCCCTGGGCGACCATGTCGTCCATGAGCGCCCTGGCTTCGCCGTCACGTCCCACGCAGGCCAGCGCCGACGCGAGCCAGAACGAGCAGGCCACGAACGGCGACTCCTCGTCCTCGAGCCCGGAGTAGCGGTAGACGAGCGGCCCGACCGACAGCTGCTCCCGGATGGCGTCGATCGTCGCGGACATCCGCGGTCCCCGGTCGAACGACGACGAGGCGTGCAGCAGGATCGACGCGTCGAGGGCATCGGTGTCGGGGTGCATGACGTAGTGGCCGAGTTCCTCGTTCCAGCCGTGCTCAGCCACCCACTGCTCGATGAGCTCGCGGTTCTCCACCCACTTGTCGCGCGGGCCGCCGATCTGCCCCTTGTCGTGCAGTTCGATCGCCGCGTCGAGTGCCTGCCAGCAGCCGATCTTGCTCGTCGTGTAGTGGTGGGCCTCCTGGAGCTCCCACATCCCGGAGTCCTCCTCGACCCACTTGTGGCAGGCCTCGTCCGCGAGCCGTTCGAGCACGTGCGCCGTCTGCCGGTCGAGGACGTTCCCCTGCGCGACGTACTGCCGCATGATGTCGAACACGTCACCCCAGACGCCGAGCTGGAGCTGGTCCGCTGCACGGTTGCCCTCGGTCACCGGACCGATGCCGCGCCAGCCGGGCACGTCACGTTCCACGACGCCGTCCGACCGCGCGCCGGAGAGCCGGTAGAAGATCGGCATGCCGTCGCCGTTGTCCGCGATGGTCCGCATGAGCCACGAGACGGCGGCGTGCGTCTCCTCGCGGAGCCCGAACCGCGTCAGCGCGCGGACGGAGTAGGCGAGGTCGCGCACCCAGGCGAACCGGTAGTCCCAGTTCTTGTCGCCGTGCTCGTCCTCGGGCAGCGACGTGGTGGCCGCGGCTGCGATCGACCCCGTCGGCGCGAAGATGAGCAGCTTGAGCGCGAGGGCACTGCGGTGCACGGCGTCCGCCCAGGGGCCGTCGTACGCGAACTCCTTCGACCAGGTCTCCCAGTTGCGGATGGTGCGGTCGACACCGCGCATCGTCTCGTGCGGGTCCGGGATGAACAGCGGCTCGTCGAGCGTCCCGATGACCGACAGGATCGACCTCGAGCCCTCGGACGTCCGGAACCGTCCGGAGAACCGCGGGCCGTCCTCGTGCACGGGCTCGAACCCGAGCTCGACGATGGCGATGCTCACGCCGTCCACCGCCACGATCGAGCCGTTCACCGTGTCGAGTCGTTCCGGTCGGGCCTGCCCGAGGAGCGTGCCCGGCTGGACCGCCCACTCGAACTCGACCGCCCCGCGGACGCCCTGCACGCAGCGCCCGAGTTGTGCCCAGGGCAGTCGTCCGGCCACGCCGGTGGCCATGGCGTCCGTGACCGTGGCCTCGCCGTCGGCGGTGGTCCACGTCGTGCAGAGCACGTTCGTGCCGGGCAGATAGCGGCGCTCCATGTGCGCCGGGCCGGTCGGCTTCAACGCGATGTGCCCGCCGTGCTCGGCATCGAGGATGCTCGCGAAGGGAGCGGGGGAGTCCATGGACGGCACCGGCAACCAGTCGATGCGGCCGTCGCGGCCGACGAGCGCCACGGTGCGGCCGTCGCCGATGGCCGCGTAGGAGCGGAGGGGGGCGTAGCCGTCGGTGCGTTCGGCGTTGTCGGAGGAGTCCGGGGTGTCCGGAGTGCGCTCGGGCATCCTCCTACTCTGCTCCCCTCGACTGCGAGCAGTCCGGCTGCCGTTCCCACCTCCGGTCCACGTGCGCACACCGACCGGTGCGACCCGCGCCGGGCCTCCCGGGCGTGTCGCGATTGTGCAGCTCGGGCGTGTCGCACTATGGTCGGTGCTCCGTGCCCGCCCTGGGCACCCGACTGGAGGACCGCCGTGCGCGTCGAACAGCAGCCCCGGAAGCGGAACGAGCAGCAGCTCGTGCCGCTCATGTGGCGTGCGCTCGAGCAGCGGCCCACCAGCAGCTATCCCGTGTAGGCACGGTCGTCCTCCGACGCCCGTGCCGACCAGGCCCAGGGCGTCTTGCGCACCCGTCTCCCGTCGACCACATCGGTCACCGACCACCGTGTCGGTCGGGAGGGACGGTGCCGGTCCGCCCCGGACCGTCACCATCCCGATCCGACGGAAGGCGGAACGATGCAGAAGATCAACGACCGATTGCTCTCGTGGGCGAGTCTCCTCGAGGAGACGACCGAGCAGCAGGCACGGACCACGGCCGCGATGCCCTTCGTGTTCCCGCACGTGGCGCTCATGCCCGACGCGCACCTGGGGCTCGGCGCGACCGTGGGCTCCGTCATCCCGACGCTCCGCGCGGTCATGCCCGCCGCCGTCGGCGTGGACATCGGCTGCGGCATGATCGCCGTCCGGACCCAGTTCGACCGCGCCGACCTGCCGACCGACCTGCGCCCGCTCCGCGAGCAGATCGAGCGGGCGGTCCCGCTGTCGGCCGGGGCCGCGAACCGGAAGGTCGTCGCGACGGCCGCGCCCCGCATCGCGGAGCTCGAGGCGCTCGCCGACGCCGCGGGGTTCGACCCGGCGCGAGCCCTCGGCGGATGGCGCGAGCAGCTCGGCACACTCGGGAGCGGTAACCACTTCATCGAGGTGAGCGTCGACGAGACCGACCGCGTCTGGCTGTTCCTGCACTCGGGCAGCCGGGGTGTCGGGAACAAGATCGCCCAGCGGCACATCGCGGTCGCGAAGCGGCTCATGGAGCGCTGGTGGATCCAGCTGCCCGATGCCGACCTCGCGTACCTGGTCGAGGGGACGCCGGAGTTCGACCGGTACATCGCCGAGCTCCGGTGGGCGCAGCACTACGCCCTGCTCAACCGCGAGGAGATGATGGACCGCGTCGTCCGCCAGCTCAGCGAGGTCATGGGGGTGGTGGTGGACGAGCAGGAGCGCATCAACTGCCACCACAACTTCACGCAGCAGGAGCGGCACTGGGGCAAGGACGTGTGGGTGTCGCGGAAGGGTGCGATCTCGGCGCGCGAGGGGCAGCTCGGACTCGTGCCGGGGTCCATGGGCACGGCCTCGTACGTGGTCGAGGGGCGCGGCAACGCGCAGTCGCTCGCGTCGTCACCGCACGGAGCCGGCAGGTCCTACTCGCGGTCCGCGGCTCGGCGCACCTTCACGCACGAGCAGCTCCGCGCGGCGATGGCGGGGATCGAGTTCCGGGACACGGATGCGTTCCTCGACGAGATCCCGGCGGCCTACAAGCCGATCGACCAGGTGATGGCGGACGCCGCCGACCTCGTGACGATCCGTCACACGCTGCGACAGCTCGTCAACGTCAAGGGCGACTGACGCCCCGGGCGCCGCGCCGGGTCACCCCGGCGTGGCGCTCGTCCAGCGTCGGCGGAGCACCCGCTCGACCGGCCCGGAGGCGAACAGCAGCAGGAGCGCGAAGAAGTTGACGGCGGGCACGAGGCTCCCCACCACGGCGGCCAGGAGCAACAGGCCGGCGCTCACGGCCGAACCGAGGAGCTGCTGGCGGGCGGCGGTGCGCTCGCGGTCGGTCAGGTCATCGCGGCGGAGGAACGCCCGCGCGATCCCGGCGAGCGCCGCGGTGGCGAGCACGAGCGTGCCGACGTAGAGCTCCACGGTGAGGGGGCTCGGCCGGTACGCGGTGATGATCGCAGTCGGCAGGGGCAGCGCGACGATCGCGAACGTCCACACGAGGTTCCACCGCACGACCGCCCGGCTCAGGCGTGTGACGGTGCGGAACAGTTCATGGTGGGACCACCAGAACCGCGCGATGACCGCGAAGCTGAGCACGAACCCGCCGAACTGCGGCACGTGCTCGCGGAGCAGCGCGCCGACGTCGCCGTCCCGGTGCGCGGCCTCGGGCACGATGTCGACGAGCGGCAGCACGAGCAGCGTGATCGCGATCGCCGCGACCGCGTCGGTGAACACCACGAGTCGCTCGGTCTCCGACTCGCGCTGCGCATCCACGGGATGAGTATGGAGCACGCGTCACGTCCGGGGTGCGTCCTCAGCGCGGCCCGGGTAGACCGGGGTGCATGTCCACCGCCACGACCGGTCCCGTCCGCGTGTTCACCGATGCGAAGGCAGCGCTCGTCGAGAGCATCGTCTGGGACCCGGACGGCCAGCGCCTGCACTGGACCGACATCCCGCTCGGCACCCTGCACACCGCGACCGCGGACGGCGTCGTGGTGTCCTCGGTCCCGCTGCCGCCGCCGCTCGCGTCGTTCCAGCCCCGTGCCTCCGGGGGGTTCGTCGCGGCGCTCGGGGACCGCGTGGTCCTGACCGACGCCGACGGTGCGATCGACCGTGAGCTCGCGACCGTCGAGCACGCCAAACCGGACATGCGGTTCAACGAGGGCAAATGCGATCCCTTCGGCCGGTTCCTCGTGGGGAGCATGGACCTCCAGGGCGACGGCGACGCGGCCCTCTACGCGATCGACCCGGACGGCACCGTACGCGTGCTCCGAGGCGGGTTCGGCACGACGAACGGGATGGAGTGGTCGCCGGACGGCAGCGTCATGTACGTCACGGACACCGCGGTCTCCACGATCTTCCGCGGCTCCTACGGCCCGGACGGCGAACTCGGCGACCTGGAGCCCTTCGTCAGTGGTGCCGCGCACGACGGCCTGGTGCGCGACGACGAGGGCTCTTTCTGGGGCGCGATCTACGGCGAGGGGCGCGTGGAGCGCTACTCGCCCGACGGCGAACGCCTGGAGGTCGTCGACCTGCCCGCCCCGAACGTCACCTCGGTCGCGTTCGGGGGCGTGGACATGAGCACGCTGTTCATCGGCACCGCGCGCGAGAACCTCACGGAGGAGCAGCTCGAGCAGGCGCCGCTCTCCGGCGCCGTCCTCGCGGTGCCGACGCGGGTGCACGGGATCCCGGCCCACCGCTTCGCGGGCTGACCGCGCAGGGTGACGGGAGGGACGGGACGGCCGCATCCCGCGCCTCCCGGCCCGTCGCGCCACCCGTTCGGGGGTGCGGCCGTTATCGTCGGTCATCCGCCCGAGCGAGCACCCGGAGGTCCACGTGTCCGACGCCCTGCCAAACGCCACCGTCACCGTCAGTCGCGTCCCGGTCGACGGCACCACCGTCCGCGTGAGCACGATCGGCGCCCCCGGGGACCGTGCGTTCGTGCTCGTCGCGGGCCTCGGCGTCGCGGCGACCCACCGCGAGCGGCTCGCCTCGAACCTCAACGCGTTCGGCCCGGTGCACGCCCTCGACCTGCCCGGGTTCGCCGGGGTCCGACGGTTCCGCGGGACCGTCTCGATCGAGCGGTACGCCGACGCGGTCGAGGCCGTCATCGACGCGCTCGGGCTCGTCGACCCGGTCCTCGTCGGGCACTCGATGGGGGCGCAGGTCGTCACGGAGGTGGCGGCCCGCCGGCCCGACCTCAGCGACGTCGTCCTGATCAGCCCGGTCGTCGACAGCGCTGCGCGCACGGTGAGCGAGTCGATGGTGCGGTTCGCCCGCTCGGTCGTCCACGAGCCGGCCGCGATCCGCTGGCACGCCCTCACCGCGTACGCGTTGTGCGGCTGGCACTGGTTCCGGGCGGTCCTGCCCCGCATGCTCGCGTACCCGATCGAGCGTCGGGCGGAGGCCGTGCAGGCCCGGGTGCTCGTCGTCCGCGGTGAGCACGACGCCCTCGTCCCGCGCGACTGGGTGCGGCGGCTCGGGCGGGTGTTCCCGTACGCGGTCCTCCGTGAGGTCACGGGCGGCGCCCACGCCGTCGTGCACGCGCAGGCGGACGTCGTCGCGGCGCTCGCCGTGGCGCACGTGCGCGGGGACCTGCCGGACCGCGGCGTGGCGTCGCTCACCGCGGTGGCGGACACGACGACGGCGTCGGACCTCGACCGACTGCGCCCTGCGGAGGCGTGGCACGTCCTCGTCGCGCGAATCCGTGCACTCGTCGGCGTGGCCCGCGGGGAGGACCTGCTCGCGGCCGGGAAGAGCGAGCACGCTCGCGCCACCGCCCACGACGACGAACCGGTCGCCGACGCCGAGCAGGTGATCGCGGACGGCGAGCTCGCCGCGGGGTCGGAGGACGGCGCCGAGCGCCGCGCCGACGGCGACGAGCGGTCGACACCGGTCCGTGGGCCCGAGCGCGTCGAGGACGCGGCCTGAGCGACGGACGGAGGCTGGGCCTCCCGGCTCAGCCCCCGGTGGGGATCCGGCCCGGCAGCGTGTCGGGGGTGAGCGCTTCCGCCTCGGCGAGCACCTGGCGCGCCGCGTCACGCTGCCCCTGCACGTTCCACAGGAGCACGCCGCGGGTCACGTCCCCGTCGAGGTAGTACACGACGCCCTGTTCGAGCGGGGCCGCCCAGTCCTCGACCGTGCGGAGCGTCGCCTGGACGCGGCCGACGGCCTCGTACCCGATGTCGAACACGTTCGAGTAGTAGTAGGGCGTGTGGGTGTACGGCTCGTCAGCACCAGCGAGGTTCCGGCCCGCCTGCCGGCCCTGTTCCTGCGCGTTGTCGACGTGCTCGACGCGGCGGCGGCCGAGGACCAGGTCCGGGTACTCGGCCACGTCGCCCGCGGCGAAGACGTCCGGGTCCTCCGTCACGAGCGTCGCCGAGACGACGATGCCGTCGTCCACCGGGAGGCCCGCATCCCGTGCCAGGTCGACGTTCGGCGTGATCCCGAGCCCGGAGACGACCGCGTCGGCGCGGAGCTCGCGGCCGTCGTCGAGCGTGACGATCACGCCGTCGTCGGTCCCGTGCCCGTCGGTGACCCTGCGGCCGCCGACGAGATCGACACCGGCGTCGCGGTACCGGCGCTCGAACGCCGCCGCGAGGTCCGCCGGGAACATGGAGCCGCCGAGCACGTCGTCGGGGTGCACGAGCGTCACGGTCGCGCCGTTCTGCACGAGCGCCGCGGCGAGTTCCGTGCCAATGTACGAGCCGCCGACGACGATGACGTGGGCGTGCTGGTCCGCGAACCCCCGCAGTCGTCGGTAGTCCTCGGCGCTCCGGTAGTCGATCACGCGGTCGTCGTGCTCGATCGGCAGCGGCGTGGGTGTTCCGCCGGTCGCGATGAGCAGCCGCTCGTACCCGAACCGCTGTCCGTCATCGGTCGTCACCGTCTTCGCCGTACGGTCGATCGCGACCACCGTCGTGCGCAGGTGGATCTCGGCGCCGGTCGCGTCGGCCGTGTGCAGGTCGACCTCGTCGTCCCAGCTGAAGTCCGGATCGGTCCAGAGTTTCTTCGACAACGCGGGGCGGGCGTAGGGGGTGTCCACGTCGGTGCTGAGGATGCCGATCGAGCCCTGCTCGTCGATCTCGCGGATGCCCTTGGCGGCGGCGTCGGCGACCATGCCCCCGCCGATCACGAGGTAGCGGTGGTCGGTCATCGTGTGTCTCCCGGTCAGATGGTGGCGACCGAGCCGGCGTCGACCCGGTAGTTGGACCCGTTCACGAACGAGGCGCGGTCGCTGCAGAGGAACGCGATGACGCTCGCGACCTCGTCGGGCTCGCCGCGGCGGTGCAGCTCGAGGTAGGGGCGCTCCTCGTCGAGGAACGACTCGATCGCCTCGTCGAAGCCCTGGCCCGTCTGCTCGGCCCGCTTCGTCATCATGGCGTCCGTCATCGGGGTGTGGATGAAGGCGGGGGAGACCGTGTTGACGAGCAGCCCCTCCTTCGCGTAGCTCCGGGACAGTCCCTTGGCGAACGAGAGCACGCCGGCCTTCGCCGCGCAGTACGGCAGCTCGTCGTCGTAGGGCTGGAGGGCGTCCTCGCTCGTCACGTAGACGATCCGGCCCCAGCCGCCGTCGCGCAGGTCACCGATGAACTCGCGCGTGATCCGCACCGGACCCATGAGATCGATGTCGATGGTCGACAGCCAACCCTGCTCGTCGATCTCGTGGAACATGCCCTGGGCGCCCGTGACCCCCGAGGACTGCACGAGGATGTCGATCGCGCCGACGGCCTCGCGGACCTGGTCGTGGAGGCGGGCGAGGCTCGCGCTGTCGGTGACGTCCGCGGCGAACGCGTAGAGCCGGCCCGGGTGGGCCTCGAGCTTCGCGGCCGAGTCGTCGAGGGCGGCCTGGTCGAGGTCGGTGATCACGACGGTGGCGCCCTCGCTGAGCAGGAGCTTGGCCGTCTGCCAGCCGATGCCGGAGTCCGCCCCGAAGACGAGCGCGATGCGGCCCGAGATGCCGAGGTCCATGGGGTGGTGCTCCTGTCTGTCGTTCTGCGTGCGCGCACGACGACGGCCGCGTCGGCGGATGCCGCCGCGGCCGGCCGCCGGTGCGTCGTGGCCCGGATGGGCGGGTGACCCGGAGAGGGGTCGGCTCAGCTCAGGCTGGTCGACTGCGCGCTCTCGACGCTCTCGGCGTTCGGAGCGGTCGTCGCCGCCGACAACGTCTGCTTCGGCGTGCGGTTCTCGGCGCTGACCATCCACGCGAGCTGCTCGAGTCGGTCGATGATCGCGTGCAGGATGTCCGCGGTCGACGGGTCTTCCTCGTCAACCTCGTCGTGCACGTCGCGCATGGTCCCCACGGCTTGGTAGAGGCGCAGGGTGATCATGTCGACGACGTCGTGGGTCGAGACCTCGCCCTCCGGGAACTCGTCGAGGCTCGAGGTGGCGCCGACGGTCTTCGAGCGACCGTCCGGCGTGGCGTAGAGGGCGCGCATGCGCTCCGCCACGGTGTCGGAGAACTCACGTGCCTCCGTGACGATCTCGTCGAGCTGGAGGTGGAGGTCCCGGAAGTTGTGTCCGAGCACGTTCCAGTGGGCCTGCTTGCCCTGGACGTGCAGGTCGATGAGGTCCACGAGGACCTTCTGGAGATTGCCGGCGAGCTTGTCCGATGCGTGCATGATGGCTCCGTTCCGAGATTCGGTGACGGTTCCCGGTCTACCCGGGGCGGCATGGGCGACGCTCAGCCGACGTCCGGACACGCGTCCCCCGTGACCGGACGGCTGGGCGGTCAGTCCTCGTGCGGGTCGACCATGTCGACCGCCGCGCGGACGTCCTCGAGGAAGGTCATGACGACCCGGGCCTCGTCCGCCGTGAGGGACTCCGCGATGTGCATCATCCGCCGGTGCATGCGACCGAGCGTCGCGCGGACCTCGGTGTCCGTGTTGGTCGTCGGGACGATGACGAGTGCACGCCGGTCGGTCGGGTGCGGCTCACGCCGGACGTGGCCGCTCTTGACGAGGCGGTCGACCAGGATCGTCGTCGACGCCGACGAGATCTTGAGGTAGGCGGCGAGGTCCTTCGGGCTGATGGTGCGGTCCGCCCGCTGCGCCTGCAGCAGGAACCGGACGGCCAGGAGGTCCGTCTCGCCCATGCCCATCGCGTCACGGGTCCGGCGACGCATCGCCGTCTCGGCCCCGCGGTAGCGGCGCAGGGCGTTCAGCACGTCGACGCCCCGCTGGGTCGCATCGTCGTCGGGGTACCAGTACCCGGACGGCTCGGTGACCTCCTGCGTGCTCATGCACACCACCCTAACCTGCCTACTTGCTAGACCGGCTAGCGAACGCCGGCACGTACAGGAACCACTCGGGCGGTGGTGCGCGCAGTGGCCGGGCGTGGCGGGCAACGGCCAGCTCGGGATGCGGGCCTCCCTCGGGTCCGCGATCCCTCCGAGCCACCGCCGCGTACCGTGACCGACGCACCGAACCCGCCGCGAGAGGAACGACGCTTCCGTGTCCACCCAGCCACCGGTCCCCGGGACCGACCAGCCGACCCCGTCCCTCCACGACCCGGACTGGTGGCGCCAAGCCGTCGTCTACCAGGTGTACCCACGGAGCTTCGCCGACGTCGACGGCGACGGCGTCGGTGACATCGCCGGGGTGACCGACCGGGTGCCGTACCTGCGGGAGCTCGGCGTCGACGCGATCTGGCTCAGCCCGTTCTACCCGTCCGCCCTCGCCGACGGCGGCTACGACGTGGCCGACTACCGCGACGTCGACCCGAAGCTCGGGACGCTCGCCGACTTCGACGCCCTGGTCGCGGCCGCGCACGCCGCCGGGATCCGGATCATCGTCGACGTCGTCCCGAACCACACCTCCGACCTGCACGTGTGGTTCCAGGAGGCACTCGAGTCCCCGCGGGGCTCCGCCGCCCGGGCCCGCTACGTGTTCCGCGACGGCTCCGGTCCCGACGGCGCGGAGCCGCCGTCCGACTGGGTCTCGAACTTCGGCGGCTCCGCGTGGACCCGGGTCGCCGACGGCCAGTGGTACCTGCACCTGTTCGCGCGGGAGCAGCCCGACCTCGACTGGTCGAACCCGGAGGTCCGCGCCGACTTCGAGCAGACGCTCCGCTTCTGGTCGGACCGCGGGGTCGACGGCTTCCGCGTCGACGTCGCGCACGCCATGGCCAAGGACCTGTCGGAGCCGTTCCGGCCGAGCGACCAGGACCACCTGCCCCTCGACGGCAGCGACCCGCTCTACGACCGCGACGAGGTGCACGAGATCCTCGGGTCCTGGCGACGGGTGCTCGACGAGTACGACCCGCCGCGGAGCGCGATCGCCGAGGCGTGGGTACCCGCACGCCGTCGTGTGCTCTACGCCCGACCGACGGAACTCGGGCAGGCGTTCAACTTCGACCTGCTCGAGGCCCCGTTCGACCCCGAGGCCTTCCGCGCGATCATCGACGAGAACCTCGCGCAGGCGAGCCAGTCCGGGGCCTCGAGCACCTGGGTGCTGTCGAACCACGACGTCGTGCGGCACGCCACGCGGTACGGGCTCCCGGACGGGGCGGACTCGGGCGCCTGGCTCATGAGCGACGGCAGGGAGCCGGTGCTCGACCGCGACCGCGGGCTCCGTCGTGCCCGTGCCGCGTCCCTCCTCGTGCTCGCGCTGCCCGGGTCCGCGTACGTGTACCAGGGCGAGGAGCTCGGCCTCCACGAGGTCGCGGACATCCCGCGCGACCGCCTGCAGGACCCGAAGTGGGCGCGCTCGGAGCACACGGACAAGGGCCGTGACGGCTGCCGCGTGCCGATCCCGTGGAGCCGGTCCGGCTCCTCGTTCGGGTTCGGGCCGGACGGGGCACACCTGCCGCAGCCCGCCGACTTCGGGACGTGGAGCGTCGAGGCCGAGGACGGCGTCGACGGCAGCACGTTGGAGCTGTACCGCGCGGCGCTCGCGTTCCGTCGGACGCACCGCGGCGGCGAGGACCTGACGTGGCTCGAGACACCGGACCGGGTGGTCGGGTTCGCGCGCGGCGACGGATGGCGCTCGGTCACGAACTTCGGCACCGACCCCGTGCCGCTGCCCGAGGGCGCCGTCGTCGTGGCGTCGTGCCCGATCGAGGACGGGCTGTTGCCGGGCGAGAGCACGGTGTGGCTCACCGCGTGAGCTGACGGCGGACCGTCCACTGCGTGCGGTGGGCGGCCCGCCGGTCCGTCGGCCCGTCGGTCCGCCGTCCACAGCCGGGAGGCCCGGGCGCGGCCTCCACAACCGGTCCGCTCCCGCCTCGGGGGAGCGACTCCGGTCCCCAGCATGGGCGGCATGACATCAGCACCACGAGCACATCCACCGACACCAGCACGACCCGGGACGCCGGGCGCCGTACCCCGCGCCGCGGCGCTGCGGCGACTGCGGCGCATCGCCTGCGGAGCCCTGGCACTCTCCGCGCTGAGCGCCGGGGCCATGGTCCCCGTGACGACCGCCCACGCAGCCGAGCTCGCGTTCCCGTTCCACACCGACTTCGACTCGGCCGACGGCGGGACGCTGTCCGGCGACGCCGAGGTCGGGGACGGCTGGCTGCGACTCACGGACGCCGCGCGGAGCGAGGCTGGCTCCTGGGCCACCGACGACGTGTTCGCGTCGGACCTCGGGCTCGAGATCGAGTTCCGGTACGCGATGCACGGCGGCACCGGGGCGGACGGCCTGCTCATGTCGCTGTCGGACGGTGCCGTCGCGCCGGGGGTCGGGCGACCCGGCGCGGCGCTCGGGTACAGCTGCTACGACGACTCGGGCCACTACGGCACCTGCGACGTCGCCGGCATGCCCGGGGCGTTCGTCGGCGTCGGGTTCGACCTGCGCGGCAACTTCTCACGCCCGTTCAACGGGTCCGGCCCCGGCCCCCAGCCCGACCACGTCGTGCTCCGCGGCTCGGGGAACGGCACGGACGGCTACCGGTTCCTCCGCGGCGCGGTCGGCCCCGACGGTGGAGTGGGGACGCAGTCCCGGTCCGACGAACGGACGGTGCACGTCACGTTGCTGCCGGCCGCCGACGGGGTCCTCGCACTCACGGTGCGGTCCGACTCCGGACCGGGTACCCGGATGCGGACCGTGATCGACCAGGTGGCGCTCGAGGGTGACGGACAGGCGCCGCTCCCGGACACGTTGCGCCTCGGGTTCACCGCCTCGACCGGGAACTCGACCAACGCCCACGAGGTCGACGACCTGACCGTGTCCATCCCGACCGACGTCGGCATCACGCAGGAGATGCCGGAGCGCGTCGTCGCGGGCACGCACGTCCGGTACACGGCGACCGCGACGAACCGGGGGCGGAACGGCTCCGCGCGCAACGACGTGGTGATCGCGACGCCGACCGAACTGCACGACGTCCGCTGGACGTGCGCCGCCACGGCCGGTGCCGCGTGCGGTGCGGGGTCCGGCGCCGGTCCGGAGATCGCGACGACGGCCGACATCGACCCGGGGGCCACGGTCACCTGGACGATCGAGGGCGACCTCGCTGCGGACGCCACGGGGCAGATCGCGAGCGCGGCACGGATCACCACGCCACCATCGCGCGCCGACACGAACACGGCGGACAACGCGTCGACGGTCCGGGCCGCGATCGGGACCGACGCCGCGCTGCGCACCGAGAAGGCCGCCGACCTCCTGCCCGGGGACGTCGAGCTGCTGCCCGGGGGCGTGTTCCGGTACACGATCAGCGCGGTCAACGGCGGACCGTCCGACGCGCGCCGGGTCGGTGCGGTCGACGACCTGCCGGAGCCCGTGCGCTTCGTGGGGTCCGAGGACGGTTGTCGCGCCGACGGTCAGCACGTGACGTGCTCCTCGGCGGTCACGATCGCACCGGGCGAACGGCACCGGTTCCGCTTCGACGCCCAACTCGACGCCGCGTACCGCGGCGACGGCGCCGACGTCCTCAACGTCGCGATCGCCACCTCGCCCGACGACCCGGACGACGGCGACCCGTCGGACCCCGTGCCGCTGCCCGGACCGATCGGCACGATCGAACCGCCCGTCGTGACACCGACCACCCCGCCCCACGGCGGTGAGCACCCGACCGCGACGCCACGGCCCTCGGCCTCCGCGACACCGGTCGCCGTCGGAGCGCACCCGGCCCGGCTCGCCTTCACCGGAACCGTGGGCACGGCTGCTGTGGTCCTGGTCGCGGCGATCGCCGTCGTCACCGGCCTGGGCGTCCGCTCGGTCCGTCGCCGACGTGAGCTCGAGCGACAGGAGGACCCCGCGGCCTGACCGGTCGTGTCGCGCGCCGTCGGCCCGCGGGGTCGGCGGCGCGCGTTCGCGGTTCGAGCATCCTCAGCCGCGACGCCGCCGGCCGGACGGGCCCGCATCGGCCCGGCGGTACCATTGACCGTACGATCAGCCTGCCCAAGAGAGGGATTCCGTGTCCGACACCGTGGACGACGCCGCGCAGCGCGCCCGGTACTGGACGGTCCCGTTGTCCCGGGCACTGCCCGCCGCGGTCGTGGCGATGGTGATCACGTTCTCGTCGAACCACGCCACCTCGCTCGGGCTGGTGCTGTTCGGCGCCTTCGCGATCGTCGAGGGCGCCCTGCTCGGCGTCGGCAGCCTGCGCCGACTCGACGACCCCCGGTCCCGTCGCCTCGCCGTCGTGCAGGCTGCGGTGACCGTCGCCGCCGGCGTCGTCGCGCTGTTCCTCCCGTCTGCGGGACTCCCGGCGTTCCTCGCGGTCGTCACCGCGTTCGCGGTCGTCACCGGGGGCATCGAACTCCTGCAGGGCGTCCTCGCGCGGCGTACGTCGCCCTTCGCCCGCGACTGGATGACCGTCGGGGGGCTCACGGTCCTGCTGGCGATCGCGTTCCTGCTGACGCCTCCGGACTACTCCAAGGACCTCGGCGGCATCGAGCACGTCAGCGGCACCCTCGATTCGTCGATCATCCTCGTCGGCCTGCTCGGCGCGTACCTCGCCCTGACGGCGGTCTTCCACGTGATCGCCGCCCTCTCGCACAAGTGGGGGACCTCGGCACCCACGCCGTCGGCCCCGAACGGAGCACCACACGCATGACCACCCCAAGCCGCCGCGACCGGCTCCGCCCGGTCGAACTCCTCGCGATCTCGGCGATCGTCGCGGTGTTCGTCGGACTCGTCGTCCTGATGTCCACCCGTCAGCCCGAACTCGCGGCGGTGTTCCTCTGCATCGCGTTCATCGTCGTCATCGTCGTGCTGGCGATGTTGCAGCTGGCGGCCACGAGTGAGCAGGACGACAACGACATGCTCGGCGGACACCGGAAGGACGAGGGCGACGACCACCACTGACCACGACCGACGCGAGTCCGTCCACGCACGCAGCCCCCAGCAGGGCGACCCGGACCTCCCGTCGCGGTACCGCCACCGGTACGTGATCCTGACGGTCTGCTGCCTCAGTCTCTTCATCGTCTCGTTGGACGCCACCGTCGTGAACGTGGCGCTGCCGTCGATCGGCCGTGAGCTCCACAGCACGATCTCCGGGCTCCAGTGGACGATCGACGCCTACACGCTGGTCCTCGCGAGTCTGCTCATGCTGTCGGGGTCCACCGCGGACCGCATCGGCCGACGCAGGACGTTCCAGGTCGGGCTCGTCCTGTTCACCGTCGGCTCGCTCCTCTGTTCGTTGGCGCCGAGCGTCGGCTGGCTGGTCGTGTTCCGGATGGTCCAGGCCGTCGGCGGCTCGATGATGAACCCGGTCGCGATGTCCATCATCACGGCGACCTTCGACGACGCCAAGGAGCGTGCTCGCGCGGTCGGCGTCTGGGGGGCGGTGGTCGGCGTCTCGATGGGGGTCGGTCCGCTCGTCGGTGGAGCCCTGACGGACACGATCGGTTGGCGGGCGATCTTCTGGATCAACGTGCCGATCGGCATCGCGGCCGTCGTGCTGACGTTCGCGTTCGTCCCGGAGTCCCGTGCGGCTCGCCCCCGGCGCTTCGACGCCCCGGGTCAGGCACTCGTGGTCGTGTTGCTCGCGGCGCTCGTCGGCGGACTCATCGAGGGTCCACGGCTCGGGTGGGGCTCGGTCGCGGCGATCGCCCTGTTCGCCGCCGCAGCGCTCGCGCTCGTCCTCATCGTCGTGGTGGAACGGCGGCGCCGGGAGCCGCTCGTCGACGTCCGGTTCTTCCGGAGCATCCCGTTCTCGACGGCCGTGCTCACGGCGGTCGGTGCCTTCGGCGCGAACGGTGCGTTCCTGTTCCTCAACGCGCTGTACCTCCAGGAGGTCCGGCACATGTCACCGTTCGAGGCCGGGCTCTGGACGCTCCCCGCCGCGGTGGCGACCATGGTCGTGTCGCCGTTCTCCGGTCGCCTCGTCGCCTCGGTCGGCACCCGGATCCCGCTCGTGCTCGCGGGTGTCGGCATCGGTTCGGGCGCGGCGGTCCTCACGACGATCGGCGCGGACACGCCGATGTGGATGCTCGTCGTCGCCTTCGCGCTGTTCGGGTTCGGCTTCGGGATGGTGAACGCGCCGATCACGAACACGGCGGTGTCCGGCATGCCCCGTGCCCAGGCGGGATCGGCTGCGGGGGTCGCGTCGACGAGTCGCCAGACCGGGGTCTCCCTCGGCGTGGCGCTCGCCGGGACGGTCACGGGAGCGAGCGGAGCGGCGGCGGTCCACGCGAGTTTCGCGGTCGCGACGCACGCCATGTGGTGGATCGTCGTCGGCATCGCCGTGGGCGTCGTCGTGATCGGCTTCGTGTCGACGACGGCGCGCGCCCGGCGTTCGGTGGAGGCGATCGGTCACCTGCTCGAGGAGCCGTCCGCGGCCTGATCCGAGCCGGCGCTCCGCTCGACGCTGCCGCCGCCGGTACCGCCCACGACCGCTCGGGCGAGGGCGCGTGTGGCGCGGTTCAGAGCGGCGCCGGCAGCGGTGGCGAGTCCGACTCGCAGCGGCTCGACCGGGTCCGCGAGTTCGAGCACGACGGCGTCCCCAGCGGTGCCGGGATCGGGGACGACCGCGACGCCGAGCCCGGTCGCCGCGAACCGGACGACCGACGGCAGGTCGTTCATCTCGGCCACGATGCGGCGCCGGATGCCCCGGTCGCGGAGCGCCGCGTCGAGGATGATGCGGTTCCCGAACCCGCGCGCGGTGTCGACGAACGGCTCGTCCGCGAGTTCGGCGAGGGACACGACACCGCGGTCCGCGAGTCGATGCGGTGGTGCGACGTACACCCGGAACGGCAGGGCGCGGAGCGGAGTCACCGCGATCCCCGGCGGGTCCTGCGGCAGTGCGGTGAAGGCCAGGTCGAGCCGGCCGGCCCGGAGGTCCTCCGCCAGGCCGGTGGTCCCCGCCGCGGAGGCACTGAGGTGCACGTCGACGAGCGGGTGCCGCGCGTGGAAGGTCGTGATGATCCGCGGCAGGTCGACGATGTCCATGTTCGCGAAGATCCCGACGCGCACGCGGCCGCGGAGCTGCGCGTCGGCGGTGACGGCGCCGTCCCGGAGGCGCTCGACCGCGCCGAGCGCCGCCCGGGCGTCCGGCAGGAGCGCCTCGCCGAGGGGGCTCAGGGTCAGACGGCGACCGACCCGGTCGAACAGGGCCCCGCCGAGCTCGCGCTCGAGGCTCTGCAGACCGGCGGACACGGTCGATTGCGCAGCGAAGAGCCGGGCGGCGGCGCGGGTGACGTTGCCCTCGTCGGCGACGGCGACGAACTGTTCGAGCAGGCGGGTCTCCATGCGTCCATCATCGTCCACGTCGATGGACGTCAGCGGTCCTGTCCGTTGGACACGATCGGCGCAGTCCTGCACGCTCGGACCATGACCACCACCGCTCCCCGGACCGCACCCGTGCCGCTGCCCGATCCCGTCGCTGGTGCCGGACGCCCGGAGCGGCCCGCCCGACCGACCCCGAGCCGTCAGCGCCACGCGGCCGGGTTCTGGATCGTCGCGGGGAGCTTCCTCAGCGTCATGGCGTTCGCCGCCGTCCCCGCACCGCTGTACGCGCTGTACCAGGCACGCGACGGCTTCCCGACCTTCACCGTGACACTCGTGTTCGCGGCGTACGCCGTGGGGGTCATGATCGCGCTCTGGCTCGCCGGGCACCTCAGCGACGTCCACGGACGCCGACGGCTCATCCTCGTGTCGGTCGCGCTCGAGCTCGTCGCCGCCGTGCTGTTCCTCGTCTGGAACGACGTCCCGGGCCTCCTCGTCGCGCGGTTCATCAGCGGACTCGGTGTCGGCACCCTGACGGCCTCGGCCACGGCCCACCTCGGTGAACTCCGGGTCCGAGCGCGCCGGGACGGGGGCGCGGGCGGGAACGCGAGCGTCGTCGCCGGAGCGGTCAACCTCGGCGGCATCGGAGGCGGTGCCCTCGTCGGCGGTGTGCTGGCGGAGTTCGTCCGGCACCCCCTCGTCGTGCCGTACGCCGTGTTCGTCGTGGTCCTCGCGGTCGCCTTCGTCGCCATGCTCGTCGTCCCGGAGACCATCGACACCGGGCGGGGACGCCCGGCCTACCGACCCCAGCCGATCACCGCGCCGTCCGGGGCGGCGGGACCCTTCTGGGCGGCGGGCGCCGGGGCGTTCAGCACCTTCGCCGTGCTCGGCCTGTTCACGTCGATCGCGCCGACGTTCCTCGCGACGACCTTCCACGTCACGGACCGGCTCGCCGCCGGTGCGACGAGCTTCGGGGTCTTCGCGGGCGCTGCGGTCGCGCAGATCGCCCTCGCCCGCCTCGCGATGCGTGCGCAGGTCCGCTGGGGCATGCTGCTCGTCACCGTCGGACTCGCCGGGGTCGCGGTCGGCGCGCTCGTCCTCGTCGTCGCGGTGTTCGTCGTGGGCAGCGTGCTCGCCGGTGCCGGCGTCGGACTGCTCTTCCGGGCCTCCATCGCCGGTGCGGGCGGTCTGGTCGGGCCGGAGCGGCGCGGCGGTGTCCTGGCGGCGACGTTCCTCATCGGCTACGCGGGGATGGTCGTCCCGGTGGTCCTCGCCGGCGCGGTGCTGCTCGTGGTCGCGCCGCTGCCCGTGCTCCTCGGGTTCGTGGTCGTCGTCATCGCACTCGCGCTCTGGGCCGGCAGCCGTCTCGCAGCCCGGGCCTGAGCCGCGCCGCCGGGGTCAGGCGTGGACGTCGTGCTCGTGCCGCTGGTGTGACGCGGGCTCGAGCTGGAAGGTCGAGTGCTCGACCGGCACGGCGAAGTGCTCGGCGACGCACTGCTGCAGCTCGTCGAGGATCGTCGGGGCGTGCGCGGAGGTGAAGCAGTGGTCGTCGATCACGACGTGCGCGGTGAGGGTCGGCACCCCGGTGGCGACGAGTGACGCGTGCAGGTCGTGCACGGCGCGCACGTGGTCGAGCCGGAGGATGTGACGACGTACGGCGTCGAGGTCGAGCCCGGGCGGGGTGGCCTCGAGCAGGACGTCGGTGGTCTCGCGGAGCAGCCGGAGTGCGCGCGGCAGGATGAGCGCACCGATGAGGATCGCGGCGACGGAGTCCGCGCGCTCCCAGCCGGTCAGTGCGACGACGATCGCCGCGGCGACGACCGCGAGGGACCCCAGCGAGTCGTTCAGCACCTCGAGCCGCGCCGCCCGCGCGGTGAACGTCCCGCCTCCGGAGCGTGTGAGCGCCGCCAGCGCGACCGCGTTGCCGACCACGCCGAGGACACCGAACACCAGGAGCGGCACCGCGGGGACGGGGACCGGCGTGACCAGGCGCTGCACGGCCGTCACGAGGACGACGATCCCGACCCCGAGCAGGACCGCGGCCTGCGCGACGGCGCCGAGGACCTCGGCGCGTTGGAAGCCCCAGGTCCGTCTGGCCGTCGGTGAGCGCTGCGCGAGCCGCACCGCGACGAGCCCGATCGCGAGACCGCCCGTGTCGACGACCATGTGCCCGGCGTCGACGAGGAGCGCCAGGGACCCGGTCACGACGGCGCCGACGACCTCGGCGACGAGGATCGCGGCGGACACGCAGAACGCCACGGTCAACGCCCGAGCGCTGGCCGACCGCGCGCCGTGCTCGTGGTGGTGGCCCATGCCGCCATCGTAGGCATCCGCACCGACCGGGCACCGGGGACGTGACAGGATCCGACCGTGACCCCGAGCGCACGATCGCCCTACGAGGCGAGCACCCGTCCCGGCACCCTCGACGCGCTGCACCCCCGCTTGCGCGGCTACTTCGGCGCGATCCCCGCGGGGCACGTCGGACGGGGCACCGGCGTCTTCGACGTCGTCGGGACGCCACGACGCTGGATGTGGCCGCTGCTCGCCTGGTTCGCCCGCGACGCGGTCATGGCGCCCGTGTGGGAACGCGACGTGCCGTTCACGGTCGAGAACCGGCCGGCCGTCGACCGGGAGGGACGCATCGCCGTCCTCGCTCGCCGGACGTTCCACTTCCGGTCCGGGCCCTGGGTGATGCAGGACGCGATCACGGCGGACGCCGATGGGCTCGCCGACCACCTGGGGCGCCGCGGCCGGCTCGTGGCCGCGCTCGACGTCGCGGTCGCCGACGGCGCGCTCCGCCTGGTCTCGACCCGTGTGTCGTTCCGGGTGCTGGGACGGATGCTGCGCCTCCCGGCCGCCGTGGCACCGCGGGTGGTCCTGACCGAGCGGTACGACCCGGGCATCGACCGCCAACGCGTGTCGCTGACGCTGTCGGCGCCGCTCGTCGGCACGCTGTACCGGTACGAGGGGTCGTTCGTCCACGGTGTCGTGCCCGACGACGCGGACGCCCCCGGGGGAACCGGCGGACCGGGGAGGCGTCCATGAGCGACAGCGGGAGCGACAGCAGGAGCGAGCACGGTGCTGCCGGCGGCGGCGGCAGCGGCAGCGGTGGTGGCGACGCGGTGCGGCCACTCGTCGTGGTGGCCGGTGCGTCCGGCTTCATCGGCCGGTACCTCGTCGACGCGTTCCGCGCCGAGGGCGCCGACGTCACGACCGTGGGACGGACCGGCGATGCGGTGTGGGGCGACACCCGCCGGATCACCGAGCTCGTCGACGGCGCCGACCTGGTCGTCAACCTCGCGGGCAAGAGCGTGGACTGCCGGTACGGCGCCCGCAACCGTGCCGAGATCCTCCGCTCGCGGGTCGAGACCACGCGCGAACTCCGGGACGCCATCCGCGCGGCGCGACGGCCGCCGCGGGTCTGGTGCAACGCGTCGACCGCGACCATCTACCGGCATGCGGAGGACCGCCCGCAGACCGAGGCCGACGGCGAGATCGGCACCGGGTTCTCCGTGTCGGTCGCACGGGCGTGGGAGGCGGCGTTCTTCGACGGGGACCTGCCGGGCACCCGTCGGGTCGCGCTCCGCATCGCCATCGTGCTCGGCGACGGCAGCGCCCTCGTGCCGCTCATCCGGTTGGCGCGGCTCGGACTCGGCGGTCCGCACCTGGACGGACCGTGGTTCGCGACGCGTCGCCGTCGCGCCGCCGGGACGTTCCACGAGGACCGGCACACGCACGGGAGGCAGCGCTTCAGCTGGGTGCACATCGCCGACGTGCTCGGGGCCATCCGGTTCGTGCGCGACCATCCGGAGATCGACGGGGTCGTCAACGTCTGCGCCCCCCACCCCACGGACGACCGCACCATGATGCGGACCCTCCGCGAGATCGTCGGGCGGCGTTTCGGGCTCCCGCTCCCGCGCTGGATGCTCGAACTCGGGTCGATCGCGATCCGGACCGAGACGGAGCTCGTGCTGAAGAGCCGGTGGGTCGTCCCCGCGCGCCTGGAGGGAGCGGGCTACCGCTTCGTGCACCCGGAACTCCGCGGAGCGCTCGCGAGCGCCGTGGCGGAGCACCGGCAGCGCGGTCGTCAGGAGTCGAGGAACCCGACGAGCTCGTCGGCGAGGCCGGTGTAGGTCGCCGGGGTCAACGCGGCGAGCCGCGCCTTCGCTCCGTCGGAGATGTCGAGTCCGTTCACGAACGCGACGAGGTCCTCGCGGCCGACGCGGCGGCCCCGGGTGAGCTCCTTGAGCAGCGCGTACGGGTCCTCGATCTCGGAGCGGCCCGCGGTCACCTCGGCGCGGATGACGGTCTGGATCGCCTCGGCGAGGACCTCCCAGTTGCCGTCGAGGTCGGCGGCGAGGCGGCCCTCGGCCACGGCGATCTCACCGAGCCCGCGGCGCAGGTTGTCGAGGGCGAGCAGGGAGTGCGCGAAGGCGACCCCGATGTTCCGCTGCGTCGTCGAGTCGGTGAGGTCGCGCTGCATGCGGCTCGTCACCAGTGTCTCGGACAGCGTCGAGAACACCGCCGTCGAGAGCTCGAGGTTCGCCTCGGCGTTCTCGAAGCGGATCGGGTTGATCTTGTGCGGCATCGTCGACGACCCGGTGGCACCGGCGACCGGGATCTGCGTGAAGTACCCCATCGAGATGTAGGTCCAGACGTCCGTCGCCAGGTTGTGCAGGATGCGGTTCGCGTGCCGGACCCGGTCGTACAGCTCGGCCTGCCAGTCGTGCGACTCGATCTGCGTGGTGAGCGGGTTCCACACGAGCCCGAGCGACTCGACGAACGCCCGGGAGAGTGCCGGCCAGTCGGCCTCGGGATCGGCGGCCAGGTGCGCCGAGAACGTGCCGGTCGCGCCGGAGAACTTGCCGAGGTACTCGGTGTCCTCGACCTGCGCGAGCACCCGCTCGAGGCGGTGGACGACGACGGCGAGCTCCTTGCCGAGCGTCGTCGGCGTCGCCGGCTGTCCGTGCGTGTGGGCGAGCATGGGGACCGCGCGGAGCTCGACCGCCCGGGTGCGGAGCGCCTCGGTGACGGCTCGGGCGGCGGGCAGCCAGACGTCCTGCACGGTGTCGCGGATGGTGAGCGCGTAGGCGAGGTTGTTGACGTCCTCGCTCGTGCAGGCGAAGTGCGTCAGCTCGGCGATGGCGTCGAGCCCGAGTTCGGACAGCCGGGCGCGCACGAAGTACTCGACGGCCTTGACGTCGTGTCGGGTGGTGGCCTCGAGCCCGGCGAGCTCGTCGATCGCCGCCTGCCCGAAGTCGTCCGCGACGGCGCGGAGCGCTGCTCGGTCGTCGATCGACAGCGGCGACGTCGCGAACATCGCGTGGTCCGTCAGGAACACGAGCCACTCGACCTCGATCCGGACGCGGGCCCGGTTGAGACCCGCCTCGGAGAGGTGTTCCCCCACCGTGTGCACGACCGGGAAGTACCGCCCGTCGAGCGGGCTGATCGGCTGCGGGGGAAGGGGTGTCATGGGGCTCCCTGACGGACTGCCGGTTCGATCTGGTGGAAGAGGGCCCGCGACGCGCGTTCGATGGTCGCGAGGACCCGGTCGAACTCGTGCCGATCCGCGTAGTACGGGTCGGGCACCTCGGCGTGCTGCGGCCAGGCCTCGTCGTACCGCAGCATGAGCGTCACCTTCGCGGCGTCGTCCATCGTGGGGGCCCACGATCGCAGGATGCGCTCGTGGGAGCGGTCGAGTGCGACCACCAGGTCGAACTCCGGGAACCGGTCCGGGGCGAACTGACGGGCGCGATGCCTGGACCCATCGTATCCGCGTGCCGCGAGGGCGGCGATCGTCCGCTCGTCGGCCGGTTCGCCCACGTGCCAGTCGCCCGTGCCGGCGGACGAGACGGCGAAGCGGTCGGCGACCCCGGCCTCCTCGACGATGCGGCGGAAGACGACCTCGGCCATCGGGGACCGGCAGATGTTGCCGCTGCAGACGAAGGAGATGCGGAACGGCGACGAGGTCGGGACGTCGGCGGCCGAGGGCATCTGCACATCATGGCGCACCGCCGGCCACGACGCGAGGGCACCCCCGTCCACCGGACGGTCCGTCGTCGGTCGTGCTCGACCCGCGAGCGGTGTCGAGATACCCTCAGGGCGGGAGGGTCTTGCCCTTCACCTCTGGGTACCGGGTGAAGTGGAACGACCCGGTGTTGTTCCGGAATGTCACCCGTGGGCGAGATAACGGCGATGTACGAAGTTTCGCCGTCGCGTCCGCCTGATCACGCACCTAGCCTCCTCGTACCCAGTCAGGGGTACGTGATGTGGTCATCGGAGCGAACGCGTATGGAAGAGATGCTGACCTCGGTCGGGACGGAACAGGCGGCGGACGTCGCCCGGGCGCGAGGCGGAGGTGGTCGGACACCGCGGCCGGGCTACCCGCGACCGCGCCGGTTCCAGCTGCGTCGGCCGCGGTGGCTCGAGGCGCTCGACGACGCCGCTCGCGCGCAGATCGTGTGCGTCCGTGGTCCGGCCGGGACCGGGAAGACCACCGTGGTGGCGGACTGGGTCGACCGCGAGGTCACCGAGGGCGGACGACGCGTCGCGTGGCACGGCGCCCGCGAGACCGACACACGGTGCGGGTTGTGGCGGAGCGTGGTCGCCCAGCTCCGACGGGAAGCGGACGGATCGCAGCCCGAGCACCCCGACCGCGATGACGCGCCGGACGAGGAGGTCGTGGCGGCGTTGCTCACCCGACTCGACGGCGACGAGGTCATCGTGCTCGACGAGTTCGACCGGCTCCGCGACGCCGGGATCGCGGCGGCGGTGGAGGACGACGTCGCCTGGCTGCTCGAACGCACCCGCTGCACGGTCGTGGTCGTGTCGCGGCGCAGCACGGCGTTCGAGGGGAGTGCCGTCGCGGCCCGGTTCGACGTCGAGGTCCTCGACACGTCCGGCCTGCTCTTCACCCAGCAGGAGACCGCGGCGGTCCTGACGCTCCGCGGTGTCGCGTTCGACAGCCCCGCCATCGCGATGGTGCACGAGCGGCTGTCCGGCTGGCCGACCGCGGTGCAGCGGCTGACGAACCAGCTCGCGCTCGAACCGCACCGGGTGTGGCACCGCGACGAGCTCGAGCCCGTCGTCCGCCGCATCGCCGTCGAGATCGTCGACGAGTTGACGTCGGGGCTGCGGGGGACGGCGTCGTGGCCGGCGATCGTCACCGGCGCGGTCCTCCCGTTCATGAACAAGGACATGCTCGTCCGCGACGAGGGCGACGCGGCGCAGGTCGCGCAGCTCCTCGACGTGGCGGAACGAGCCGGGCTCGGCGCGTGGACCCGCGTGCGCGGCCGCTCCCGCTTCACGCTCACCCCCGTCGTCAAGCGCGTCCTCACGGAGCAGCTGGCCCTGCAGGAGGACCGTTCCATGCCCGACATCGCGGCCGCCGGAGCGCGCCTGCTCGAGGGGGAGGGCGAGATCCGGGAGGCCGTGGGCCTCGCCGCCGCCGCGCAGGACTGGCCGTACCTGGCCGCGCTGACGCGACAGCACTACGCGGTGCTGTGCCGCGACCACCACGCCGAACTCGTGGCGATCCTCGCCGTCGTGCCGCGTGACCACATGGAGACGGACCCCTGGCTCCTCCACCTGCAGGCGGCCATGCACTTCGCCGACGACGGCGGGCGGACGGCGGTGCCGGCCGCGGCCTTCGCCCGGGCCGACGCCGCGGCGCGCGAGCGGTTGAAGTCCGACGTCGGAGCGGAGAGCGTCCGCGACTCGGTCCTCCGCGTCGCGTCCCTCCGCCGCGCCGGGAGCTTCGGACGGGCCCTCGCGGTCGCCCGGTCCCTGCCGGACCTGCTCACGGCGATGCGCACCACGCCGGCAGCGGGCGTGCGCCTGAGCGCGGACGGCCACATGCAGGTCGGCATCACGCACCTGCACGACGGCAGCCACGAGGAGGCCCTGCAGCACTTCGCGCCGCTCGCCCGCTCGAACGAGGACCCGCACCTGCGCATCCAGGCGATGGGCTACTCCGCGTACCTGCACGTCCTGCGCGGGGACGTCCGGCGTGGTCGGGAACTCGTGACCCTCGCGATGCGCGACGGCAGCTGGTTCCCGTGGCGGCACAGCGTGTGGGCGGTCCCCGTCCACGTCGCCGCCGCCCTCGCCGCACTCGAGACCTGGGACCTCCCGACGGTCGACCGGCACATGCGGGTGCTCGACACCCTGCCGTACGACCTCGAGGACTGGCCGCTCGTCGTGCACCTCCGCGCCTTCCGACTGTTGCTCCAGGGCGACGGCCTCGGAGGGTTCGGGGTGATCCGCGACGCCGAGGGCCACTACGGCCGTGACGCCCTGAGCAACCACCACCAGGGGCTCATGCACGTCCTCAAGTCCGACCTGCTGCTGCTCGCGCGGCAGGCGAAGGCCGCGCTCGCCGGCCTCCGCCCGTTCCTCGACGGGCGCGAGAGCGTCGCCGGCGCCCAGGCGCGCGCGCTGCTCCTCGCGGGCAACGCGCCACATGCCCGTCTCTTCGCCGACCGGCTCATGTGGCGGAGCAACCCGAGCCCCCGGACCCGGACCGAGCTCCACGTCGTCCGCGCGGTCGCGTCCTGCCGGCTCGGCGACCTCGACGCCGCGCGGACGTCGCTCGACGAGGCGGCGACGGTGAGCAGCGCGCGGGGCCTGTCCACCCCGTGGTGGCTCGTCCCACGCGACGAACTCGAGGGGTTGTTCGACCAGGTGGCCCCGCACCTCCGGCCGGTGCTCGCGGACGCCCCGTCGGTGTACTCGAGCGACCTCACGGTGCCGCGGCTGACCCGCCGCGAAGGGGTCGTGCTCACGCGGCTCCGGGCACAGGGCTCCATCGAGGACATCGCCACCGACCTGGGGGTGTCGCCGAACACCGTGAAGACGCAGGTGCGGAGCATCTACCGCAAGCTCGGCGTCGGCTCCCGTGCGGAGGCCGTGCGGGTCGCGTACGAGTGGCACCTCATGGGAGCGCCGGAGGGGCAACGGGCCGACGTCTAGGGCCGGGCCACCCTCCCCGCACCAGCGACCGCGCGTGGGCCGCGGAACGGCGGCGGGCCCGCGGAACGGCGACGGGCCCGCGGAACGGCGACGAGCCCGCCGACCGGAGTCGACGGGCCCGTCCACGGGGAAGCCCGTGTCAGCCGCGGTAGTTCGGCGCCTCGACGACCATCTGGACGTCGTGCGGGTGCGACTCCTTGAGCCCCGCGGCGGTGATCCGGACGAACTTGCCGCGGGCCTTGAGCTCGGGCACCGTGCGACCGCCGACGTAGAACATGGACTGCCGGAGGCCGCCCACGAGCTGGTAGACCACGTTGCCGAGGGCGCCGCGGTAGGGCACCTGGCCCTCGATCCCCTCGGGGATGAGCTTGTCGTCCGAGGGGACGTCCGCCTGGAAGTACCGGTCCTTCGAGTACGAGGTCTTCTTGCCGCGGGTCTGCAGCGCGCCGAGCGACCCCATGCCGCGGTACGTCTTGAACTGCTTGCCGTTCACGAACACGAGGTCCCCGGGGGACTCGTCGCAGCCGGCGAGCAGCGAACCGAGCATGACCGTGTCGGCGCCGGCGACGAGCGCCTTGGCGATGTCGCCGGAGTACTGCAGACCGCCGTCGGCGATCACGGGCACACCGGCCTCGCGCGCGGCCAGCGAGGCCTCGTACACGGCCGTCACCTGCGGCACCCCGACGCCCGCGACGACGCGGGTCGTGCAGATGGAGCCCGGGCCGACACCGACCTTGACGGCGTCGACGCCGGCGTCGATGAGCGCCTGCGCGCCCGCGCGGGTCGCGACGTTGCCGCCGATCACGTCGACGCCGGCGAACGCCGGGTCCGCCTTGAGCCGGCGCACCATGTCGAGGACGCCCTCGCTCTCGCCGTTCGCGGTGTCGACGACGAGCACGTCGACGCCCGCCTCGAGCAGTGCCGTCGCCCGTTGCCAGGCATCGCCGAAGAAGCCGATCGCGGCACCGACGCGCAGGCGGCCCTCGGCGTCCTTCGTGGCGTCCGGGTACTTCTCGCTCTTGTCGAAGTCCTTGACCGTGATGAGCCCGCGGAGCCGGCCGGACGCGTCGACGAGCGGGAGCTTCTCGATCTTGTGCTGGGCGAAGATCGCGACCGCCGCCTCGGGGTCGATGCCCTCGGGCGCGGTGATGAGGGGCGCCTTGGTCATGACGTCGCGGACGAGTGTCGTGCTCTGCTCGAACGGCGCGACGAAGCGCATGTCGCGGTTGGTGATGATGCCGACGAGCGTGCCGTCGGACTCCACGACCGGGAGCCCCGAGACGCGGAACTGCCCGCAGAGTGCGTCGACCTCGGCGACGGTGGCGTCGGGCCGCGTGGTCACGGGGTTCGTGATCATGCCCGACTCGCTCCGCTTGACCTTGTCGACGGCAGCCGCCTGGTCGGCGATCGACAGGTTGCGGTGCAGGATGCCGATCCCGCCCTGGCGGGCCATCGCGATCGCCATGCGCTCCTCGGTCACGGTGTCCATGGCCGCCGACAGGAGCGGTACGGCCACCTCGATGCGCTTGGTGAGGCGCGAGCGGGTCGACGCCTCGCTCGGGATGACGTCGGTGTGCCCGGGGAGCAGCATGACGTCGTCGTAGGTGAGTCCGATGAATCCGAACGGATCCGGCTGGTCCATGGGTCCCTCTCGTCGTTCCGGGCTGGCTGCAGGTGCTCCGGCCACGACGTCGGGTACCGGATGGGACATGCTAACGCGGGCGCGTGGGCCTGCCATTCCCGTAGCCGGGCACCGTCCGACCGTGTGGGAGGCAGGACCTGAGCGGTCCGCCCGGGTTCGGCTGAGCGGACGCTGGGTCCCCACTCGCGCTCCTGTGCATCATCACGGTTCCGTGACGAAGCACGCAGGGAACCTGATGGAAACACAGGTGACACAAACGCTCCGTACTGTCGGCGCAACCGCACGGACCGCCCGATCGGACGGAGGTCGTGCCGGAACCGTCGACGTCCGACGGTCCGAGAGGGAGGCTCAGTGGGTTCCACGACGTCGACGGGCACGGCGCCGCACACGCGCCGTCCCCGCACCCGGGTGGGCCGGCACCGCCCGGTCGTCCTGCTCCTCGCCGCACTGCTGTCGCTCGCCGCGGTCGTGGGCCTCCAGTGGGCGTCAGCGCCGCGCGCGGTCGCGGCCACGGCGGCGACCTGCACGGTGAGCGACGCGAACGGCTGCATCCAGGGCACGATCCTCGACTCGGACCGCGAGCCGGTCCGGGGAGCGGAGGTCCGGGTCACGGGACCCGGTGGGTTCGCCGAGACCTCCACGACGGAGGACGACGGTCGCTGGTCCGTCCGCATCACGACGTCGGGCCGGTACCGGGTCTCCCTCGATCAGACGACCCTGCCCCAGGGGCAGTACCTGGCCGACGCGCAGCAGGACGCGCGCCCCGTGCAGGCCACGGTCGGGTCGAACGCCGGCACGATCTTCCAGCTGACCACCGTCAAGGGCGCGACGAGCGCGAGCCTCGACGACGGTTCGGGCGTCACCTGGGGTCGGACCTGGCAGCAGCTCGCATCCGGCATCCGCCTCGGGCTGCTCATCGCGCTCGCGTCGGTCGGCCTCTCGCTCATCTACGGCACCACCGGGCTCTCGAGCTTCTCGCACGGCGAGCAGGTCACGCTCGGCGGGCTCCTCGCCTACCTGTTCGCGAACGTCCTGGGGTTCGACATCTGGCTCGCCGGGATCATCGTCGTCGTGCTCTGCGCGGCGACCGGGTACCTGCAGGACGCCGTGATCTGGCGCCCCCTCCGACGGCGGCGGATCAGCCTGACGCAGCTCATGATCGTGACGATCGGACTGTCGATCGCGCTCCAGTACGCGTTCCAGTACTTCTTCGGGGCGGCGACGGTGCGGATCCAGCAGGGCAACCCGCGCACGGTCGACTTCGCCGGCGTGACGCTGACCGTGCAGTCGTACGTCGCGATGGGCATCGCGGTGCTCGTGCTGGTCGGGACCGGCCTGTTCCTCGTCCGGACCCGCCTCGGCCGGGCCACCCGCGCGGTGTCCGACAACCCCGCACTCGCGGCGGCGTCCGGCATCGACGTGGACCGGGTGATCCGGTTCGTGTGGACCCTCGCCGCGGGCCTCGCCGGCCTCTCGGGCGTCATGCTCGGGCTCGTCCTCAACGGGGTGAACTGGCAGACCGGGCTGCAGCTGCTGCTCCTCATGTTCGCGGCGGTCACGCTCGGCGGCCTCGGCACGGCGTACGGCGCGCTCGTCGGCTCGATGGTGATCGGCATCGTCGTGGAACTCACGAACCTCGTGCTGCCCGGCGACTTCAAGTACGCCACCGCGCTCGTCATCCTCATCCTCGTGCTGCTGCTCCGGCCGCAGGGCATCTTCGGACGCGCCGAACGGATCGGTTAGGGAACGGACCATGGACTACCTCGTCAGCCTGCTCACGTCGCTCTCGGCCGAGGCGATCGCGCCCACCACGGCGGCGTTCGCCATCGCCGCGATCGGCCTCAACATCCACTTCGGGCTCACCGGACTGGTCAACATGGGACAGGCCGCGTTCCTGTTGCTCGGCGCGTACGGGTACGCGATCGCGGTCATCCACGGCGTGCCCGTGGGACTGGCGATCGTCATCGCACTGCTCACGGCGATCGTGTTCGCGGTCGTCCTCGGCATCCCGACGCTCCGGTTGCGGGGGGACTACCTCGCGATCGTCACGATCTCGGGCGCCGAGATCATCCGGATGGTGGGGCGTTCCAGCCTCCTGACGACGGTCACGGGCGGGTCGAACGGCCTCACCGGGTCGAGCTACCGCGACTCGTTCAACGCGCTGTCGTTCCTGCCCGAGGGCAGCACGCGGATCCTCTGGTTCGACTTCACGAACAACGGCGTCAACGGCTGGTGGATCCGCATCGTCGGTTGGGGCCTCGTCGCCCTGTTGTCCCTGATGCTGTTCGCGCTCACGCGGAGTCCGTGGGGGCGCGTCCTCAAGGCGATCCGCGAGGACGAGGACGCCGTCCGCTCCCTCGGCAAGAACGTGTACTCGTACAAGATGCAGGCGCTCGTGCTCGGCGGGGTGATCGGTGCGCTCGCCGGCATCGTGTACGTCCTGCCGTCGTCCGTGCAGCCGGACGCGATGGGCCGCTCGATGACCTTCTTCATCTGGACCGCACTCATCCTCGGCGGGGCGGCGACGGTCTTCGGCCCCGTGCTCGGTTCGGTCCTGTTCTTCGTCGTCCGGCTCGCCATCCGCACGCTCGCGAGCGACGTCATCCCGAGCTCGATCATGAACACGCAGCAGGCCGAGCAGTTCTCGTACGTCCTCGTCGGGGTCGCGCTCATGCTGCTCATCGTGTTCCGCCCGCAGGGACTCCTCGGGAACAAGAAGGAGCTGACGTTCAGTGTCTGACCCCACGACAGCGGCCGTCGCCCTCCGGGACGTCCCGCACGCGCCCGGTTCCGCCAAGCCCGACCCCGTGCTCCGCGTCGATCGCATCACGCGGCGGTTCGGTGGGATGACGGCGGTGGACGTCGACCACCTCGAGGTGCAGCGCGGCGCGATCACGGCCCTCATCGGACCGAACGGCGCTGGCAAGACCACCTTCTTCAACCTGCTCACGGGCTTCGACAAGCCGAGCTCCGCGCCGCGCGCCCTCGCCCGGCGGCGCCCGGAGGACGCGGCGTGGGAGTTCGACGGACGTCCGCTCGGCTCGGTCGGCGCGGCCGCGGTGGCCCGCGCCGGCATGGTGCGGACGTTCCAGCTCACGAAGGCGCTGTCCCGGCTCACGGTGCTGCAGAACATGCTGCTCGGCGCCACGGACCAGCCCGGTGAGCGGTTCTTCACGGCCCTCGTCAAGCCGCTGTGGGCCAAGCGGGAGGCCGAGATCACCGAGAAGGCGCGCGAGCTGCTCGCCCGCTTCTCGCTCCTCGACAAGCAGGACGACTACGCCGGGTCGTTGTCCGGTGGGCAGCGGAAGCTGCTCGAGATGGCGCGGGCGCTCATGTCCGATCCGACGATGATCATGCTCGACGAGCCGATGGCGGGTGTGAACCCCGCGCTCACCCAGAGTCTGCTCGGGCACATCCAGGGCCTCCGCGACGACGGCATGACCGTCCTGTTCGTCGAGCACGACATGCACATGGTCCGGCACATCTCGGACTGGGTCGTCGTGATGGCCGAGGGGCGCGTGGTCGCCGAGGGGCCCGCGGCCAGCGTGATGGAGGACCAGGCCGTGATCGACGCCTACCTCGGCGCGCACCACGACACGGACCTCGGTGACGACGCGCTCCTCAGCGACGAGACGCTCGACGAGCTCGAGCAGGAGGTCGCGGCCGAGGACGCCGCCCACGACCAGGACCACCCGGCGCCGCCGACCGCGAGCGACCACATCGGAGGAACCACGCGATGACCGCCACCATCGGGGAGCCCGTGCTGCGGGCCGAGAACGTCGTGGCCGGCTACCTGCCGGGCGTCGACATCCTGAACGGCTGCGACCTCGTGTGCGCGCCGGGGGAGCTCATCGGCATCATCGGCCCGAACGGCGCCGGCAAGTCGACGCTCCTCAAGGCGCTGTTCGGGCTCGTGACGGTCCGGAGCGGCAGCGTGACCCTCGAGGGCGAGGACATCACGAACCACCGGGCCGACAAGCTCGTGCGGGCCGGGATCGGGTTCGTCCCGCAGACGAACAACGTGTTCCCGTCACTGTCGATCCAGGAGAACCTGCAGATGGGGATGTACCTGCGGCCACGGAAGTTCGCCGAACGGCTCGAGGTCGTCTACGACCTGTTCCCCGTCCTCGGCCAGCGGCGGGGGCAGCGGGCCGGATCGCTGTCCGGCGGCGAGCGACAGTCGGTGGCCATGGCCCGCGCCCTCATGATGGACCCGAAGGTGCTCCTGCTCGACGAACCGAGCGCCGGGCTGTCGCCGGTGCGGCAGGACGAGACGTTCATCCGCACCCGACGGATCAACAAGGCGGGCGTCTCGATCGTCATGGTCGAGCAGAACGCCCGCCGCTGCCTGCAGATCTGCGACCGGGCGTACGTCCTCGACCAGGGACGCAACGCCTACTCGGGCACCGGCCGTGCGCTCGCGGACGACCCGAAGGTGATCGAGCTGTACCTCGGTACCCTCGCGAAGGACGTCGACGCCGCCGGGTAGGCCGCGCCGACCGCGGGTGCCGCCGTGGGGGCGGCATCCGCCGGGAGGGCCGGACGAGGTCGCGCGAGCGCCGTGCGGTCCTCCCGCCCCCCCCCCGCACCACGCCCGGGAGGCCCGGAC